>NZ_CP116899.1:0-342083 GCF_030997045.1 Microbulbifer sp. TB1203 | reverse complement strand
GAAACCGGAGTGGTTAACGTGGTGGTGTGGGATAAAGTGCAGCAACGCTATCGCCGGGAGATACAGCGGGGAAATATCTTAGAGATTGAGGGATTGGTACAGCTCAATAAAGACCGGGGAGAAAGCCAGTATTCGGTTATCCATTTGATCGGCAAGAAGATCCGCGGCCTGGCCTGGCGGGAAATTCAGAAAGTGAGGAGTTTTCATTGAGATTTATTGACATACTATGGAAGCTCTGAGTAAGTGCATTTTTTTCGCTTATCGAAAAAAGTAACACCCTGCAACCCTTCAAAATGGTCATCGGCCGTTATCAACTCCGCACCATGGCGGCTCGCGGAAGCGTAAATAATCGCATCGGCAAAAGACAGCCGGTGTTGAAGAGCCAGATCCGCTGCCAGCAGGGCAATATTACTATCCAGCGCAACCACCTTACCCTGCTCCGTCCAGGCCACCGTCTCCAATGCCGCGACCTCTCCGCGCTCCCGCTTAACCCATTTGTAGAGCTCGAACTGAATGGAAGTTGGCACCAACAGCTGTTCGGTATCTGCGAGCCAAGGCTTGAAGTTCTCCGCCAGAGCACCGTCGGTCAACCACTCTATCCAACCGCAAGTATCCACCACGACCATCAGAACCGATCCCGGCGGTCACGCACTTCGAGTGTCGAGGCGCCACGCAACAGGCCTCGCATCTCATCCATGGATCGTACCGGTACCAGCTCAATCACAGAGCCCTTGACAACAACCGTGAACTTTTGCCCGGACTTCAGCCCAAGCTCCTCGCGCACAGCTTTGGGAATACCAAGTTGAAACTTGCTGGAAAGTGTAGCCACCGTCATTCTTACAAACCTCAGATCGTTGCCAGTTTGGTAAGAATAATACCTGCACTCGCCATACGCCAATCACCCTTCACAACAAAACCCGATGGCGATATTTGGTCACATTTTTCCTGGAAAAGCACACCCCGCGAGCAACAAACCCGTGCACGGTCCCCCAGTGCGGCCGCGGTACCCCAAACCGCTACGGAAGCCGGAGACCTTCACCTATCGCGGGCAGAGCATCACCTGGAACAGCCTGGCGAGTGGTGCGATCACTGCGGCGAAGGCATCCTCACCGGCCAGGACATAGAGGCCACCGAGGTCGCGCTGGCCGAATGCCGAGCGGAGCAGGCGCGCCACTACAAGACTATCCGCAAGCGCCAGGGACTGACCCAGCGGGATCTGGCCGAGACCTGCGGTGGGGGGTCAACACCCTCTCACGCTATGAGCGCGGTCCGCTCCCCTCTCCCGCTTGCGGGAGAGGGGTTGGGGGAGAGGGCGCGGCCGAAAGGCCGCTGTAGGAACCTGCTTGCTGTCGAGAGCGCAACTCCCCGCGCCTGGGGACCTGGCGCCTGACAAGGTCACATATAAGGGATAAGGCGACTCCCGGAACCGGAGCCATGCCAATCGGCGAACTCACCGACCGGGGCATCAGAAGAATCGATGGCAAATCGATGGAGTGCAGATTCGATGCAGAATCTTACCTCTATTTTCAACCAGACCCCTCCAAAACATACCCCTCTTTTAGACCTTACTTGTTGAAAATACACCCAATAATTGCCATCATCGGGCCACCCCACTCGCCCAAAAGACCTGAAAATGAATCGCAAGCAATTGATTTTACTGGAAAAATGGCTCAAAAAGGCCAACCGGAAACCGATTGTCCTGCGGGGCGCGAGGCAGGTTGGCAAGTCCACCCTGATCAGACTGTTTGCGAAACAGCAAAACCGGCCCCTGGCGGAAATCAACCTGGAGCGGCACCCGGACCTCTCCTCAGTCTTTGCAACCAAAGATCCAGTCCTACTGGTAAACCTACTGGAAGCCCTGCCCCGCACAGGCGCGATAGCTCCCGACTCCCTCCTGTTTCTGGATGAAATCCAGGCGGTTCCGGAAGCAATACCGGCACTGCGCTATTTCTATGAAGACATGCCTCAGTTGCCCCTGATTGCCGCAGGCTCTTTGCTGGAATTCGCCCTGTCCGACCATCAGTTCTCCATGCCTGTGGGCCGGGTCGAATACCTGCATATGGGGCCCATGACCTTCACGGAATTTCTGGACGCGCTGGAGGAAACCAGGCTGTCCGACACCATCCGCCGCTTCCATCTCGGCGAGGAACTCCACCCCATCATTCACAAACGGCTGCTGGAGTTGTTGCGAACCTACTATTTCGTGGGCGGCATGCCCGAAGCCGTGCAGACCTACGCCCACAGCCGGCGGCTGAAAGATGTGAGCGAAGTACACAACTCCATCATTGAAACCTATCGCGAGGATTTCCCGAAGTACATCGGCTCAAGAAATCTCTCCCGTATTCAGAGCGTGTTCAACTTCGCCGCCCGCAACGTGGGCACAAAGGTCAAATACAGCCAGTTCTCGAGTCAGGACAAGAGTGCCACCATCAAGGGGGATATCGAACTTCTGTGCATGGCCCGCGTCTTGTCGAAAGTAGTACACAGCCATTGCAGCGGCCTGCCACTGCAAGCGGACACCGAAGAGAAAATCTACAAACTGATTTTTCTCGATGTCGGCCTGATGAACGCCATCTGCGGCCTGAACTGGCAGGCAATCACACAAATGACCGACGCCCAGCTGATCAATGAAGGTGCCATAGCCGAGCAATTTATCGGCCAACACCTGCAGGACATCCTCTCTTCATCACCCAATCGGGAATTGACCTACTGGTTGCGGGAAGGCCGCGCCGCCAACGCTGAAGTCGACTATGTATTGGGATTGAATGGGCAGATACTCCCCATCGAGGTCAAATCTGGCGCAGCCGGCAGCCTGAAATCCCTGCACCAGTTTGCGGGCGAAAAAGACGTACCGCTGGCAGTGCGGTTCGATACCGGTCTACCCTCACAACAGACGATCCAAACCCAGGTCCGCAGGGCACAGCAGACCCTCGAAGTCAGCTACCGTCTGCTTTCCCTGCCACCCTACCTGGTAGAACGGCTGCCGGAATTGGTCCAGGAAGGGGCGGCAAATCTCGACTATCGAACGCATCCCCACCCCTGAAAACCGGCATGTGCAGCAATCGTTCACGACTGGGTCAAGCAAATGCAACGCCGCAGATGGCTGCTTAGCGGCCCGCCCGAAGCCCCCTCCTCTTCACCTGCCAGAGAGGGCCCACAGCCGCGTTGCCGCTCTTGAATAGGGCACTCGTTCCCTGCGAGCGGCGCCTAATTATGAACAATTTGGGGGGCTCTGATATACACAATTAGTACCTTACACCACACTAGGAACTGAACATTGACAACACAACCTTAACCTCCTGCAGGTCATCGCCTTCCTCAGCCAAACGCCCTTTCAGGCGCCGGATAGCCTGGCTCACCCCGCTATAGTGAATTCCCCCAAACAGCCGGCCTATCTCCGCCAATGTCATCCCCGCCCTCTCCTGGCAAAGCCACATTGCCACCGCCCGCGCCGGATTCCAGGCGCCCCGGCCCCGCCCGGGGCGGCCATAGATATCGGCGACCGCCAGATCAAAGGCCTCCGCCACCACAGCCACCAAAGAGTCACTGGACTCCGGAACCTGTAACATTCGCTCGCAACGGGGCACTTCACGGCTTATCTCCCCGGCCTCTCCCAAAACGCGCGCACGAAAGGAATCATCTCCCATAATCGGCGCTTGGCGCTGACTCTGATAGAAAGCCCGCATATCTGTGTCTACACCTTGCTCCACATAATCGCGGTACGCCCGGAACTTATTGCGGCGGCCAAGGGCCCCATAGACAAAATCCCGGTATAACCACTCCGGTAACGATGCGCGGTTGAGATAGGCCGGATAGCTGGACCAGGGGTAATCCTCCAACTCGCCGACGAGCGGCTTGCGCGTTTCGATGGGATTGCGGTGAATGTAGCGCGACAGCGACAACAGGTAACTGTCCGCATCCACCAGAATGGCCTTGTAGCGACCGCGAAACAAGGGGCCGTCCCGTCGGTGCAGTCGATTGAAACGCTGAGTATAGACACCGTTGATATGTCGCATGGCTCGGCTCAAATTGCCGCGAGGGGTATGCACGAGCAGATGATAGTGATTGCCCATCAGGCAATAAGCGTGGATTTGCAAATCGAAACGCCTGTGCGCTTCAGCAAGGGTATCGAGAAAGGCCGTATAGCAATCGCTATCACGGAATATAGTTTGTCGCGCCACGCCACGGTTCATCACATGGTACCAGGCACCGGGGAATTCCAGTCTAAGGGGGCGGCTCATGGATAAAAGCCTAGACGTTAAGACTGCTATTTTTCTATCTTGTCTTGCCCCCTATTTCTTGTCGCGCTTTCCTTGTTATTTCCCTTGCCTTCAACGCTGCCACCATCGCTTGCGACGGCGAGGATCTAGGATCAACTTCGTTTGGTAATACCGTATATTGCTTTTCTTCTTGGGAAAGTGTTTTTGGTTTTTTAGGTTCAGTCATCTTTGGCTTCCTTGGGTTTACTCTCGTCAATATCTATTTCTTCATCTGGCGTTAGCTCATCAATAACCATGTTGCCATCCTTGTCGGACCTTCCAGAGGCCAACTGGTCAGGTTCTTTAATATCGCGATGCTTTCGCATTTCTTGCATAGCACGACGTGCAGCAGCCAGCGCTTTTTCCTTATCGGACTTACCTTTTAGCTTTTCATTCTGCTTGTCTTTGATCTTTTTAATGTTTGCCATCTCATAACCTCCTGATACAGCAATCCTGGCCACTTATGTATGTAAATCCAAAGCTCACATAGTAATCTCTTACCGCAGCATTAACCGGATGCATAATTTTTATGTGATTTGCTCCCAGCAATGTGCTATAGGCAGTCAATGCCACTAGCATGGTTTCCACGAGCCGAATGTCAGTCACAGGGGCCTTTTCTATGTAATCGAGCCGTAAGCCGGTTCCCGCATAAGTCGGTCTGCCCAATGATAAACCAGCGAGCTTGTTATCCTTCCATGCTGCTGCTTCAAATCGTTTAGGAAATTTCATTTTCCATTCCTGCAAAGTGATCGGCCAATCCCAATCCTTGATGCGACCTGGCTGTTTATCCCATTGCTTGAACGCCGCATAGGTGCTGTTATCCACCAATTTTAGTCGTATGCTTTGATCGTCAAACACTTGATTAGCACTGTTTAGGGCATCGAGCCGTAATTTGTTATAGTGCCGTTCCAGTTCATCACGCATCCGTGGGCGTAAGCCAATCATCAGATATTCTCCTTTTGATGAAAGGCAATGATTGTATCTGCTCCATCTCTGACAGAGAATGAGGATTTACTCAACTGGCAAGTTTGCGGCTCATTTTGGCGCATATCTCCACGAAACTAACTAATTCGATTCCTCCTCACGAGATCGGGTCCGTGGGGAGGCAGGGGAGTGGGAATCCTCATGGAGTCCTGGACACTGCGGGAACTAATTCTGGACACCCACGAAACAAAGCGCATCTCACGCCAACCCCATTAAAATCCTTTCGCATCAACGCAAAAATACTGGCTATTCAACACTTGTACGAACAACCAGAAATGGGACTACCTCGTAAAGACCTGCTGTCCCTCGAGGCCACCCCCCTACTACCACTGTGTTTCCCGCTGCGTGCGCCGCACCTTTCTTTATGGGCGGGCCGAGCGTACCGGGCACATCGCCGCCAGTGGATTGAAGACAAGTTGCTGCAACTGGCCCAGGTGTTCGCCCTGCACGTCTGCGCCTACGCGGCGATGGGCAACCACTACCATGGGTGTTGCATGTCAACTCATAGGTAAAAGCCTAGACGTTAAAACTGTTATGTCAAGACTTGACCCCTACTCCCTGTTATGTCAAGACTTGACCCCTACTCCTCTCAAATTGCCGCGAGGGGTATGTACCAGCAGATGATAGTGATTGCTCATCAGGCAATAGGCATGGATTTGAAAATCAAAACGCCTGTGCGCTTCAGCAAGGGTATCGAGAAAGGCCGTGTAGCAATCGCTATCACGGAATATGGTCTGTCGCGCCACACCACGATTCATCACGTGGTACCAAGCACCGGGGAATTCCAGTCTAAGGGGGCGGCTCATAGATAAAAGCCTAGACGTTAAAACTGTTATGTCAAGACTTGACCCCTATTCTTGTTGAATTTTTGTGACCCCTAATTTTTTTCTAATTCTTCCTATTTTCCGTTGTGACCCCTATTCCTTTGACCCCTATTCCTTAGTAAGCCCAGGGCGCAAGGTCAACTATTGCAACAATTTCCGCCGATTGCTTCTTAATCAACACAACCATTGGCTTAACACTAGCCATCAGAGGCAGCCAAGCATCAGCTTCAGGCCACCGCTTAAGAACATCTGCAACTTGAGAAGAAGAGTTAAAATCTTCAAGCCGATCTAGAGGCTGGGCTCGAGCACTTATGTCTTCAACCGCAGCATTCAAAGGGCGGTACAAGTAAGGGCGATGCTGAAGATCTGCACCACCAAATACCGACTCAAAGACAATATCTGAATCGGCCTGAAGGTCATCAGGACGGACAGCCGCCACCCAGCGAGGCCCCAACACAGGCGGAGATGCATAATCGGGAGCAACTTTATCAGGAAAGCGGAAATCAATGTCAATCGGACGCACAGCGTCAAAACGGTCGGTAGTAAACACCAACCAGACAGGGCGCCCCTCCGCCACTGTATGCAAGCCGTAAATTAGAGCTCCGACTTGCAGAGCCGCAATAACTGCCAGATCGACCTTCAGCGTTTTCTTGCCCTTCTTGAAAACACAGAACGTCAGCACCGGTCCCAGCGTGACATCGACCAGCAACATCACTAGAAAAATATGTGTGACCCCCATCGCCACAGACAAAGGAGCCGGATACCAGATTTGAAATACCAGCAGCAGCGTAGCCAGCGCAACCAAAAAGGAGAGCAATAAATGGACTGCGAAAGCGCGAAGACGATCTAACATACCGAAACAACTCAACGATAAATCAATCCTACCCAGCTCAACGCTTCCCTGAACGAAAAGCCCCGCAATCGCGGGGCTTTTTCAGAGAGTCGGACAGGGAGCAAGTATCCAATGCAAGACAAGACAGCATTATCTCCCTGTCACGACTTACTGCTTACAGGCCGCCAAGAACGGCTTGACGGCAGCTAGCCGGGAAATATTTATAGTCTGCAGCAGCAGCATTGGTACCGCAGGACCAGCCCAGAATAGCATCTGTAGCGGCAGCCATTGCAGCTGTGCGCCCAGCATCAGTGGTCGGCTGCAAAATTATGTTTGTACCATCGATACTAGCAGCACCACTATTTTGAATTGCACCAGAAGTAATAACGCCGGCACCAGTTACCGTCAGGCCAGCAGCCATATATTTCGTGGTAGCAGTGGAACTACAGCCTGCAGCATTGGCGTTAGCAGGGAAGCTGCCGTTTGACTGTATAAACTCGGTAACCGCGTTCTTGCAGGCACCAACCTGCAAGTTGACTTCGGTGATTTTGGTACGGACAGTGTAATCCTGATAAGCTGGCAGCGCCACCGCCGCCAGAATACCGATAATCGCCACCACGATCATCAATTCAATAAGAGTAAAACCCTGTTGCTTTTTCATTGTAACCGTCTCCATACAGACTTTTGGTTTGGTGAATCCCGTGAGGGAGAGCATCCCGTGAGGAAGTCGCCGAATAAGATACAAGCTTTGTGCCAAGTATGGCAAGCGCGTAAATTGCCCTAAGCGGCATAAGTGGGAGGTGAGTCACACTCAAGTTGTCTATTTCTTGGTCGCATTTTTCCAGGGTAGACGTGCTAAATCCATTGCTGACGAAAAGTGTCAGTTTATGTCGGACTGAGACTCTGCTCGATTTCCCCCACTCAATGACTCGCCACATCTCTGTGGATTTCTCTGGACTCCGGCCTTCGCCGGAGTGACGAAACAGTCTTATTCAGGGTCCCCTGATCTGAAGTAACCGAATCTCAGCAAGTCGGGCTGATGGATACGCTGCACGCTGCCCGACTTAGGGGATTTTTCCATAAGCCGTAGCAAGGAGGGCAGATGTTGTTTGGCGACGGGAACTGATTTCGTTATATTGGCGGGGATGTTGCTGGCCTTGAATTCGCCTGACAGATTTTTGCTCCTGCAAAATCTGCATTTCCGCTGGGCGGCACCCGCCATCCATGGCGGTCACAACAGGCTCCTCCAACGGTAAAGGGGCCGCATTGAGAAGATCAAAAAACAAGCAGTCACTATCATGCAGTGGTCCCATTTCCTATGAGCGTTACCCAACTCTCCGGCTTGGCCAAACGGCTGGTGGCCGATCAGATTCTCGACGAGTCCACCGCCGTCTCTGCCTCCAAAGCGGCCCAACGGGAGAACCAGACCTTTGCCCAGCACGCCGTGGAGGCCAAGCTGGTCAAAAGCCGCGAACTGGCCAAGGTGGCCTCCCTGGCCTTTGGCTCACCACTGTTCGACCTGGGCGCCTATAACTTCGACCTGATCCCCAAGGGCCTGATCGACGAAAAGTTGATCAGTAAACACTTTGCCCTACCGCTGTACAAGCGCGGTAACCGTCTGTTTGTGGCGGTGGCGGACCCCACCAATCTGGCGGGACTGGACGAGATCAACTTCAATACCGGGCTGAATACCGATGCGGTGCTGGTGGAAGCGGACAAGCTGGCCAAGGCCATTGAGAGCTTCCTCTCCAATAGCGATATCGGAGGCGGCTTGGCGGGCATGGACGATGAAGAGCTGGACGCTCTGGATGTAGGCGGTGGAGCGGACTCGGAACCGCAAGACGACGGCGATCCCGGCGGCGACGAAGCACCGGTAGTGCGTTTCGTCAATAAGGTACTGCTGGATGCCATCCGCACCGGCGCCTCGGATATTCACTTCGAACCCTATGAAAAGAGCTATCGGGTACGCCTTCGTACAGACGGTGTACTACACGAAGTGGCCAAGCCCCCAATCCAGTTGGCCACTCGTATTTCCGCACGCCTGAAAGTAATGTCCAAGATGGATATCTCCGAACGGCGCGTTCCCCAGGATGGCCGTATCAAGATGAAGCTGTCCAAGACCAAAGCCATCGACTTCCGGGTTAACAGCCTGCCCACCCTGTGGGGTGAAAAAATCGTACTGCGGATTCTCGACCCCTCCTCAGCCAAACTGGGTATCGACGCCCTGGGCTATGAAGACGACCAGAAAAAAATCTATATGGATGCCCTGGCCCAGCCCCAGGGCATGATCCTGGTCACCGGGCCCACCGGTTCGGGCAAGACGGTCTCCCTGTATACAGGCCTGAATATCCTTAATACCCCTGAGCGCAATATTTCCACCGCGGAGGACCCGGTGGAAATCAACCTGGAGGGGATTAACCAAGTCAATGTCCACCCCAAGGTGGGGCTGGACTTCGCCGAGGCGCTGCGCTCTTTCCTGCGCCAGGACCCGGATATCGTGATGGTGGGGGAGATCCGCGACCTGACAACCGCCGAAATTGCCATCAAGGCCGCGCAAACCGGGCACTTGGTGCTATCCACTCTGCACACCAACTCCGCCCCGGAAACCCTGACCCGCCTGATGAATATGGGGGTCCCCACCTTCAATATCGCTACGTCGGTGAGTGTGATTATCGCCCAGCGCCTGGCACGGCGATTGTGTAGCGAGTGCAAAAAGCCTGTTACGCTGCCGCCGGAAGTACTTAAAGAGGAAGGTTTTGATGCGGTCAATATCCCGCAGAATGAGTGGAAGCTGTTTCAGCCAGTTGGCTGTGAGCACTGCTCCAAGGGTTACAAAGGCCGCGTGGGTGTGTATGAAGTGGTTCGCATCACTGATGGTATCTCCAGAATTATAATGGAGGGCGGTAATTCCATTCAGATTGCCGACCGAGCGCGCAAGGAAGGGTTCAACAACCTGCGCACCTCGGCGTTACGCAAGGTGGTGATGGGTGTAACCAGCCTGGAGGAGGCGAACCGGGTTACCAAGGACTAAAGAGTCCTGGAGCGCAGTTTGAAATTTGTACCTGCCCCTGTAGGAGCGGCCGTTGGCCGCATCGCGGGCTACGGCCCGCAAATGCATGGGCAGATTGTAGGATGGGCAAAGCGCAGCGTGCCCATCAATCTATGGTGATGGGCACGCTGCGCTTTGCCCATCCTACGGTTCGACAAGCGGTCGAAGTAATAACAAAAGACGGGAACAATAACCATGGCCAATGCCGCTGCAATCGCTTATGTCTACAAAGGCGTGGACACCAAAGGCAATAAGGTCGAGGGAGAGATCAACGGCACCAGCCCGGCACTGGTAAAGGCACAGCTGCGCCGCCAGGGGATTATTGCCAATCGGGTGCAAAAAAAGCCCAAACCACTGTTCGGCACCAAGAAGAAGGTCACGCCGGCGGATATTGCCTTGTTTACCCGCCAGATGGCCACCATGATGAAAGCTGGAGTGCCGCTGGTACAGAGCTTTGAGATTGTGGCCGACGGGCTGGACAATCAGGGGGTAAAGGAACTGCTCCTGAGAATCCGCGACGATGTGGCCTCGGGCACGGCCTTTGCCGATGCGCTGCGCAAACACCCACTGTATTTTGACGATCTCTTCTGCAACTTGGTGGCTTCCGGTGAGCAGTCCGGTGCACTGGAAACCATGCTGGACCGCATCGCCACCTACAAAGAGAAAACCGAGGCCCTCAAGGCCAAAATCAAGAAGGCCATGACCTACCCAATAGCGGTAATTGTGGTAGCTATAGTGGTCACCTCCATCCTGTTGATTAAGGTGGTGCCCCAGTTTGCGGAAACTTTTTCCAGCTTCGGTGCCGACCTGCCCGCATTTACCCAGATGGTGGTAGGTATGTCAGAGTGGATGCAGGCCAACTGGTTCTACGCCCTGCTGGCAGTCGTTATCGGTATTGGCGGTACTATAGAAGTGAAGAAACGCAATAAGAAGGTGGCTGAATTCTTTGACCGCCTAATGCTGAAACTACCTATCTTGGGAATTATTACCTACAACTCGATATCTGCTCGCTTCGCTCGCACCCTCTCCACCACCTTTGCCGCAGGTGTACCGCTGATTGATGCACTGAAGTCCGTTGCTGGCGCTACCGGCAATAGTCTCTACGAAGAAGCCACCTTAAAAATCCGCGATTCTGTGGCCACCGGCATCCCACTCAATGGCGCTATGCGCGCTTCCGGTCTCTACCCAACTATGCTAGTACAGATGGCGGCAATCGGCGAGGAATCTGGCGCGCTAGACGAAATGCTGGCCAAGGCCGCGGACTTCTACGAAGAAGCAGTGGACAATATGGTGGACAATCTTACCACCCTGTTGGAACCAATGATTATGGCCGTGCTGGGTATTTTGGTCGGCGGTTTGATGATTGCCATGTACCTGCCAATCTTCCAGCTAGGTCAGGTTGTGTAATCCGATATGCTGGAAACTCTGCTTTCGTATCAAGCGCTGCTTCTAGGCAGCGCTTTTATTTTAGGCCTGCTGATAGGCAGCTTCCTCAACGTAGTGATCTACCGCCTGCCCATTATGATGGAGCGGGAATACAAACGGGATTTCTACAGCTACTTTGAGACAACGCCCGACGCCGGCGAACAAAAGGAACTGGCCGAGCGCTTCAACCTGGTACTGCCCCACTCCCACTGCCCCAATTGCGATACGGAGATCAAGCCCTGGCACAATGTGCCGCTGGTCAGCTACCTGATGCTGGGGGGCAAGTGCGCTTTCTGCAGCACTTCAATTTCCAAACGCTATCCGCTGATTGAGCTGGTTACCGGAATCCTGACCGCGATTGTGGTCTGGCAGTTGGGCTTTACCTGGCAGGCATTGGCGGGCTGTGGGTTTACCTGGGCGTTGATTGCGCTGACCGGTATCGATTTCGACAAGCAGCTGTTGCCGGACAATATCACCCTGCCGTTGCTGTGGGCGGGGCTGTTGATTAATTATTGGCAAGTATTTGTGCCGCTGCAGGACGCGGTGATCGGCGCTATCGCCGGTTACCTGGTGCTCTGGTCGGTTTTTCATCTGTTCAGGCTGGCCACCGGCAAGGAAGGTATGGGCGCGGGGGATTTCAAGATTCTCGCGGCTATCGGGGCCTGGTTTGGGTGGCAGATGTTGCCGATGGTGATTCTGCTCTCGGCGGCGGTGGGGGCTGTGGCGGGGTTGAGCTGGAGTTTGCTGATGGGGCGGGACCGGAACCTGCCGATTGCGTTTGGGCCCTATCTGGCCGGGGCTGGGTGGATTGCTATGCTTTGGGGGGATCAGATCGTGGGCTGGTATCTGAGCTTTTCCGGCTTGACCGGCTGAGGCATCCGCGTCTTTTCCCTCTGTAGGAGCGGCCGCTGGCCGCGATCGACAGGTCAGTAGACATGGCGAGATTGTTCGCGGCCAACGGCCGCTCCTACAGGGGACCTCTTCAACATTCCGGGCTCAATAATATCGGCCTCCGCCGGTATGACGAACGACTAAAAAGATTGATTCGAAGCAAAGCTTTGTGGAGATAAGCTGGTTGGGATCGCGGCCATGGGCCGCTCCTACAAGGTGGTCCGGCGCAGCACGTGGACAGCCCACAATTTTTCGCAATGCCCTAGGGGTTAATTGATGCTGACTATCGGTTTGACGGGTGGCATTGGCAGCGGCAAGTCCGCGGCCGCGGCCTGTTTTACTGAGCTGGGTATCGATGTGGTGGACGCGGACTGGGCCGCGCGGGTGGTGGTGCAGCCGGGGCAGCCTGCGCTGGCGCAGATCGCGGCGCATTTCGGTGCCGGGGTTTTGCTGGAGAGCGGCGAGCTGGATCGCGCCCAGCTGCGCGCTATCGTGTTCGACAACACCGCGGAACGAGAGTGGCTGGAGCAGTTGCTACACCCGCTGATTCGCGAGGAGATCCTGCGCGCACTGAAAACCAGCAACGGCCCCTACGCTGTATTGGAGTCGCCGCTGTTAATAGAATCCGGCCAGTATAAACTGGTGGACCGGGTGTGCGTGGTGGACCTGCCGGAAGCGCTGCAGGTTGAGCGGGCCAGCGGCAGGGATCAGAGCGATCCGGAGGGGATCCGCAAGATCATGGCGGCGCAGCTGTCGCGCCAGGAGCGGCTGGCCAGAGCCGACGATGTGTTGAACAATGCCGGGGATCTGGACGGATTGCGGCAGCAGGTGGAGGCGTTGCATCGTCGCTATCTGGAGTTGGCATCCTCACAAGGGAACCAAGGTTAATCTCTGTCCTGCTTGTGCCGGGGGCCCCGATTCGACGGATTTGTGCCCTCACTGTAGACTCTGGAAGTCCCTCGCCGCTGCTGGGCTTCAAAGGTGGACCATGAGCAAGGCCTCTCCATTTGAATTTGAAAGTGTAAAAACCAACGCGGTAACGGAGGACATCTTTCAGGCCGTACGCGAGTCTCGCGAGGTATGTTCTCCGGAAATCCTGGCTCCGTTGAAAATTCTGGAGTTGAGCGGGCAGGAGACCAAGGATGGTAAAGTACTACCGGTTGCTGAGGCTTTCGAGCACTTACGTAACTTGCGCAAGCGCGGAGAGCCCGATTGACTTTCTGGCGCCCTGTCGACTAATCCCTGGAAGTAATTTTGATTTGTTATGGCAAAAGACACTCCGACTCTCTGTTGTCCCACCTGTAAGAAGCCCATTGAGTGGAATGAGAAATT
Organism: Microbulbifer sp. TB1203; assembly: GCF_030997045.1. NCBI lineage: Bacteria > Pseudomonadati > Pseudomonadota > Gammaproteobacteria > Cellvibrionales > Microbulbiferaceae > Microbulbifer > Microbulbifer sp. TB1203. The sequence goes on along the minus strand of NZ_CP116899.1, from coordinate 328,487 downwards.
TCCATTTCGGCCGTTTTGCAGTGAACGCTGTAAGTTGATTGATCTGGGAGAGTGGGCTTCCGAGGGGCACAAGATTCCGGGGGAACCGGCTTTCGATGATGTTTTGAGTGAGGAGTTGGATCGCTCCAAGACCCGTCATTGAATGGCAGTACCTCACTCCTCGCCTGTCTCCGGTAATTCGCCGAGCACGTCCCCGTGCTCGGCCCTTGAGGCAGCTTCACTGCGCCAACTTGCTCCAGCCGATTTGGTCGCCTGCGAGCAGGCTCCTACGGCGGGCCTGCGGCCCGTTGCCGAGCTGGAGCTCGGCGTTCCCAGGGGATGATTGCTGATGTTCAGTCAGCGGGACTCGTGCCATTTAAGGTCGACTTTCCGATGATGTGCCACGCAGTCCCTGAGGTACAGGTTGATCAGGCTTTGGTAGGGAATGCCTGTTTCTTCGGACATGCTTTTAAAGTAGTCGATAACATCCTCGCCCATGCGAATGGTCACGGACTTTTTGAGCTTGCTCGCGTAGGGATTTTTGCGGCTTTTCATCGATGCGAGATCGTATTCTTTCTTCATGCTAATTACCTCCGGGATAAAATTTCCGCTCAGACCGGGTAGCTTTACGAGCAGAAATAATACGAATGACATTACCTCTGTCTCGCTCACAGTGACAAACCAGGAGTAACCTGGCCTCGCTGCTCATGCCGAGCATCAGGAAACGATCTTCTTCGGCAGAGCTCTCTTCATCAAAGAACTGTAGGGCAAATTCGTCATAGAAGACAGACTGGGCCTCTTCAAACGAAACGTCGTGCTTCTTCAGGTTTGACGCGGCTTTCTTTGAGTCCCATTCGAAGCCAATCGTACATACAGCGTATGTACACAGTAGGATATGTCAATGGCCTGCTTGGGGATGGGTATAAGGAGAGCGGGCCTGCGGCCCGTTGCCGAGCTGGAGCTCGGCGTTCCCAGGGTTCGCCTGCAAGCAGGCTCCTACCGGCGGGATTTAGCCAGTTCGATGGCTTCGATGATGGCTCCGTTGGCTTCGGGGAACTGGTAGTCGTTTAGTTCGCCGGCTGTTACCCAAGCGGTTTCCTGGCCCTCCAGGCCGCGGGCTTCGCCGGTAAACTCTGTGACCCACCAGGTGTCCAGCAGCACGGTTTTTTCCAGGTAGTCGTGGCGGATTTCCGTCAGTGGCGCCAGGGTCTGGACCTCGATGGCCACTTCCTCGCGCAATTCCCGGGCGAGCGCCTCCTCTACCTTTTCACCCGCTTCCACCTTGCCGCCGGGAAATTCCCAGCGGCCGCCCATATGCAGGTGCTCCGGGCGGCGGGCGATCAGGATCTTGCCGTCCTCGCGCAGGACTACTCCCACGGCGACGTGAACAACCTTTCCCATCAGATGCGCCTTATGTCCGGTATTCGGCGTTGATGGTGACATATTCGTGGGAGAAGTCGCAGGTCCAGATATGCTCGCGGCAATCGCCGCGGCCCAGGTCCACGGTGATGGTGAATTCCGGCAGGCTGAAAACCTTCTGTCCGGCTTCTTCCGTGTAATCGGTTGCTCGGCCGCCGGCCTCCACCACCTGCACCTCGTCCAGGTAAATATTGACCTTCTCTGTATCCAACCGATCCAGGCCGGCATTGCCGATGGCCATTACCAGGCGGCCCCAGTTGGGGTCTGAGGCGTAAAGGGCGGTTTTGACCAGTGGAGATTCACCCACCTCAAAGGCGACCTTCAACGCCTCTTCGCTGGAGGCCGCTCCGGTTACCTCGACGGTGACAAACTTGGTGGCGCCCTCGCCGTCGCGCACTACGGCCTGGGCCAGTTCGATATGCACTTCGACAATCGCGGCCTTCAGCTGTTGGTACTCCGCGCTCCTGACATCGCCGATCTGCGGGCCTGTGGTGCCGCTTGCGATCAATACGCAGGCGTCATTGGTTGAGGTGTCACCGTCGATACTGATGCGATTGAAGGAGGCTGCCACCGCTTCCTTCACCAGTTCATCCAGCAGCGGTTGCGGCACGGCCGCGTCCGTCGCCACATAGGCGAGCATGGTGGCCATATTGGGCTGGATCATGCCCGCGCCCTTGGCGATGCCCACCACCCGGATTTGCTCTCCCGCAATTTCCACGGTGCGACTGGCAGTCTTGGCGACTGTGTCCGTGGTCATAATGGCTTTGGCGGCCTGCTGCCAGTTATCCACCTGCAGCTTTGCCGCGGCGCCGGGAATGGCATCCAGGATTTTTTGCAGCGGCAGGTGTTCGCCGATAACGCCGGTGCTGAATGGCAGTACTTGCTCCGCATCGATATTCATTGAGTCGGCCACTGCTGCGCAGCAGGCGCGAGCATCGCGCAGGCCGCGTTCGCCGGTGGCGGCGTTGGCGTTACCGGCGTTGATCAGCAATGCGCGGATATTGCCCTTGCGCAGATGCTCTTTGGCCACGGTGACCGGCGCCGCGCAGAAGGCGTTTTGGGTGAAGGTGGCGGAGACCGCGGCACCTTCGTTGATTTCGATCAGCAGCAGGTCGTCCCGCTGCCAGTTTTTGATTTTGGCGGGGACGGCAGCCAGGCGGATGCCGGGGATTTGAGGGAGTTTGTTTTGGGGCATTTTTTACCGCGGCCCAATGCCGCTCCTTCAAGATTAACTGACTATCGTCATTCCGGCGAATGCCGGAATCCAGATTTACGCCCGGTGGTTTCCTTCCTGGATACCGGCGTTCGCCGGTATGACGGAGTTTAATGGGCCTGCGGCCCGTTGCCGAGCTGGAGCTCGGCGTTCCCAGGGCGGAGCTGGAGGTCCCGGCCCCTCTCCCGCAAGCGGGAGAGGGAAGTTTGTATCAACGGGGCGTGGGGGAGGAAGCCAGCTTGCCGTGGCACTGTTTGTATTTTTTTCCCGAGCCACAGGGGCAAGGATCATTGCGGCCCACCTTGGGGCCGCGGCGCGTCGGCGGCGGAGCGGCCATGTCCGCTTCTTCCGCTTCGGGCATGGCCGAGGCCTGGGCGTGCTGCAGTTCCAGTTGCTGGCGGCGCTGCTGTTCCAGGCGGCGCTGTTCCATCTCTTCCATCTGCTCGCGGGTCATGGGCTCGACGTGGGCGAGGATGCGGATCACCTCGTGCTTGAGATTGTCGAGCATGCTCTGGAACAGGTGGAAGGACTCCCGCTTGAACTCCTGTTTGGGGTTCTTGTTGGCGTAGGCCCGCAGGCCGATGCCGGCGCGCAGGTGGTCCTGGCTCGCGAGGTGTTCCTTCCACAGTTGGTCCAGCACCTGCAGCATAATCTGCCGCTCGATGGTGGGCATCAGGTTGGCGTCGCCGGAGGACTCGGCTATGCGCTCTACCTTGGTCGCGTAGGCCTTCTGGGCCTCTTGGATAATTTTTTCGCGCAGGCTCTCCTCGTGCAGGGTGCGGTCTTCATCCAGCCACTGCTGAACCGGCAGCTCCAGGCCCAGTTCGCCGGCGAGCTGTTTTTCCAGGCCGGGAATATCCCACTGCTCTTCCACACTCTGCGGCGGCATGAAACCGGAGATCAGTTCGTTGACCACGTCCTCGCGAATCGCGGCAATGGTGTCGCTGATATTGTCCGCTTCCAGCAGTTCGTTGCGCTGGCCGTAGATCACCCGGCGCTGGTCGTTGGCCACGTCGTCGTATTCCAGCAACTGCTTGCGGATATCGAAGTTGCGGCCCTCCACGCGGCGCTGGGCCTTCTCGATGGCGTTGGAAACCATGCGGTGCTCGATGGCCTCGCCTTTCTCCATGCCCAGCATCTGCATAAAGTTCTTCACCCGGTCTGAGGCGAAGATGCGCATCAGGTTGTCTTCCAGGGACAGGTAGAAACGAGTCACCCCGGGGTCGCCCTGGCGGCCGGCGCGACCGCGCAGCTGGTTGTCGATGCGGCGGGACTCGTGACGCTCGGTGCCGATAATATGCAGGCCGCCGGCCTCGATCACGGTGTCGTGGCGCTTCTGCCACTCGGCTTTGATCGCCTCGATTTCCGCTTCGGTGGGCTCGCGCTGCTCTTTCTCGCGCAGCTCCTCGACCTCCGCCTCCCAGTTGCCGCCGAGCACGATATCGGTACCGCGGCCGGCCATATTGGTGGCGATGGTGACGGTGCCCGGGCGGCCCGCCTGGGCGATAATCTGCGCCTCGCGCTCGTGGTACTTGGCGTTGAGCACCTGGTGCTTGATGCCGGCCTTGGTCAGGCGCTGGGACATCGCCTCGGAGGTTTCGATGGAGGCGGTGCCCACGAGGATCGGCGCCTGCTTGTCACGGCAGTACTTGATGTCCTCGATAATGGCCTCCATCTTTTCGTCCGTGCTCAGATAGACCAGGTCGTTGAGGTCGTCCCGCTGCGTGGGTTTGTTGGTGGGTATCACCACCACGTCCAGGCCGTAGATCTGGCGGAATTCGAACGCCTCGGTATCCGCGGTACCGGTCATACCCGACAGCTTGGGGTAGAAGCGGAACAGGTTCTGGAAGGTGGTAGAGGCCAGGGTCTGGCTCTCGCTCTGGATCTGGACGTTTTCCTTCGCCTCCAGCGCCTGATGCAATCCCTCGGACAACCGCCGGCCCGGCATGGTACGGCCGGTGTGCTCGTCGATCAGTACCACCTGACCGTTCTGCACTATGTAATCCACATCTTTATGGAACAGCACGTGAGCGCGCAGCGCCGCGTGCACATGGTGCAGCAGACCCAGGTTGCCCGGGGAGTAGAGGGATTCTTCTTCCTTCAGGAGGCCGCTGCGTGCGAGCAGGTCCTCGATCAACTGGTGGCCCTCCTCGGTGAGTTCCACCTGGCGGGTCTTCTCGTCCACCGTGTAGTGGCCTTCGCCGCCCTCTTCCGCCCTCTGCAGCTGTGGCACCAGTTTGTTCATGGCCAGGTAGAGGTGCGAGGAGTCCTCGGCGGCGCCGGAAATAATCAGCGGCGTACGCGCTTCGTCGATCAGAATGGAGTCCACCTCGTCGACGATGGCGAAGTTCTGCGGGCGCTGGGTGCGGTCTTCCCTGCGCAGCACCATGTTGTCGCGCAGGTAGTCGAAACCGAATTCGTTGTTAGTGCCGTAAGTAATATCCGCCTGGTATGCCGCCTTTTTCTCCTCCGGGGGCTGCTGGGAGACGATCACGCCCACAGTGAGGCCGAGGAATTCGTACACCGGGCGCATCCAGTTGGCGTCGCGGCTGGCCAGGTAATCGTTCACAGTGACGATATGTACACCCTTGTCCTCCAGCGCGTTCAGGTAGGCGGGCAGCGTGGCCACTAGGGTCTTGCCCTCGCCGGTGCGCATTTCCGCGATGTGGCCCTCGTGCAGGGTCATGCCGCCGATCAGCTGGACGTCGAAATGGCGCAGGCCCAGGGTGCGGCGGCTGGCCTCGCGCACCGCGGCGAAGGCCTCCGGCAGCAGTTGATCCAGGGTCTCGCCATCGGCGAGGCGCTGCTTGAATTCCGCTGTCTTGGCTTTCAGCGCATCGTCGTCGAGCTGCTGGTACTCCTCCTCCAGCGCGTTCACCTGTGTCACCACGCGGCGCATGCGTTTCAGTTCGCGATCGTTTTTGGTGCCGAAGACTGCTTTTATCAGTGTGCCAATCATTATGTAGAAACCACTTGAATCTGGATTGCGGCGCGGGCCGCGGGAATCACCCGTAAAGGGGTGCAAGTAAACAGGAAGGCGCAACGACTGGCAACTCCCCGGGGGAGCTGCCGGTTGCGCGATACGGAGAGATTAGCTGTTATCTGCCGGTGCGGCGAATGTAGCTGGCGGGGTCTACCGGGCGGTCGTTCTTGTAGACCTCGAAGTGGACGTGGGGACCGGTGGAGCGGCCGCTGGAGCCCATCAGGGCAATCACCTGCCCCTTCTTCACCACGTCGCCCACTTTGACCTTGACGTCGCTATTGTGACCGTAGCGGGTCTTGTAGCCATTGCCGTGGTTGATTTCCACCAGCTTGCCGTAGCCGTGGCGATCCTCCGCCCAGGTCACCACCCCGGCGGCCACTGAGACCACGTCGGAGCCTTTCTTGCCGGCAAAATCCACTCCTTTATGCCAGGAGCGGCGGCCGCTGAAGGGGTCGGTGCGATAACCGTAGCGGGAGGACATCCAGCCGCGGCTGATGGGCCGGCCGGCGATAAACTGCTCGTCCTGCAACTGGCGCCTGGCCATTAGCGATTCCAGGGTGGCCAGTTGCATCTGGCGGTCTTCGATCTGATCGGACAGGTCGTCGATAACCTCGAGGAACTCCGGCGGCTGGTAGGGCAGCTCAGAGGCGCCGGCAATACCCGGGTCTTCCGGCCCACCCACGGCGGGGGCGTTGCCGAATTGGAATTCGCCCTGGTCCAACTTGGCGACAGTGGTGAGGCGTTCACCGAGAGCATCGAGGCGGGTAAGGCGGGCCTGCATTTCCGCCAGTTTTACGGTAAATGCCGTGAGCTGCTCGTGGGCCTGACGGTCGGCCTCTTCGATCTGCTGCTGCTGCTTGCGCAGAGCCTTGTTCCAGGCTTTCGCGGTGCGGGAATCGAAGGCATCCGTCTCCGCCACCGGCAGGTTGATGCCGATCCAGAAGGCTCCTACCGGTAAACCCAGCAGACACAGCCCCAGCAGCGCCCTACTCAGGCCGCCAAAGTTAAAGCTGCGCGTACCGCCGCGCTCATTGACCAGGATTACTTTCATAACAGGACAGGCGTGTGTGAATTACGACAATTTGTTGTTTTCGTATTGCTCTGTGCCGAAGCCCGACTACCCACTTCCATGCTTCGTCTCACGCCGTCCAGATGGCTGTTCAGCTGACTGACGTGCCCAATGTAACACTTGTCAGCTGACAAAAATTGTTACAAGCGCACAAAATTGTCAGGAACTGCTTCGTGGGCTCGTAGATACTCTAGCACTAGTCATACCGGCGCAGGCCGGTATCCAGTCCAGTGGCGCCTGGGTTCCGGCCTACGCCGGAACGACGAGAATGCGCCGCAGGGACGAACCTTGTGTTCGCCCAAACATATGTATGCTTCACAAAAAAACCGGCAATTTTCGTGCCGGTTTTCTGCTAAGCCTATACCGCCAGTATCGGTTTGACGTAGGAGATAGGCGCTTCCTCTTCGTCTTCGAAGGTCACCATCTCCCAGGCGTCCTCCTGCGCCATCAAGGTGCGCAGGGATTTGTTATTGAGGGCGTGACCGGACTTGTGCGCCCTGAACTCGCCGATCAGGCTGGTGCCCAGCAAGTAGAGGTCGCCGATGGCGTCCAGAATCTTGTGTTTAACAAATTCGTCTTCGTAGCGTAACCCGCCCTCATTCAGAATGCGGTACTGGTCGATCACAATGGCGTTGTCCACGCTGCCGCCCTGTACCAGGCCCTTGGAACGCAGGTACTCGATCTCGTGCATAAAACCGAAGGTGCGCGCACGGCTCACTTCCTTCACGAAGGAGGTGCTGGAAAAGTCCACCGAGGAAGTCAGGTTGCGCCCCTGGAATACCGGGTGATCGAAATCGATGGTGAAAGACACTTTAAAGCCGTTGAACGGCAGAAAGCTGGCTACCTTGTCGCCCTCTTCCACGGTTATCGGCTTCTTGATGCGCAGGAATTTCTTCGGGGCCGATTGCTCCTGGATACCCGCGGACTGGATCAAGAACACGAAGGGGCCGGCACTGCCGTCCATAATCGGCACTTCCTGGGCGGAAAGCTCGACGATAGCGTTGTCGATACCCAGGCCGGCCATCGCGGACAGCAGGTGCTCCACTGTGGCGATGCGCACATCGTCTTTGACCAGGGTGGTGGACAGCAGCGTGTCACCGACATTCTCCGCGCGAGCCTCAATTTCCACCACCGGGTCCAGGTCCACCCGGCGGAACACTATGCCGGTATCCACAGGCGCCGGCTTCAGAGTCAGGACGACCTTCTTGCCGGTGTGCAGTCCCACGCCGGTGGCGCGAATAGCATTCTTGAGTGTGCGCTGTTTGATCATAGATGTCGTGTTCTCTGGTAAAGAGGCGGCACAAAGACCGCAGCAAGCCGGCGACTATAGCAGAAAACAAACGCCAAAACCATAACTGGCATAACGGTCATTCCGTACAGTTCATCGCTCCCTAGCCTCAGTATAGCTCAGCGCGAGGACTTCGGCGCCAATTCCAGGCTGTAAACATCATTGTACGGCCTGTACCTGTCACACCGCTGTAAAAAATTGTTAACCCGCGTTGACCGGGGGCGGAGGCCCGGCCCTCCCGGGGGAGGGCCGGGTGACATGAGCAGGGTTTTCCGCCCCGGGTAACGGGGTTATTGACCGGACAGCGCCGTCCGCACCGGCGAGCCCGCATGCGGAGCTGGAACTCCGCGGTGATTCGCCCCATCCCTGGCGCTCTCCGCTTTGCGGGCGCCTGCGGCGTCCAAATCGGCAATCCTGCCGATTTGTCCCAGCCTAATCCGCCTGGCGGCGCAGGAACGCGGGGATATCCAGGTACTCCATATCCGCATCCGCCGGATTCAGCGTCGGGGCCGGGCGCTTGGGACGCTCGCTCTCGACCCGCGCGCGGTTGTCCGCACTCTCGCGACCACCCAGAGCCGAGGAATCGCGGGTATCGCGCATCTCCGCGCGGCGGGTGTTGTCCACCACCTTGGTGGGGCGCGCCGCTTGCTGGGCGCCCTCACCCAAACCCGCGGCCACCACGGTGACCCGCATCTCGTCACCCAGCTTGTCGTCCACCGCAGTACCGATCACCACGGTAGCGTCGTCGGAGGCGATCTCCTGGACGATTTCACCCACTTCGGAGTACTCGCCCAGGGTCAGCTCCTGGCAGCCGCCCTCTTCGCTGCCGGTGATGATATTCACCAGGATGCCGCGGGCGCCCTGCAGGTTGACGTTGTCCAGCAGCGGGCTGCGCACCGCTTTCTCCGCCGCCTCGCGGGCGCGATTCTCGCCCACCGCCGAGCCGGAGCCCATCATCGCCATGCCCATCTCGGACATAACGGTGCGCACGTCGGCAAAGTCCACGTTCATGATGCCGGGGCGGATCATCAGGTCGGCGATACCCTGGACTGCGCCCAGCAGCACATTGTCAGCCTCTTTGTAGGCACCCTTCATGGTCACCTTGCTGCCCAGCACCTCCAGCAGGCGGTCGTTGGGGATACTGATCAGCGAGTCCACCTTGTCGCGCAGTTCGAGGATGCCCTCCTCGGCCACCTGTGCCCGCTTGCGCCCCTCGATCTTGAATGGGCGGGTAACCACCGCCACGGTGAGAATACCCAGGTCCTTGGCGATCTCCGCTACGATCGGCGCGCCGCCGGTGCCGGTACCGCCACCCATGCCCGCGGTGATAAACACCATGTCCGCGCCCTGCAGCACCTCGGCGATACGCTCGCGGTCCTCCAGAGCCGACTGGCGTCCCACCTCCGGATTGGCACCGGCACCCAGGCCGCGGGTGATGTTGTTGCCCAACTGCAGGATGGTGCGCGCCTGAATATCCTTCAGCGCCTGGGCGTCGGTGTTGGCGCAGATGAAATCCACACCTTCCACTTCGCTGACGATCATATGCTTCACAGCATTGCCGCCGCCGCCGCCAACGCCGATCACTTTGATGACAGGCTTGTCCTGTACGCTATCGACTAGTTCGAACATCTCTGTTCCCCTTTTTTGCTCATGCCAAAATTGTTGTTCGTTCCTGATTTATTGATGGGCACGCTGCGCTTTGCCCATCCTACGCGGTCGAATTAATACCGCATTCCGCATTCCGCATTCCGCATTCCGCATTCCGCATTCCGCATTCATCAAAGGTTCCCGCGGAACCAGTGTTTCACTTTGTCCCACCACTGGTTTTCATTGCGCACCGGGCGGGGCCTGGTGGCATCGCTGCTTTCCTCCCGCTGCATGGCGTACATCAGCAGGCCCACGCCGGTGGAATAAATCGGGTTGCTCACGATATCGGTGAGGCCGGCAATGCCCTGGGGCACCGCCAGGCGCACCGGCATATGGAAAATTTCCTCTGCCAGTTCCACCGCGCCCTCCATCTTCGAGGAGCCACCGGTGAGCACCACGCCCGCCGCGCACAGATCCTCGAAGCCGCTGCGGCGCAATTCCGCCTGCACCAGCGTAAACAACTCGTCGTAGCGCGGTTCAACCACTTCAGCCAGCGCCTGCCGCGACAGGTCCCGCGGCGCGCGGTCGCCGACGCTGGGCACCTTGATGGTCTCGCTCTCCCGCGCCAGCTTGGCCAGGGCGCAGGCGTATTTGATTTTCAGCTCCTCCGCGTGGGGCGTGGGTGTGCGCAGGGCCATGGCGATATCGTTGGTCACCTGATCGCCGGCGATGGGAATCACCCCCGTGTGGCGGATGGCACCGCCGGTGAACACGGCGATATCCGTGGTACCGCCGCCGATATCCACCATGCACACGCCCAACTCCTTTTCATCCTCGGTGAGCACCGAGTAGCTGGAGGCCAACTGCTCCAGAATGACGTCCTCTACCTCCAGGCCGCAGCGGCGAATGCACTTCTCGATATTCTGTGCCGCGTTCACCGCGCCGCTGACCAGGTGCACCTTCGCCTCCAGGCGCACGCCGGACATGCCCAGCGGTTCCTTGACCCCTTCCTGACTGTCGATCAGGAATTCCTGCGGCAGCGTGTGCAGGATTTTCTGGTCTGCGGGAATGGCCACCGCGCGCGCGGCGTCTATAACCCGGTCCAGGTCCTGCTGGGTCACCTCGCGATCCTTGATCGCCACTATGCCGTGGGAATTCAGGCTGCGGATATGGCTGCCGGCAATGCCCGCGTAGACCGAGTGAATCTCACAACCGGCCATCAGCTCCGCCTCTTCCACCGCGCGCTGAATCGACTGCACTGTGGATTCGATATTCACCACCACACCTTTTTTCATCCCGGTGGATCTGTGCGAACCGATACCGACGATATTCAACTCGCCACTGTCGGAGACCTCGCCGACGATGGCGACTACCTTGGATGTGCCGATATCCAGACCCACGATCATGCGGTGATCGGATGCTTGTGTCATTTTTTACCAACCTCGCTGAACCGCTCCCGAACCGCATTGCCAATAACGGACCAGGAGACAGGGCTCGCCTTTTTAAACCTTGTTTTAATTCCGCTGTTTATCTTCTTTCCATCGCACCGCAACAGCATTGCTGTATCGCGTATCCACCCGCTCGATCTTTTCCAGGTGCGGCGCCAGTACTCCCCGGCTCAAGCTCAGGAAACGGTTTACCCGCTCCAGCAGCTCATCGTGCCCCAGGTGCAACTCCACGCCGGAAACCAGTTCCAGGTGCCAGCCGGCCAGATCGTCGAAGGACAACCGCTTCACCTCCATATCCCGCGTGGTCAACAGCCCCGCCAGCGCCCGATACTGCGACATGATGCGCTCCACCAGCTCCTCATCGCCCGCCAGTTCCGGCAGGCGCCCGGTGTGCATACCCGGCGGTCGCGGCAGCAGTTCGCCGCTGGCTACCAGCAATTTATCCTTTCCCCAGACCGCCAGTGGGCGCGCCTCTTCCACCTGCACCTCGACGCCCCGGGGCCAGCGCCGGCTGACCGAAGCGCCGACGATCCAGGGGTGCTGCAACAGCGCTTCGCGTATCGCACCTATGTCCAGGGAGAAAAAACCCCGCTGTAAAAACGGCAACAGGATTTCCTCCACCTCGCGCTGGCTCACCGCGCGAAACGGGCCCTCGACCCGCACATGCTCCAGCGCATCCACCCGGCTCAGTTCCGCAACCGGTGCCCGCTGCCACAGCCACAGACCCGTATAACTCAGGCCCGCCAGCAGGGCGATGGCCGCTGTCGCGAGCAGCAACGGAAGGAGTCTGCTGCGGCTTTCTCCTTCACGATTGTCCGCAATGCGCCGGGCGCCGCGCGGCGCGATTTGATGGGCACGCTGCGCTTTGCCCATCCTACGGTGTCTCCCCTGTAGGAGCCTGCTTGCAGTCGAAGGACAGTGGCAAGAGGCTCCCGGCATGCCATCCCTGGCGCAACACCTTCGCTTTCGTTCCGGCCCCGGCCCCGGCATCCTTGGCGGGTCGCAAAGTTGCGCACAAAGCGGTGCTTTGTGTACGCGCAACTTCGCCCTGCAAGCAGGCTCCCACAAAGTTCCGCATCACTCTTCCTTGTCACCCAGACGCCAGGCCGCCAGCTGCTGCGCCAGTGTGCCCACATTGCCGGCCCCCTGGGTCAGCACGATATCGCCCGGCTCCAGCAGGTCCGCGAGCACCGGGGGTACCTGCTCCACTTCCTCGATAAAAATCGGGTCCACCTGGCCGCGATTGCGCAGGCTCCGCGCCAGGGTACGGCCGTCCGCACCGGGTATGGGCGACTCGCCGGCGCTGTACACGTCCAACAGGATCAACTTATCCACCTGCGACAACACCTGCACAAAATCCTCGAACAGGTCCCGCGTGCGGGTATAGCGGTGCGGCTGGTAGACCATGACCAAACGCCGTTCCGGCCAGCCGTCGCGCACTGTCTGAATCGTCGCCGCCACTTCCCGCGGATGGTGGCCGTAGTCGTCCACCAGCATGACCTTTTCCGCATCGCCGTCATCGGTCACGGAATACTGGCCGTAGATCTGGAAACGCCGGCCCACGCCCTGGAACCCCCGCAGCCCCTCGCGAATGGCATCGTCCCCGATCCCCTCGTCGGTGGCCACGGCAATCGCCGCAGTGGCATTCAGCACATTGTGAATACCGGGGGTGTTCACACACACGTCCAGCAGGCTGCCGTCGGGACGCTGCACACTGAAATGGCTGCGCAACGGCTCCTGCTTCACCTCGCGTATGCGGTAATCATTGCCCTCTTCGAAACCGTAAGTGGACACCGGCCGCGACAGCTTCGGTATCACCTCGCGAACATTGGGGTCGTCGCCACACACCACCGCCAGGCCGTAGAACGGCAGGTTGTGTACGAAATCGATAAATATCTGTTTGACCTTTCCGAAGTCGCCGCCGTAAGTCTCCATATGGTCGGCATCGATATTGGTCACCACCGTCACCATCGGCTGCAGATGGATAAATGAGGCATCGCTCTCGTCCGCCTCGGCGATCAGGTAACGGCTTTCTCCCAGTGACGCATTGGCGCCGGCGCTGTTCACCAGGCCGCCGATCACGAACGTCGGATCTTTCTTGTCCGCGGCGAAAATCGACGCGATCAAACTGGTGGTAGTGGTCTTGCCGTGAGTACCAGCCACCGCGATGCCGTAGCGGTAGCGCATCAACTCTCCCAGCATCTCCGCACGGCGTACCACGGGTATGCGCTTCTTCCGTGCCGCCGCCAGTTCCGGATTATCGCTGTGAATTGCAGAGGAATTCACCACTACATCCACCCCGCGAATATTGTCCTCGCTGTGGCCGATCTGGACTTTTACGCCCAGCTCGCGAAGCCGTCCGGTCACCGGGGATTCGCGCAGGTCGGAACCGGAAACCTCGTACCCCTGATTCTGCAGCACTTCGGCGATACCGCTCATGCCGGCACCGCCGACACCGATAAAATGGATGCGGCGAATGCGGCGCATCGCGGGTACGCTGTAGCCGTTTTGTTGCACTGTGGGTTCTACCAGAGACATATCAACACCCTATCTCTTCGCGACAGGCGGCAAGCACCTGCTCCGTCGCATCAATTTTCGCTACCCGACGGGCCGCCTGAGCCATCGCCAATAACTTTTCCGGCTGCGTCAAAAATTCTTCCAGCAGCTCGGCCAGCTTCTCCGCGCTCAGCGTGTCCTGCTGTATCACCACTGCCGCTCCCGCCGCTTGCAGCCACTCGCCGTTCTTGGTCTGGTGATCGTCGATGGCGAAGGGGAAAGGCACCATAATCGCGCCCACACCCGCCGCGGCGATTTCCGAAACGGTCAATGCGCCGGAGCGGCAGATAATCAGGTCCGCATCTGCATAGGCTGCGGCCATATCCGCAATAAACGGCACCACTTCCGCCTGCACATTCGCCTGTCGGTAGGCTTCGCCCGCCACGTCCAGGTGGCGCTGGCCCGCCTGGTGCACAATGCGCGGGCGCAATGATTCGTCCAGCAGCGACACCGCCTGCGGCACCAGTTCGTTGATGGCCACCGCACCCAGGCTGCCGCCCAGTATCAGCAGCCGCAATGGCCGCTCCCGGCCGATACGCGCAGCCGGTTCCGGCAGCTGCGTGATCTCCGCGCGCACCGGGTTGCCCACTTGGCGGCCGCCGGGAAGCCCGCTGGGAAAGGCCTCCAGCACGCGGCTGGCGATGTGCGCCAGCAGGCGATTGGTGGTGCCGGCCACCGCATTCTGTTCGTGAATAATCAGCGGCACGCGGCACAGGCGCGCAGCCACGCCACCGGGGCCGGTGACGAAACCGCCAAAACCCAGCACCGCATCCGGCTTTATCTCTTTGACGATCTCCCGCGCCTGCCAGATCGCGCGGGAAATTTGCAACGGCGCCTTCAACAGGGCCAACTTGCCCTTGCCGCGCACGCCCTCCACGGTAATAAAGCGCAGTGGAATTCCCATATCAGGAATCAGCTGCGCCTCGATACCACGCTCGGTACCCAGCCACTCCACCTCTGCCCCGTGCTCGATCAGAGCGCGCGCTACCGCCAGCGCGGGAAATACATGACCGCCGGTGCCGCCGGCCATGACCAGGAATTTTTTTCCGGAGAACGGCGCTGTATTTTCGTCCATCAGGCCGCCTCCCCTTTTATACTGCGGTCGCCCAGCTGCAACGGGTTGAATATCGGCAGATGGCGCACCTTGTCTTCACCGGACATCTCGCTGTCCACGGCACTGTTCAATTCCCACTGCACCCTCAGCGCCAGCGCGAACAGCGCGCAGCAGACTACCAGGCTGCTGCCGCCGGAACTGACGAACGGCAGGGTCAGCCCTTTCGTGGGCAGCAGGCCCGATGCCACACCCATATTTACAAACGCCTGCCCTGCCAACAGCACCGCAATACCGAAAGCGAGCAGCGCGGCGAAAAATTTCTGCTGCGCCAGGGCTTGCCGCACCAGGCGCAGCAGCGACCAGGTGAGCGCAACGAACAGGCCGATCACCACCAGGCCACCGGCCATGCCCCACTCCTCGGACAGAATCGCGAAAATAAAATCCGTGTGCGCCTCGGGCAGGTAAAACAATTTCTGCACACTGTTGCCCAGGCCCACGCCGAACCATTCGCCGCGACCGAATGCGATCAGCGACTGGGTGAGCTGGTAGCCGCTGGCAAACTGGTCCCGCCAGGGGTCCAGGAAAGTGGTCAAACGCTGCAACCGGTAGGGGCTCACCATTGCCATCAGCGCCAGCGCGCAGGCTGCCAGGCCCACCAATAAAAATGTGTGTGGCAGGCGCGCGCCGGCGAGGAAGACCATCGCCAGCACCGTGCCGGAAATCACCACCACGGAACCGAAATCCGGCTGCAGCAGCAACTGCACCGCCACCACTCCGAGAATCACCACCGGTACCATAAAGCTGCTCCAGTGGCGCAGCTGCTGATTGCGGCGGGTCAGAAAGCTGGCGAAAAACACCAGCAGGCAGAACTTGGCAACCTCCGCCGGCTGTACGGTGATCGCACCCAGCGCCAGCCAGCGCCGGCTGCCGTTGACCTCGCGGCCGATACCGGGGACCAGTACCGCCAGCAGCAGCAGGCAGGCGAACAACAGCAGCGGCCAGGACAGCCCCGACCACACCGACAGCGGCACCTGGCTCACCACCAGCGCAACCGCGATTCCGACGCCGAGAAATAACAGGTGGCGCTTGAGGAAAAACCAGGGGTCCTGATAAATATCCGCGGCGAAGGCGATGGACGCGGAGGCCACCATCACAATGCCGATACTCGCCAGCGCCAGTACGCAAAATGGCAGCAGCCAGTCGTAGCGGGTATCCACTGTCTTTTCCATCTGGCTCACGCGGCACCTCCCCTCGGAGTGCCGACGCCGGCCAGTTCGACCACGGCGCGACGGAAATCGTCGCCGCGCGCCTCGAAATTCCGGTACATATCGAAGCTGGCGCAGGCGGGGGACAGCAGCACATAGTCTCCGGGCTGCGCCAGCGCGCGCGCGCGGGCTACCGCGTCTTCCATGGATACGGCGCGATGGTTTTCCAACTGCCCGGCAAATGCATCGGCGACCCTGTCGCCGTCCACACCAATGGTCACCAGGGCGCGCAGCGCAGCGGCGGATTCCGCCAGCGGCGCGAAGTCCGCACCCTTGCCGTCGCCGCCGGCGATCAATACGATTTTCGCGCTGCCGGTGGCCAGGCCGTCCAGCGCCGCGCGGGTCGCACCCACATTGGTACCCTTGGAGTCATTGACGTAGGTAACGCCCTCCAGGTCCAGGATCCGCTCACAGCGGTGAGGCAATCCTTTAAAGGTGCGCAGGGTGGACAGCATCGCCTCCATGGGCAATGCCACCGCGCAGCCCAGCGCCAGGGCCGCGAGCGCATTGGCCACATTGTGCCTGCCCACCATCGCCAGCTCGCCCACCGGCAGCAGTTTCTCCACGCCCCGGGCCAGCCACTCTTCACCTTCGCTTTGCACCAGGCCGAACTGCTGCAGGTCGGGCCTGTCCAGGCCGAAACTCCACTCGCGGCTGTCCTTCGACAGGGGCCCCCGGGTCAGCGGGTCCGCGCGGTTGACCACCAGCTGCCGCGCGCCCCGGTAGATCCGCTGTTTCGCCCGGTGGTAGTCGGCGAGGCTCTCGTAGCGGTCCATATGGTCCGCGCTCAAATTCAATATGGTGGCGACGGTGGGAGTCAGGGAGCCAGTGGTCTCCAGTTGGAAGCTGGACAGCTCCAGCACAAACAGCTGCGGCAGCGGCTCTTCTTGTTCCGCTGAGGGCTCTTCTTGTTCCGCTGAGGGCTCTTTTTGTTCCACTGAGGGCTCCAGCAGATCCAGCACCGGCACGCCGATATTGCCGCCAACGCGCACATCCACACCCGCCCGCTCGGCCATCAGGCCCAACAATGTGGTCACGGTGCTCTTGCCGTTGGAACCGGTAATGGCGGCAACCTCGGGCGGCCGCGACAGTTTTCTGAGTTCGCGGGCAAACAGCTCAATATCACCAATAACCGGGATACCTTCGGCCACAGCTTTTTGCAGGGCGGGCTCGCTCAGGGCGATGCCGGGACTGGCAATAATTTCGCTGGCATCGAGCAGTGTCTCTTCTTTCAGCGGTCCGCATTCCACCGGGACCTGGGGGAACTCCCGCTGAAACTGCTCCAGCCCCGGCGGCTGGCTGCGGCTGTCCACAACCACCGGAGAAAAACCGGCGCGCACCAGGAAGCGCACCACCGACTGCCCGGTAGCACCCAATCCGATTACGACTTTTTTCTCCGAGGTTGCAATCAATGTCATCGGTTTTCGTTTAACGTTGCCTGTAGGGTGCGCCGTGCGCACCGATCACTGTGTTTGGTGCGCACGGCGCACCCTACTTTCCAATCTCTGTAGAAGCCCGCCTGCAAGCAGGCTCCGGTCCAGGGAACTAGCGCAATTTCAACGTCGCCAGCCCCGCCAGTACCAAAATGACGGTGATAATCCAGAAGCGCACGATCACCCGGGGTTCCGGCCAGCCTTTCAGTTCAAAATGGTGGTGCAGCGGCGCCATGCGGAAAATGCGTTTGCCGGTCAGTTTGAACGACGCCACCTGCAGGATCACCGACACCGTCTCCATCACGAAGACGCCGCCCATGATGAACAGCACGATTTCATGACGGGTGATCACCGCGATAATCCCCAGCGCCGCGCCCAGCGCCAGCGCGCCCACATCCCCCATAAACACCTGGGCCGGATAGGTGTTGAACCAGAGGAAACCCAGCCCGGCGCCTCCCAGCGCCGCGCAGAAGACCGCGAGCTCGCCGGCGCCGGTAATCGAGGGGATATGCAGATAATTGGCAAATTCCACGTGACCCGCGAGATAGGCGATGACGCCCAGGGCACCGCCCACCATCACCGTGGGCATGATCGCCAGGCCGTCCAGGCCGTCGGTCAGGTTGACGGCGTTGCTCGAACCCACCACCACGAAATAAGTGAGCAGGATGAAAGACACCGGCCCCAGGTTGATTGCCACATCCTTGAAGAAAGGGAAGAAAAACTGGGTTTCCGCCGGGCTGGTGGCACTCATATAGAGATATACCGCCGCACCAAGGCCGGCGATGGACTGCCAGAAATACTTCCAGCGTGCGATCAGCCCGCGGGGATTTTTCTCCACAACTTTTTTATAGTCATCCACGAAACCTACAGCGCCGAAAACAAAAGTGACCAGCAACACCACCCACACATAACGGTTACCCAGGTCGGACCACAGCAGCGCGGAGGAAAAAATCGCCGCGAGAATCAGGGCGCCACCCATGGTCGGGGTACCGGATTTGCTCAGGTGCGTCTGCGGGCCGTCGTCGCGCACCGCCTGCCCCACCTGCAGCCGATTCAGCCAGGTGATCATGCGCGGGCCCACCACCAGGGAAATCCCCAGCGCGGTAAGCGCGCCAAAAATCGCGCGCACCGTGAGGTAATTGAACACCGAAAAGGCGCTCACATATTGTTGTAGAATTTCTGCCAGCCAGAGCAGCATCTCTTATCCTCTCAATCGTTCCCGGGCTCGGTCAGCGCCTGCACTACCAGCTCCATACGGGCACTGCGGGAACCTTTCACCAGCACCGTGGTGTCGTTATTCAGTTCATGGGAAAGCGCGGCGATCAACGGTGCTCTATCCCGGTAGTTGTGCAGCGGCCTCTGCCGCCCGGCACAGAAAGTGACGCTGGCCGCCGCGCTCAGCGACCCGAGGGTAAACAGGGTGTCGATACCGCGCTCCCGCGCCAGCTCTCCGACCTGCCTGTGCATGGCGTCCGCGTCCGGGCCCAGTTCCGCCATGTCGCCGAGCACCAGGATTTTTTTTCCGGGGCGCTGGGCCAGCAGTTCGATGGCCGCGGCCACGGAACCGGGATTGGCGTTATAGCTGTCGTCGATCACCGTCGCGCCCTGAAGCCCTTCGTGGGTCTGCATGCGGCCGGCCACGCCGCCCAGTTGGCTGAGACCGCTGGCAATTTCCGCGGCGGGTACTCCGGCGGCAAAGGCGCAGCCGGCGGCCACCAGGGCGTTGTGCACGTTGTGCTCGCCGAGCAGCTGCAGCCGCACCGGGTGCGCCAGGCCCTCCACCACCAGATCGAAAGCGGCGCAGCCGCGGGCGTCCAGTTCGATATTGTCGGCGTGAATCCCACAGTCGTGACCCAGGCCCACATCCAGGGTTTGGATGCCCTCGGGCATCTGGCCGCGCCAGTAATCCGCATAGCTGTCGTCGTCGTTGACCACTGCGGTGCCGCCGCTTTCCAGGCCGGTGTAGATCTGTCCCTTGGCCGCGGCGATGGCGTCCACCGAACCGAAGCCCTCCACATGTGCGGGCTTTACGTTGTTCACCGCGCTGACCTGCGGTTTGCCGATACCGCACAAATAGCCGATTTCGTCCGGACCGCTGGCACCCATCTCGAGGATCAGCACATCGTGGTCGGGACGCAGGCCGAACAGGGTCATCGGCAGACCAAACTGGTTGTTCAGGTTGCCGCGGGTCACACAGGCGTTGTGGCGCTGGGCAAAAATCGCCGCGAGCATTTCCTTGACCGTGGTCTTGCCGCAGGAGCCGGTGATCGCGATCACGCGTCCTTTGAATTGCTCCCGGCAAAGCCGGCCTATCCAGCCCAGGGCGACGGTGGTGTCCTCCACTATCCACTGGGGCAGTGCACTGCCGGGAATCTCCCGTTCCACCACCAGGCCCAGCACCCGCTCTTCCAGGTCGCCGACAAAGTCGTGGGCGTCGAAGTTCTCTCCCTTCAGGGCCACGAACAGCGCCCGCTCATCCAGCTTGCGCGTATCTGTGCACACGCGATCGAACTGCACCGAACCGTTGACCAGTTCGCCGCCGAAACGGTCTTGCAGTTGTTGCAGGGTGAGCGGGTTGATCACTCTGTGGCTCCTATCTGGCCGGCGGTGCGCTCACGCAGGACCGCGGCGGCCTGTTCGCGGTCGCAGAAATGAATTTTCTCCCCGCCGATAATCTGGTAGTTCTCGTGGCCCTTGCCGGCGATCAACACTATGTCGCCGGGCTGCGCCTCGCGCACGGCGCGGGCAATAGCCGCGCCGCGGTCGATTTCCACTTCCATATTGCTGGCCGCGCCCTCGAGAATATCGTCGATGATTTTTTGCGGGTCCTCGCTGCGCGGGTTGTCGCTGGTGGCGATGGCGCGGTCGGCCATTTCCGAGGCGATGCGGCCCATGGGTGCGCGCTTGCCGGTGTCGCGGTCGCCGCCGCAGCCGAATACGCACCAGAGCCTGCCGCGGCAGTAAGGGCGCGCCGCCGCCAGGGCCGCGCGCAGGGCCTCCGGGGTGTGGGCGTAGTCCACCAGCACGGTAACCTCGTCCGCGCTCTCCACCTGTACCCGCTCCATGCGCCCGGGCACTGCGCGGATATGGGGAAAGGCCGAGAGAATATCGTCGAACGGCATTCCCCCTGCGGCCGCAGCGGCCACCACCGCCAGCGCATTGTGAATATTGAAATCTCCGATCAGCGGCGCCACCAGTTCGCCGCTGCCCCAGGGGCTGGCGAGCTGTACCGAAAACCCGCTGTCCAGGCGGCGCAGGTCGGTGGCGTGCAGGTCGCCCGCCTGCAGGCCGTAAGTCACCACCTTCAGGTTGCGCAGCCTGCAGCGCTCCGCCAGCTGCGCGCCGAAGGGGTCGTCCAGGTTGATGATCCCGCGCTTGAGCTTGGGCAGGCCGAACAGTTTTTCCTTGGCGGCGCCGTAGGCGGCCATGGTGCCGTGGTAGTCCAGGTGATCCCGGGACAGGTTGGTGAAAATCGCGGTGTCGAAAGTGAGCCCGTGTACCCGGCCCTGGGCCAGTGAGTGGGAGGACACTTCCATGGCCGCGGCGCGCACGCCGCGATCGCGAAATTCCGCATATTCCGCCTGCAGGTGTACCGGGTCCGGGGTGGTGAGGCCAGTTTCCTGCAGCTCTATATCGCCGTCCTTCCACACGCCGTTGCCGATGGTGCCCATCACTGCGGCGCTGCCGAAATGCCGCGCCAGCAGTTGGGAAGTGAGGTAGGCACAGGTGGATTTGCCGTTGGTACCGGTCACCCCCACCAGGTGGATGGACTCCGTAGGGTGATCGTAAAAACGCGCGGCGATTTCCCCCACGCGCTTGGCCAGGCCCGGCACGCAGACCACTTCCACCCCGTTGCGGGTTTCGCTGCCCAGCTTGTCGCCGTCCGCCAGCACCGCGCCGGCGCCGGCCGCTATTGCCGCATCGATATAGTCGCGACCGTCCACCAGGGTGCCGCGCAGGGCCATAAACAGTTCGCCGGCGTGCACCTTGCGGCTGTCCAGCGCCACTCCGGTCACCGGGATATCGGGGATGCCCGCGTAGCCGGGCACCAGCTGCAACAGGGAAACCTTGTGCTGACTCACGATTTCGTACCTCTCAATTCCAATCGCCTGGCCAATTGCTGTTCCGGCGACGCCACTTCGGCGGGCGGCACCTGCAGCAGGCGCATCGCACCGGCCATCACCGCGCCGAACACCGGGGCGGCCACTTCGCCGCCGTAGTATTTGGCGTGCTTGGGATCGTCGATCACCACCACCGCGGCCAGGCGCGGCCTGTCCGCGGGGATAAAACCGGCAAATACCGAGCGGTAACGGTTGTCCACGTAACCCTGGCTGCCCACCTTATGCACCGTGCCGGTCTTTCCCGCCACCCGGTAGCCCTCGACAGCCGCGTGCTTGCCGGTGCCCCGGGGGCCGATTACGGTCTCAAGCATCGCGGTCACCTGCCGCGCCAGGGGTTCCTCCACCACCCGTTCGGCTTCGTCGGCTTTTTTGTCTTCCGATAAAACCAGCGAAACCGGGCGCTTGAGCCCGGCATTGGCCACCACGCTGTAGGCGTGGGCCAGTTGCACCGCGTTCACCGTCATGCCGTAGCCGAAGGCGAAATTGGCCCGCTCGATCGGGTGCCAGCGGCTACGGCTGGGCAGTATGCCCGCCACCTCCCCGGGGAAACCGCTGCCCACCGCCTCCCCCAGGCCCAGGCGGTAAAAGAGTTCGCGCAGTACGTTTGGTTCCAGATCCATGGCAACTTTGGTGATACCCACCTGGCTGGACTTGGTGATCACACCGGTCAGGTCCAGTTGGCCGTAGTTCACCGGGTCCACCAGGGTCTTGCCCGGCAGACGGATATAGCCGGGGCTGGTGTCGATCGGCGTGTGCGACTGGTAGCGCCCGCTCTCCAGCGCCGCCAGCGCGGTGAGCGGCTTGATGGTGGAGCCCGGTTCGAACTGGTCGATCAGCGCGCGGTTGCGCATGGCCGCCGCCGGGGTGCCCTCGCGGTTGTTGGGGTTGAAGGAGGGCTGGCTGGCCATGGCCAGCACGTCTCCGCTGCGGGTGTCCAGAATCACCATAAGGCCGGAGCTGGCCTCGTTTTCGGCCACTGTGCGCTTGAGTTCGCGGTAGGCCAGGTACTGCAGGCGCATGTCGATGGACAGGCGCAGGTCGCGGCCGGGGCGCGCCTCCCGCTCGGTGGCCAGGTCCTGCACCGTGCGGCCTTTCAGGTCCTTGACCACCTGCTGGCGGCCGGGTTCGCCGGAGAGCCATTGGTCGTAGGCCAGTTCCAACCCCTCCTGGCCGCGGTCGTCGATATTGGTAAAGCCGAGCAACTGGGCCACCACCTCGCCGGCCGGATAGAACCGGCGGTATTCCTTTTTGCTGTAGACGCCGGCAATGTCCAGGGACAGGGCCCTGCCCGCCTGGTCCGGCGACAGGTGGCGGCGCAGGTACATGAACTCCTTGTTGCGGTATTTTTCCAGGCGTTTGGCCAGGTCCGCCGGTTTCATCTCCAGGGCTGCGGCGAGGCGGCGCAGTTCGTCGGCGCCGGCTTCGCGCAGCAGCTCGGGGTTGGCCCAGAGGCTGTGCACCGGGGTGCTCACCGCGAGCAGTTCGCCATTGCGATCGAGGATGGCGCCGCGGTAGGCGGCGATCTCTTCGCTGCGAATGGTGCGCGCGCGCCCCTGGTCCTGCAGGAAGCGGTAGCCGCGCTCCTCCTCCGGCAGTACCTGCAAGCGTGCGAGGTGCAGGACCAGGGCCAGGGCAAGCAGGCACAGCAGGACCGCCACCAGCGCAAAGCGCCAGCGGGCGATACCCGGTTGTGGTTGCTGCTTTTTCACCGCGCCCATTTGCTCTCTAGTCCTCGGCCTTTTTAATCAATACCCGCTCCTCGGGAGCCGGCACGTGCATATTCAGTTTTTCCCGCGCCACCTGTTCGATACGGTTGTAGGCGGACCAGGCGCCGCGCTCCAGCAGCAGGCGCTCCTGTTCGTAGCGCAGCTCATCGCGGGTGTGCTGCGCTTCCACCAGCTCCGCAGTGAGTGCGCGGCTGCGGTGGGTGCTGTAAACCACCGCCAGCGAGGAGGTGATGGCGGCCAGCCATAGCGCGGCCACCACCAGTATCCTCTTCCCGCTCACGGCAGTTTCTCTCCACCCAATCTTTCGGCCACCCGCATTACCGCACTGCGCGAGCGCAGGTTTTCATCCACTTCACCGGCTTCGGCGCGGACCGCTTTGCCCATGGAGCGCAGTTTCCTTGCGATCTGCTTGTCCATCACCGGCAGGCCGCGGGGCAGTTTCGGCCCGCGCTCCTGGTCGCGGATAAAGCGCTTTACCAGCCGGTCTTCCAGCGAGTGGAAGCTGATCACTACCAGCCGCCCGCCGGGGGCGAGCAGTTGCAGGGATTTTTCCAGCGCCTGCTCCAGGTCTTCCAGCTCTCCATTGATATGGATACGGATCGCCTGGAACACCCGCGTCGCCGGGTGCTTGCCTTTTTCCCAGGCGGGGTTGGCTGCCTTGACCACTTCCGCCAGGTCCAGGGTGCGCCGGAAGGGCTTTTCTGCCCGGCGCCGCACTATGGCTGCGGCCATCCGCCGGGCGAAGCGCTCTTCGCCGTATTCCCTGAAGACCCGCGCCAATTCGGCTTCCGACTCGCTGTTGACCCATTCCGCGGCGCTGATGCCGCGGCTGGTGTCCATGCGCATATCCAGCGGGCCGTCCTGCATAAAGCTGAAGCCCCGCTCGGCCTGGTCCAGCTGGGGTGAGGACACGCCCAGGTCGAGCAGGATGCCGCTGACTTCTCCGCGATGTTCTTCGGCCGCCTCGTCCATTGTGGCGAAGGAGCCGTGCCAGATGGTGAAGCGCCTGTCATCGGCAAAGCGTTCGCCGGCGTAGGCCACCGCCTGGGGGTCCTTGTCGATACCCAGCAGGCGCCCCTCGCTGTTCAGCCGCTGCAGGATCGCCGCGCTGTGTCCGCCGCGACCGAAAGTGCCGTCTATATAAAAGCCGCCCGGGTCGGTGACCAGGGCGTCCACGGCTTCGCGCAATAGCACGCTGCGGTGCAGTTCTTGCGACAAACAGCTTTTCTCCTATCTATATATATCGGGCTTCCGGGCAGCCCTGCTACCGGGGGCTGTTTGCGGGACACGGGCTAGGCGCCCCCCTTAAATACGTCCCTGTACGCTCTCCACGGCCATCCATGGCCGCAGAAGGTCCCGCAAACAGCCCCCGGCATCAGGGCCTTCGCATCACGCTTGCCTACTCGTTTCGGGTTCCGAGTCTCGAGTCCACAACCTCACAAAGAGAGCGACGCCATCTCTTCCGGCATCTCGCCCTCTCCCTCACTGCTGTCGAGCCAGTCCATCCAGCGGTCCTCGCTCCACAGCTCCAGTTTCTTGCCCTGCCCCACCAGCATCAGTTTCTTTTCCAGGCCGGCGTATTCGCGCAGGGTCGGCGGAATCAGTACGCGGCCATTGCCGTCCACCTGCAGCTCGCAGGCGTAGCCGATCAGCAATCGCTGGGCGCGGCGCGCCACTTTGTTGAAGCTGGACAGGGCCTCGATTTTGGGCAGGATCTCCTGCCACTGGGGCTCCGGGTACACCAGCAGGCAGCGCTCTTCGGTATGGGCGGTGACCACCAGGCGGCCGGCACAATCTTCCAGCAGCGAGTCGCGGACCCGCGCCGGAATGGCCAGACGCCCTTTGGCGTCCATATTGATTGCGTGGCTGCCCAGATACACTTTTTGTCCAAGCCTGCTGTTCAAATACCCGTGGGTGCATTGTTGTGTGGTCGTGGGTTTGCGCGTTTTTCATCCACATACTGGTGAATACCCACTTACAAACTCAAATAAACCACCAAACTCCACAAATTTCCACTTTTTTCCACTTGCGACACTATAAATCTGGTCTGCGCAAAGTCAAGGAAATCAACGGCAAAATGCCGCGAAATCCCAGTAATTTCGCGGCCTGCAGGGGGTAACCGGTGAGTTGGCAGAGGGTTTTCGGCACCGCAATTGCGCCGTGAAGCAAGCACTTACTTATTCAAGATGAGATATTACTTTAACTTCGGCCTCGATGGGATTGAATCCGCATCTGTTAGCAAACACTAACAGAGTATTGACCGAGTGGCGGGAAATTCAACGACCAGGGGAAAGGGCGCGGGCGGGAATGCTTTTCCCGCCAGGTTCATTTCGGCAGCGGAACGGAGGGGAAGGAACCGCCCGCCGGTCAACTATGGTGCAAGATTGATGGACAGACTCCGGAAGCTGACCGCTGCCCCAAACGGGGCGCGGCCGCACCCGTCAGAGGTATTTGGCCCAGGCGCGGTTGGTGCCGTGCTTGAACCGGGCGAAGGCCCGAGTGGGGAAATAGAGCAGCGCCGACAGCAGTCCCGCGATCAGCCAGATCCACCAGAGGTGGTCGACACCGAAGCCTTCGCCATGGTTGGGGCCGAAAATCGCCAGCAGGATCTCGTAGCCGACCAGCAGGACGTAGAGGTGCAGGATGTAGAAAAACATCGGCACGGAACCGAAGGTCTCCAATATATCGGGCATTCTGCCGCTGCGGTTTTCGAACCACGCCAGCAGCAAAAACATCGCGCCCAGCGTCATCAACAGGAACGACAGCGACGGCGGGTATTTGGTGAAATTGACAAAGGACATCAATGTCTGCAGCGCAGTCTGCCCCTCAACCCAGGGAAGCGTTTCGCCATAGAGATTAAAACCGCGCAGCACCAGCAACAGCGCCAGACAGCCAAGTCCCAATGCCAGCAGCATTTTCCGACGGTGCACAGACTCCACTGCACGCGCGTAGAGTGGACCGGCAAAATATCCCAGCAGAATGACGCCAATCCAGGGCAGCACCGGATAGCTGATCTTGATGCGCAGGGTTTCGCTGTCCAGCAGGAAGCCGCGATCGTGGAGTATGGTCCAGAGGCTGTAGCCGAATTCGCCGGGAGAAAAACTGATCGGGGTCAACAGGTTGTGGCCGAAAACGATCAGGAAACCCAGCGCGCCGATTATCCAGTAGCGCAGTTTTACCAGCAGGGAGAGCGCGATCATGCTCAGGCCAATGGCCCAGATAACCTGCAGCCACAGGGTTTGATAGCTGCCAAGCCAGGAAAAATTGATCAGCGCCACCTCGAGGAACAATAGAAAAATTCCGCGCTTGAACAGAAAAGCGCTCGGCGAGCGGAACCCTCCTCTCGCCGGATGGGCGTACAGCCAGGCGGACAGTCCGGCCAGAAATATAAAAGTGGGCGCGCAGAAGTGGGCCGACCAGCGGGTAAAAAAAAGGCCGGGCGAGGTGCTGCTCACATCCATCGGATCGGAAACCTGCATATGCAGGTAGAGCCTTTCCCGCACGTGGTCGACCAGCATCAGCAGGATCACCAACCCACGCATAATATCGATCGACGCGATACGCGACCTGGTGGCAGTTTCCTCCGAAACCGCGGTGGCTGAAGTAAAAGCTGGCACTGTCGTAGATGTGCTGTTCATAGAATTGACGCTCCCTATCGCATTACAGACTGTAACGCATGCCCAGGGTATAAGTAAGCGGGGCGCCGGGCATGGTCCACCATTTGTGATAGGAACTGCTGTAGTACCGCTCGTTCAGAAGGTTGTCGATATTCGCAAAAAATTTCAGCTTGCCGACCGGCGAATAGGAGGCGAACAGGTTCACCAGGGTGTACTCCGGCAGAATATAGTCGGGGTCGATGGTTTCCCCCAGCCGCTCGCCCACATAGTTGACCCCCAGTCCCAGCATTGCCGGAGCGCCGCCGATTTCAAAATCCCGCGCGAGCGACAGGCTGCCGCTGTGCTCGGGAATATTGATCAGGCGGCTGCCTGCGGGTATGTCTACAATCCAGTCGCGATCAGTTACGTCCCTGCCGGTCTCGGCGTCCACATAGGCGTAGGTGAATTGCAGGCGCAGGTTTTCGGCGACTTCCCCGGACAGGTCGAATTCCACACCGCGGCTCTCCGCCTCGCCCAATGCGGCGGAGCCGCCGTTGACCAAGTCCGCGGTGAGCACATTGGATTTCTCCGCCCTGAACACCGCCAGGGTTCCCGCCAGGCGGCCGTCCTCCGTGGACATTTTGATACCGGCTTCATAGGACTTGCTTTCCTCCGGATCGAACGCCTCCCCGGAGAAATCGGAGCCGGTATTCGGCCTGAAGCCCTCCGCGTAGCTGGCGTAGAGCGACAGGTTGGGCGTCGCCTCGTACACCAGCCCGGCGCGCGGGCTGGTGGCGGTCTGGGATTCTGAGCTGCGGGTGCCCGCCAGGCGGTTGGTGATCTGCTGGTCGAAATCGTCGTAGCGCACCCCCAGCAGCATCTTCCACTGCTCCCCCAGGTCGATCTGGTCCTGAACATAAACACCCTGGGCGCTCTGCTCTTCGAACTTGTCGACCTGCGGCGTCGGCACCGGCTGCTCGCCGCCATAGACCGGATCGAAGATATCGATGGAATAAGTCGGGTCCATGGAGGCGAAGCCCACCCGCCAGCGGTGCTGGACGGTGCCCAGCTCGAACTCGTAGGCATCCACCCCCACCAGCAGGTGGTGGGTGAAACCGCCAGTGTCAAAGGAGCCGGTCAGTTCCACGCGGCCGGACAGGTCCTCCGCGTCGTAATCCCGGTAGCGGCGCTGCCGGGTCAATGTCCTGCCGTCCTCCAGCAGCAACTGCCGTCCGGCGGAGAGTTCGGCGTCGGCGGAGTACCCCTCGAAGGAAGACTCCCGGTAACCAGGCCCCGCCAGCAGCAACCAGCCGCTGTCCAACTGGTGCTGCAACACCACTTGGTGGCCGGTTGCCTCTATTTCCATGGGCCCGTTCTGCGGGTCGCCGAGAAACCGGCTCACCGGCAGCACATCCGGGTCGCCGTCGATGGCGACTATGCCGCGGTCGAACAGGGCCTCCTGCTCCACCAGTTCCAGTTCGTACGACAGGGATGTGCCGTCGGAGAGGTTGAACAGCAGCGAGGGATTCAACGCGTACTTCTGCGGCTCGGTATTCCTGTAGCCCTGGGCTTCGTCGTAGGCGCCGTTGACCCGAAAGGCGATACTGTCCGTCAGCGCCCCGGTGTAGTCCCCTTCCAACCGATAGGAGTCGTAGCGCCCGGCCGAGACCTGGACATAGCCATCGGTTTCAAACTGAGGCTTCTTTGTGACCAGGTTGATGGTTCCGCCCGGTTCGCTGCGCCCATACAGCGCGGAACCGGGTCCTTTCATCACCTCGATGCGATCAATATTGGAGATATCCCGGAGGCCGCTAAAGCCCCGGCCGGCATTGAAGCCATTGATCAGGTATCCGGAGGGTACATTTTCGTCACCGGCAAAGCCGCGGACGGCGAAGCTGTCCCAGAGCCCGCCAAAATTATTCTGGCGCGCCACGCCGCTGGCGAAATCCAGCGCGCCCTGAAACTCCACAACGCCCATTTCGGCGAGCGAATCACCGGAGAGAACCTGTATCGCCTGCGGCAGGGATTCCAGCGGAGTATCGCCGCGGTAGGGCTGCTTCTGGGAGACCACTACCACCTCTTCCAATTCCTGCTGGGAATAATCACCAGCCAGGAGGGAAGGGCTTCCCAATAGAAAAATGACGCCTGCGAAGATCGGATGTCGGGAAGGCAGCTTCGGTTTTGTTTTCATAATCAAGTCTTAGTTATGATGCATCATATCATTCTATGGTCCGCAGAGACTCCGATCAACAGTTGGGTCGCAGGGGTAAGAAAAGAAAAATTTCAGTCTTTCCGGAAGGTGGGAGATAAAACAAAGGGGGTAAAGAGCGAAAAGGGTTCCCCTCCGCGACTGACTCGCGGAGGGGAAGCTGAAATTGTCGAGCTGGCCTGTAAGCCGGGTTCTGTCGAGGACAATCATTCATCTGGGATGTGTGTCGCCACACACCTCAAGCGACCTACCCGCCCCCAGTGCGGGTCACACCTGTAGGGGGCCTATTTGGTCTTGCTCCGGACGGGGTTTACCATCGCCACAGACTGTTGCCAGCTGCGCGGTGCGCTCTTACCGCACCGTTTCACCCTTACCTGTGCCCGCTTTCGCGGGCCATCGGCGGTCTACCTTTCTGCTGCACTTTCCGTAGGCTCGCGCCTCCCAGGCGTTACCTGGCGTCCCACCCTATGGAGCCCGGACTTTCCTCCACCGCCCCACCCGAAAGCAGAGCGACAGCGATTGTCCGGCCAGCTCGCGGCGAAGGGTAATGTGGCGGGAGGGGGGATGCAAGGGATATCGGGACTCGGGACTCGGGACTCGGGACTCGGGACTCGGGACTCGGGACTCCAAAAGTATCGCGGAGTTTGAATCGAAGGCCCTGATGCCGGGGGCTGTTTGCTGGACCTTACGCGGCCAGGGACGGCCGTGTAGAGCGTACAGGGATGTATTTACGGGGGGGCGCCTAGCCCGTGTCTGGCAAACAGCCCCCGGCAGCAGGGCCGCCACTGAACTGGCTACAGAGTCCAGAGCCCGGAGCAGGCACCATAGCAATCGGGCGGTTGCGCGTTCTATTAGCGAGATCGATCGCGGCCATGGGCCGCTCCTACAGTTGATGCCTGCCAATTTCCAATTGCCTTCGAATACTTTTACTTTTCAGACCAGATCGCGGGGTATTTTTACGTCCCAGTTGTCGGAATAGACCCGTTTCTTTCCCTCGTAGGCGTCCAAGGCGGCGTGAATGCAGAAATGGGATGGGGTGGAATCGAGCACCGTGTGGGTTACCGTGCGGATTTCCCAGTCTCCCCGCCGGTAACCCCACTCCCAAAGCGTCTCCCCCCGCGGGGAGGTGTAGTCGTATCCCCGGTAGCTGTACCACTCCAGGGCCTTTCGCTGCATCTCCAGGTCCACCGATTCGATGTGAACGACGCCGTCATCGTTGATCACCTCCAGGGTGGAGATGTCGGTTTCCAGATCCCGGATCACACGCCACTTGTGCTGGCCCGCCTGGACCCTCCGGGTGGCCAGGGGCCGGGCACCTTCCGGCGGGGGAAAGGCGATGGCCTGATCCTCGGCATCCCGGCGGGGGCGCTCGGGCAGCACCAGGCGACTGACTCCGGTAAAGATGGTCAGCCGAGCCGGCTCCGGGGCCGGCCAGGCCAAGGGAAAGTAGGAGGTGGAGATCGACAGCCGCAGACGGTTGCCCGAGGGGAAGGAGTGGCCGATGTTGTTGAGCTCCATCCGGATGCGGTAGCGCCTGCCCGGCTCCAGGGGCCGGGGCGCCTCCGACCCTTCGCGGTGGGTGAGATTGAGCAGCCCGTAGGTCACCCGGGTCGCCTTGTCATCGGGGGCCACGTCGGACAGGCGGACGGCCAGCATCGCCACCGGCCGGTCGGCGGCGAGCTCCAACTCCAGCCGGGCGGCCCCCAGGATCTCCAGGGATTCCCCCAGTTGAGCGGAATCGAAGACCAATGCGCCGCCATCCTCTTCGCGCTGGTCGTGGGGCAGGTCCGGGGTAGCGGCATAGGAGCACCATTTGCCGGCGAATAGCCCCACCGAAAGGGGAGACTGTATGGTCATTATTTTCTCTGCCACTTCCGCCCCGGGCCATTCCAGGGTCCCGGGGCTGGCCAGAGTCAGGGGGCACTCCCGGGTGTTCGGCGAGGGCCACTCGGGTTCTCCAACCCAGCGGCCGGGGCGCTCCTCATAGAAGGTGGTGGGGGGCTCGTGATCCTGCATCCAGACCCGGAGCATGGGCTCCTCCATGATTCCGGTCTCCTTCCCCTTTAACCAGTGATCCCACCAACGCAGGCATTCCTGAAGGAACCCGATGGCGGGCCCGGGGATTCCCTGGTGGGGATACTTATGGCTCCAGGGCCCCACCAGGCCCAGGCGGGGCACCTGCAGCTTGGCCAGCAGCCGGAATACCGCGTTGGTGTAGCCGTCCGCCCAGCCGGAGACGGCCATTACCGGACACTGGATGGCACTCCACTCCTCGCAGACCGAGCCGTGCTTCCAGTATTCGTCCCTTCGCTGGTGGCGCAGCCACTTCTCCAGCCAGAAACCGCTGCCCCGGAGTCGCTGAAACCACAGTTCCCGCCATCGCTCCCCCACGATCTGCGGATCCGGCGGCAGAGAGTTGAAGGCGAACATGGTGGAGGCCCAGGAGAGGTTGTCCCCCAACAGGCAACCGCCCATATGGTGGAGTCGAGTCGCCCCGGGGACCCTCCCCCCGAGGCGCTCACAGAACCGGACGTGAACGTCTCCGCTCATCCGGCTCCTCCTACCCAGCCTGTCCATGTAATAAACGCCAATGGGCAAACAACCCCGGCTGTCTGCGCGCAATACGCTCCAACCAGTGGGTTGCTCGCCTCCTGTGGCCCCGCAGTCTTTTGAACTTGCGAGTTGCCCAAATTACGAGCCTACGGTCAATCCGCCGGAGGGTTGTATACAGCGCTGACTTGTAAAATGCGCTGTAGTAATTGATCCAGCCGCGGATCACCGCGTTGAACATCCTTGCCAAGTCTTCCAGTGACTTGTCGCTGCGCAGATGCAGTTTCCAGCTGCGTACTTCCTGCCGGATTGCTTTCGCCGCTTTGTTGCTGATCGCCGGACTGAAGTTGATGAAGAACTTTCCCTTCCGATTTTTCGATCTTCTCGGGCGAAAGGTGTAACCCAGAAAATCGAAACTGGTGGCGGGATAGTCCAGACGTCGATCGTCGTCTTTGCAGTAGACAATCT
This sequence comes from Microbulbifer sp. TB1203, assembly GCF_030997045.1. Classification (NCBI taxonomy): domain Bacteria; kingdom Pseudomonadati; phylum Pseudomonadota; class Gammaproteobacteria; order Cellvibrionales; family Microbulbiferaceae; genus Microbulbifer; species Microbulbifer sp. TB1203. The sequence goes on along the minus strand of NZ_CP116899.1, from coordinate 296,522 downwards.
TGGTCTTCTCCGGATGAAGTTCCAGTCCACAATCTGCAAAGCGCTGTTCCAGCGCATTTTTCAGATGTTCGGCCTGCTTCCGTGTGCGGCAGTGACAAACACTATCATCGGCGTACCGCTCGAAGGGAATGCTCGGATAGTGCCTTTGCATCCACGCATCGAAGGTATGGTGCAAGAACAGGTTCGCCAGCAGAGGACTGACCACACCCCCTTGCGGGGTGCCCTTGGTCCTCTCCTGTAATGCCCCACCATTCAGTTGCACCGGGGCTGTCAGCCATCGCTCGATGTAGAGCAGCACCCATTTGTCTTGGGTGTGGTGGCGCACCGCTCGCATCAAGAGTTCATGATCGATGTTATCGAAGAAACCCCTGATATCCAGATCAACGACCCAGTCGTTGCGCCAGCAGCGCTTGCGCGCCTGTCCAATCGCCTGACGGGCTGACTTGCCCGGCCGATAGCCGTAGGAGTCCGGATGAAAATGACGTTCCAGGTCCGGCTCCAGGGCTTGTTTGACTACCATTTGGGCAACCCGGTCCGCAACCGTTGGAATTCCCAGTGGACGAACACCACCGTCCGCCTTGGGAATCTCCACGCGTTTGACCGGTGGGGGTATGTAGCTACCAGACGCCAGTCGATTCCAGAGTTTATAGAGATTGCCTTCCAGCTTCTCTTCAAACATCTCCAGGGTCTGACCGTCTACGCCTTCCCCGCCCTTATTGGCCTTGACTCGTTTGTAGGCTTCCCACACCTGACGTTTAGTGATAGGAAATGACTTCGCCTGATTCAAGAGTGTCCTCCCATTGCTGGTTGCACTCTTGTCTCAGGCTGGATAGGGCAACCCCTTCGCTCCAGCTCCATTACAGAGCCTTCCTCACTACTACAGGTTGCTCCGCCCCTGTACCCCGCATTGGTACTCAGATACTCGTGGGGCTTCCACTTGCATCGCTCCCTTAGCATCGGGGTGACAGGTTCCCACGTTCCACACAAGAGCCTGAGCCGTGTTCTCGCCGCCTTTATGCCGGACGCCGCCTGGGCAGTAGACAGGTTTCTCCCAGACTTATCCCGGGTTAACGACTTCCCCCCGGTTTTGACGTCGTCCCTACGCTTTCGACACGTCATCAGCGGTTCACTTGCGTTCGACTTCACGGCCCTTACCTGACCGGTTCTTGACCGGCCTTTTCCATACTCGCTCACTACCACACCTTTTAAGTGCAGCAGCAGTAGGTGGTTTGAAGCCTCCGCCTGCACGGCGGCTCCGAGGGGCCCGCCCTCATCTCTTGTGCAGCACGGCTGCACGGAGGATTCACATCCTCCAGTGCGCCTTCGTGGCGCACCGTCGTCCGCGTAGCGGTCGTCGGTGGAGGCCACACTCACCACGGCCTTGAGTTCCGGGGGCCTGAGGGCGGCGATCTGCAGTCCGTTGAAGCCGCCCCAGGAGATCCCGATCATGCCCACCTTACCGTCACACCAGGGCTGTCGGGCGATCCAGCGGAGGATCTCCACCCCGTCGTCGAGTTCCTGTTGCAGATACTCATCCTCCAACACGCCTTCCGAATCCCCGCTTCCGCGGATGTCCACCCGAACGCAGGCGTAGCCGTGGGCAGCAAACCACGGGTGCATGATGTCGTCCCGGGCCCGGGTGTTGTCCCTCCGGCGGTAGGGAATGTACTCCAGGATGGCGGGAACTGGATCGGCTTCGGCGTTCTCCGGCATCCAGATCCGCGCCGCCAGCCGGGTTCCGTCGCTCATCGGAATCGAGGCGTGCTCGATATCGCGGATCGGTCGCGGCAGGGGATCGATGATCTTCAAGGTTCGGCTCCTTCAAAGACGTCTGTCGTCATCCGGCCTGAGCCCGCCTCTCGCCGGGCAGAGACTGGAACTCCAGGGGCAGCCTCTTTACCAGTTCGCTGTAGTAGGCCTGGAGTTCGCGATGGTCCCGACCGCCCATGAAGATCACGGCTACCTCGTAGCTATAGACCTCCTGGCCGCGGAGTTCAGACAGACGATCCCCTTCCTTCACTTCGACCTGGATCCTTGCGCCGGGGAATTCCGACTCCAACGCACTGAGTTCGGCCGCGGTGGGAACCCGGGTGACGATCCCGTCCTCGAATCGGCGCAGCATGAATTTTGTGGCGACGCTGTGTTCGCCCTCCCAACGGGGAAAATCCGGCCGGCGCCCCAGCGCGACCTCCACCGCCACCTCGTGATGGGAGGCTCCGGCCACGTCGGCGAACAGGGGGGAATGGGACTTGGATATCCGGGTATTGACCTCCAGCAGCCGGACCCGATCGCTCTCCCGATCCCAGTAGAACTCTACGTTGAAGGGGGTGTCGTCCAGGTCCAGGGCAGGCACGGCCCGCTCGGTGACGGCCACCATCCGCTCCCTGACCTCCCGCGGCAGTTGGGAGGGAAATTCGTAGCGGGCGAAGGAGGAGCGCAACGCCCCTTCGCGAATGGAGTCCACCGTGCCGTAGACCACCACCTTGCCATGCTGGATATATCCCTCGAGGGTGCACTGCCAGCCGTCGATGGGCTTTTCCAGCACGCAGTGGTTGGCATCGATTTCCCGGGGAATGTCGGCCGGGAGACGGGCCCGCTCCATCAGGCGAGCGAAGGGATCGCCAAAGCGGCCGATCCCCTCCCGGATTCCCGACAAGGCCTGGCGCAGCTCCCGGGAATCCGCCACCCGATAGACCATCTGGGAGGAGAATCCGATCACCGGCTTGATCCAAAAGGGGAAATCCAGCTCGATCCGATCCTCCGCATCCGGGTCGAAGGGGTCCAGGCTCTGGAATTCAGGAATGTGCCCGGGGATCACCTCGCGCTGCCGAAGCCGGCTCCAGTACTTGTGATCGGCGATCAGGGTGGCGGCGAGGCTGGCCCCGGGAAGCCCGTGATCCCGGCGGAAGACGGCCAGAAGTGCCGTGGTGGGAAAGTCCCAGTGACCAATGATGGCATCCACCGGCACGCCGGCGCCGGCGAGTTCCCGCCTTCCCTTCTCGATCATGTCCTCGATGGGATAGGTCTCGGGGTTTACCACCATGTCATAGGGCAAAAGGCCGTGGAAAGCATAGGCGTCGGCATTGCGAATGGTCTGCAGCTGCCGGAGATGGAATTCATCCAGGCCGATGACAAAGACATGAGTCGTCATGCCAGCTCCCGCATTGACTGGTTGCGCTGCCCGGAACGGGTCCTCTAGGGAGATTAGTCGTTAACCGGGGATCGGGAGGGGGCTGGCCGGCCCCGGCTATCCGCCAGAGGTGGCGGCCGTTGTCGCAGCCCTTGATTCGGCTCCACTCGGTTCAATCGTCGATGGGGGGTTGTAGATATCAAGCTCTCACTGATTCGTCATACCGGCGCAGGCCGGTATCCAGTCCAGTGGCAATCTGGATTCCGGTACCGGATCAAGTCCGGCATGACGTTCCTGCGCCGGAACGACGACAGCACGTTGTAGGGGCTTCGCCCAAGTGGCTTTATCGATCAAGAGCAAACATAAGATAGGGTTCGCCCCTACGGGGACTTCTGCTCCAGACTCCAGTTATACAGGACCTTCTTGTTCACACCGGTGATTTCCGCACCCAGAGCGGCGGCGCGTTTGGGTGGAAGCTCCGCGAGCAGCAGCTTCATTATCCGCTCGGCCTCGCTGTCCAGCGCTTCGCCCTGGCGCCGCTCGGCGCCGCGCACCAGCAGCACGATTTCGCCGCGCTGCTGGTCGCTGTCCGCGCGCACCCAGGCGGCCAGTTCCGCCAGCGGGGCCAGGCGAATGGTTTCGAACGTCTTGCTCAGCTCCCGCGCGATCACCGCCTCGCGCTCGCTGCCAAAGGCTCCCGCCATCGCCTCCAGGGTGTCCGCCACCCGGTGGGGGGCCTCGTAAAACACCAGGGTGCGCTCCTCCCCGGCCAGTTGCTCAAACAGCTTCGACCGGGCCTGTGCTTTGGCCGGTGGGAACCCCTCAAAGCTGAAGCGGTCGCTGGGCAGGCCGGCGGCGCTGAGCGCGGCGACGAAGGCGCAGGGGCCGGGAACCGGCACCACTCGAATACCCCGCGCGTGCGCCTCCCGCACCAGGCGGTAGCCCGGGTCGGAAATCAGCGGCGTGCCCGCATCGGAAATCAACGCAACTGTCTGGCCCTGCTCCAGCCTCTGCAAAATCTGGCCGGTACGCCTGTCGTCCGAGTGGTCATGGTAGGCGACCAACGGCGTATCGATATTGAAGTGGGAAAAAAGTCTCCGACTGTGACGTGTGTCTTCCGCCGCAACCAGATCGGCGCATTGTAGAACTTCGACGGCTCGCGGTACCATATCGGCCAAATTACCAATAGGCGTAGCGACGATATAAAGCAGCGCCTGATCCGGCCCCATAGTTCACGACCCCATAGTTCAAACAAGAGTTAAGTTTTGCGGGAGAAAAATATGTCCGCCCCGTCCCGGCGTTCCCTTTACCGGCGTACGCCCCCGATTATTGCCGGCCTGCTGGCCCTGGCCCTGGCCGCCTGCCAGACACAGGCACCGAGGCCGGGTATACAGATTCCAGTGGCCGGCGACAGCGCCAGTCGCAGCAGCGCCGTACAGCTGCTGCACAGCGCCCGGGGTCTGCCTTCGCCGGAGCGCGACCGCCAGCGCCTGCAGGCGGCGGCCATTCTATACAAACTGGGCGATAACACGACCGCAAAGCAGGCGGTAACCGGCATCGAAGCGGAACAGCTGAACGACACACAGTACGCCCAGTACGCGCAAGTGTACGGCAGTTTGCTGGCCGCCGAAGACGAATTCTTCCGCGCCCTGGACCTGGCCGCCGCACCGCGCCTGGAAAATGCCTGGCTGCAGCTGCCGCCGGAAACCGCCCTGCCCCTGCGCAGCCTGCGCGCCGATTTATGGGGCCTGCTCGGCGACCTGGACAGCGCCATCGCCGAGCGCCGGCAGATTGCCGCCCTGGCCCGCGATGAGCGGGACGTTGCCGCCAACAACGACGGCTTCTGGCAACTGCTGACCCAGTTGCCCTCCAGCGAACTGCAACTGCGCGCCGCGGAGAGCACCGATTCCATCATGCGCGGCTGGTACCAGCTGGCCCTGCTCGGGCGCGACACCCAGACCGATATCAGCTCCCAACTCGCCGCCCTCAGCCGCTGGCGCCAGCAGTGGCCCCTCCACAGTGCCAGCCGCCAGCCGCCCCAGGCGCTGCAACTGCTCGAACAACTGGCCACCCAAAGCGCCGATCGCATCGCCCTGCTGTTGCCGCTTTCCGGATCTCTGGGAAGCGCCGGACGCGCAATCCGCGACGGCTTCATGGCCGCCTACTACACGGCCCTCGACTCCGGTGCCCCCACCCCCGATATCCAGGTGTACGACACCGGCACCCAGCAACCGTTTGAAGAGGTCTACCAAAGTGCGGTGGACAACGGCGCCCAGGTGATTGTGGGCCCCCTGGACAAACGCAAGGTCGCCAACCTGCTGGCGACGGAGAAACTGCCGGTGCCCACCCTGGCGCTGAACTATGCCGGGGAAGGGGACGACAGCGGCCGCCTCACCGACGACCTGGTGCAGTTCGGTCTCGCCATCGAGGACGAGGCCCGCCAGGTGGCCCAGCACGCCTATCGCCAGGGCCACCGCCAGGCGATGATCCTGGCCTCCGATGCCGGCTGGGGCCAGCGCGGCGCCGAGGCCTTTACCGAGGAGTGGCAGCGCCTGGGCGGCACAGTCAGCATCAGCAGGAGCCACCGCGACAACAGCAACTTTTCCCAGTTGATCAGCGATGCCCTGCTGGTCCCCGACAGCAAGGCGCGGGAGAGCGCCCTGCGCAGCAAGCTCGCGGCTCCGCTGAAGTTTACCCCGCGCCGGCGTGGCGACGTGGACATGATATTCGTGCTCGCGCAGCCGCAGCAGGCCCGGCAGATCAAACCCATGCTGACCTTCTTCTACGCCGGCGACCTGCCGGTATACGCCACCTCCCAGGTGTACTCGGGCGAGGTGAACTCCAACCGCGACCGGGATCTCAACGGCGTGCGCTTCACCGCCCTGCCCTGGCTGTTCGAGAGTGACAACCGCACCAAGCAGAGTATCGAGAAACAGGCGGCCCCGGCCCCGGCTTTCGCGCGTCTCTACGCCCTGGGCGCCGACGCCTTCCGCCTGTTCCCCCGCCTGCCCATGCTGCGGCAGTTCCCTCAGCAGCGGGTACACGGACTTACCGGCGCACTGAGCCTGTCCGCGGACGGCCGCATAGTGCGCGAACAGATATGGGCCCGTATCGAAAAAGGCACACCGGTGCCGGTGACCACGGCATCCGAGCCGGCGCCCGGCGACGAACCGATGGAACTCAGCGGCTACAGTGAAACTTTTTGACCGCCCCGCGGCCACAGGCAATGTGGGTGCACAGATGGAGGAGGCCGCGGCGCGTCACCTGCAACGCGCCGGGCTCAAACTGGAAGCGCGCAACTACCGCTGCCGCCGGGGCGAAATCGACCTGATCGCCCGCGACGGCGACACCCTGGTGTTCGTGGAAGTGCGCTACCGCCGCAACAGTCGCTACGGCTCCGCCGGAGCCACGGTGGACCACCGCAAGCAGCGCAAACTGCTGGCCGCCGCGGATAATTATTTGCAACAGCACAAGCTGGATTGCCCCTGCCGCTTCGATGTCGTCGCCATCGAGGGCGATGCCGGAAACATCCAGTGGATAACCAACGCCTTCGGAGCCCCGTAGGGGCGAACCTTGTGTTCGGCCCGGGTTCAGAATAAATGCAGGCGAACTCTGTGTTCGCCGATAAAGGAAATAATGGAACAGCGAGTTGTAACCCTCTTCCACCGCAGCCTGGAAGCCACCATGAACGCCGGCGAACTGCTCGCCCCGCTGATTGCCGAGGCCAGCGATATGGTGGTGCACACGCTGCTGGCGGAGAACAAACTGCTGCTCTGCGGCAACGGCGTGAGCGGCGCCCTGGCACAGAGTTTCTGTTCACAGCTGATAGGCGGTTTCCAGCGCGAGCGCCCGGGGCTGCCCGCCATCGCGCTGAACAGCGACGGCGTCTCCATCGGCACGGTGGCGCGCAATCACGGCCGCGCGGAATCCTTTGCGCGGCCGGTGCGCGCGCTGGGACAGCCCGGCGACCTGCTGGTAATCGTCAGCGGGGACGGCCGCGACTCCAACCTGGTGCAGGCCGTGCGCGCCGCTCGCGACCGGGATATGGGCATACTCGCCCTCACCGGCGGCGACGGCGGCGACTGTGCAGCCCTGTTGGATACCCACGATATCGAGCTGCGTGTACCTTCCGAAGTTGCGGCCGAGGTACACCAGGTACACCTGTTAACCATTTTCTGTCTGTGCGATCTGATCGACAGCAGCCTGTTCGGTGGCTACGAGGACTGAACCATGCATAAAATCCACACTACCCGCAAAACGACTCTTTTCACCGCCCTTGCACTGGCCGCTACACTGGCCGGCTGCACCACAGTGCTGGAGGCCACCCACGACGGCCCCATCCAACAGGATCCGGGCAAACGCTCCCTGGGCACCTATATGGATGACCAGAAAATGGAGACCGTCACCACCGTCAATATCAACAAGGCGCATCCGGACCTGAAGGCATCGAATATCAACGTCAATGCCTTCAACGGTGTCGTGCTGCTCACCGGCCAGGTCCCGGACAACGAACTGCGCCTGCTGGCCGGACGCACGGCACAACAGGTGCAAAACGTGCGCCAGGTGTACAACGAGATCCAGGTGCGCGGCAACGTCTCCCTGCTGGCCAGTTCCAGCGACGCCTGGCTGACCACCAAGGTCAAAAGCGTGCTGTTGGCCAACGATGAGATCGACAGCGGCCGCATCAAGGTGATCACCGAAAACGGTGTGGTCTACCTGATGGGACTGCTGACCCGCGCCGAGGCGGAACGGGCGGCGGATGTGACCCGCGGTATTGGCGGGGTGCAGAAGGTGGTCAAAGCCGTGGAATACATCGACTGACGTCCGCACAATTTGCAGGCTTGATTTCCTCTATCGATCGCGGTTGGGCCGCTCCTACAAAGTGCTAAGGAGTCTCTGATTAACGTCATTCCGGCGAAGGCCGGAATCCAGAAATCCGCGATTTCCTCTGGACTCCGGCTTACGCCGGAGTGACGAAATGGACTTATTTAGATTGAGCGGAAGTTAAACGCGCTCAATGGCCACCGCCGTGGCCTCGCCGCCGCCGATACACAGGCTGGCAACGCCCTTTTTCAGGTCGCGCTTTTCCATCGCCGCCAGCAGGGTGACGATAATCCGCGCACCGCTGGCGCCCAGCGGGTGGCCCAGGGCGCAGGCGCCGCCGTTGACGTTGACCTTTTCATGGGGCAGGTTCAGTTCGCGCATGGTGGACATGGTGACCACTGCGAAGGCCTCGTTGATCTCGAACAGGTCCACCTCGTCCGGGGACCAGCCGGTGTTGCCCAGCAGTCTCTGCATCGCCGCCACAGGCGCGGTGGTGAACCACTCCGGCTGCTGCGCGTGCTGGGCCTGGCCACGCAGTACCGCGAGCACTTTCAGGCCGCGGGCCTCGGCCTCGCTCTGGCGCATCAGCACCAGCGCCGCGGCGCCGTCGGAAATGGAGCTGGAATTGGCGGCCGTGACAGTGCCGTCCTTGCGGAACGCGGGCTTCAATTGCGGGATCTTGTCCGGGCGAGCGCTGCCGGGGCCCTCATCCACTTTCACCTCCAGGTCGCCGCGGCGGGAGTGCACGGTGACCGGGGCGATTTCCCGCTCGAAGGCGCCGTTCTCGATGGCCGCCTGGGCACGGGCCAAAGACTCCAGGGCAAAGTTGTCCTGCTCCTCGCGGGTAAATCCGTACTTGTCCGCGGTGGCCTCGGCGAAGCTGCCCATCAGCTTGCCGTCGTAGGCATTTTCCAGGCCGTCGAGAAACATGTGATCCAGCACTTCGCCGTGCCCCAGACGCATGCCGCCGCGGGCCTTGGGCAGTAGATAGGGGGCGTTGCTCATACTCTCCATGCCGCCGGCCACGATCACCCTGCCCTCGCCCAGCAACAGCGCGTCCCGAGCCATCATCACGGTCTTCATGCCCGAGCCGCACACCTTGTTTACGGTGCTGCAGGGAACCCCTTCCGGAATGCCCGCGCCCAGCGCCGCCTGGCGCGCCGGCGCCTGGCCCAGCCCCGCGGGCAGCACGCAGCCCATCAGTACCTCGTCCACGTCCGCGGGCGCCACGCCCGCGTCTTCCAGGGCCCCGCGAATGGCGGCGGCGCCCAGTTCCGGCGCGCTGGCTCCCGCCAGGGCACCCTGCATGGCGCCCATGGGCGTGCGCGCCATTCCGACTATCACTACGGGATCTGAAGTTACATCACTCATACCGGCCTCTCCCAAATCTATTGGCGGCCCAGCCGCCTGTCGTTATTGCGATCAGCATTATAACCGAAGGAGGCTCCTCCCCCGATATCCGCCTTTGACAGTAGGGATGACCCAAGTTTCTACGCCCTGATGTGACACAGAGCCACACCTCTCTGGTTCCCGCTGAACCCAAAACTTGAGTTAATATCGGCACCGGACACACAATCATTTTTTTTGGGAAGTACTATGGAAATCTCCACCATTGTCTGGCTGGTGGCCATCGCCGCGCTGATGTTCTACGTGGTGGGCATCTACAACAAACTGGTTTCGCTGAAAAACCGCTATAAAAACGCTTTTGCGCAGATAGAAGTGCAATTGAAGCGCCGCTACGACCTGATTCCCAATCTGGTGGAAACCGCCAGGGGTTACCTGAAGCACGAGCGTGAAACCCTGGAGGCGGTCACCAGTGCGCGCAACACCGCGCTCGCCGGCCTCAAGGCCGCCGCTGCCCATCCCGACAGCCCCGGAGCCATCACCGAGCTGGGCCACGCCGAGGGCGCACTGGCCGGCGCCCTGGGGCGCCTGAACGTGGTGATGGAGGCCTACCCGGACCTGAAGGCCAACCAGAACATGATGCAGCTCACGGAAGAGCTGACCAGCACGGAGAACAAGGTGGCCTTTGCCCGCCAGGCGTTCAACGATGCGGTGATGTCCTACAACATCTACAAGCAGAGCTTCCCGCCGGTATTTTTTGCCGGCTTCTTCGGCCACCGGGAGGATGCCAGGCTGCTGGAATTCGCCGATTCCGAGAGCTTCCAGGCCGCGCCGAAAGTGGAGTTTTGATCCCCCTGACTCGCCTTGTAGGAGCGGCCCATGGCCGCGATCGACCTATGCTGCGAAGCACCGCCGATCGCGGCCATGGGCCGCTCCTACAGGGAGTCCACAACCAACAAACCTGATCGGTTCAGCCTGAATGAATTTCTTCGAATACCAGGATCGCGCGCGGCGCAATAGCGCCCTGCTCGTCGCGCTTTTCTCCCTGGCGGTGGTATCGCTGATCACCATCACCACCCTGCTGGCGGCGGCGCTGGTGGCCTGGTCCCGCGGCCAGACCTTTTCCCCGGTAGACGGCCAGGTGCTGGGCTGGGATACGGTCGCCGCCATCGCCCTGGCAATCGCCGCAGTGATTGCCCTGGGCAGCCTCTACAAGCTGCGCCAACTGGCCGCAGGCGGACGGGCGGTGGCCGAGTCCCTCGGTGGGCGCAAGATCAATATCGCCCCGCACGGCGCTGCGGAGAAGCGCGCGCTCAATGTGGTGGAGGAGATGGCCATCGCCTCGGGTACTCCAGTGCCGGATGTCTATATTCTCGACGACGACGCCATCAATGCCTTTGCCGCCGGTTACAAGCCCGCGGATGCGGTGATCGGCCTGACCCGCGGCAGTATCGAAAAACTCAGCCGCGACGAACTGCAGGGCGTGGTGGCGCACGAGTTCAGCCATATTTTCAACGGCGATATGCGCCTGAATATCCGCATCGTCGGTCTGCTCAACGGCATACTGATTATCGGCCTGCTGGGCTATTGGCTGTTGCGCGGCAGCTACTTCGGCTCGGGCCGCAGCCGCAGTCGCGCCGCATTGCTGGGGCTCGGTGCCGGGCTGGCGGTGATCGGCTATACGGGAACTTTTTTCGGCAATTTGATCAAGTCGGCGGTGAGTCGTCAGCGGGAATTTCTCGCCGACGCCTCGGCAGTGCAATTTACCCGCGACAACAGCGGCATCGCCGGCGCGCTGAAAAAGATCGGCGGTTACAGCGGCGGCTCGCAGCTCTCCGCGAGCAACGCTGCCGAATTCAGCCATATGTATTTTGCCAGCGGATTGAAACGATCCTTCGCCAATCTGTTTGCCACCCACCCGCCACTGGATGAGCGTATCGTCCGGCTGGACCCGCAGTGGAACGGGCGTTTTCCCCGGGTGGAAGAAGCGGCCGCGGGGCTCGCCGTGTCCGCGGAGCGGGATGCCCAGGTAATGGGTATCACCGCGGCCACGCCCTTCGATACAGTGGCCGATGCCGTGGACAACAGTATCGGCAACCCCGACGAGCGGCAGATGCAATACAGCCGGCAACTGTTGCAATCGGTGCCCGGGGCGCTGCAGCAGGCCGCCCGCGATCCCTTCGCGGCCCGAGCACTGGTCTACCACCTGCTGCTACACAGGGACGAGGCACAGCGGCAGGCGCAACAGCAACTGCTGCAAAAAATTGCCCACCCTGCGGTGGTGCGGGAGATGCACAAACTGCAACCGCAACTCCAATCGCTGCCCGCCACCGCGCGCCTGCCGCTGCTGGATCTCTGCGTGCCGGCGCTCAAGGCGCTGGCGCCGCAGCAGTACCAGGTGTTCAAGCGCAACCTGATCAAGCTGCTGCGCAGCGACAACCGGGTGGAATTGTGGGAGTGGTCGCTCTATCGGGTATTGATGCACGCACTCGAAGGCGCGCCGGACCGCCATAGGCACTCGACGAAGTCCGCCGCCACCGGCGACGCCATGCGATTTATCCTCGCCGCTGTGGCCCACGCCGGAAACGATGCCTACCTGCCGGCCAAACGCGCCTATGAGGCCGGACTCAGGGCGTTGCAACTGGACATTACACCGCTGCCCGCTGCGGGTGACATCACCCTGCCGCGGCTGGACAAGGCCATCGCCATCGCCGGCTCCATCAAACCACTACAGAAACCCGCACTGCTGAAAGCCATGGCGGCAACCATGACCCACGACGGTGTGATAGCGGCGGAGGAAATCGAATTGTTGCGCGCGGTGGCGGACAGCCTGGATTGCCCTATGCCACCGGTGATCGGGGACAACCGTCGGTGATCGACGGCCAAAGAAGTGACATGTTGCTTATTGACCCCTGATCAACTCTGATAAACCGGCCCCATGCCCAGGCTCCACAGAATCACTGCCCCCACGCGCACTATTACCAACAGCACCAGGCCGACGGTGATTACTGAGTAGGCGTACAAAAAAGCCCGCTCCTTGCTCATGTTCATCAGGATAGGGATGCCTTCGAAGATCAGGTAGATGGAGTAGACTCCGGCCAGGCCGGTGACTGCGGCATTCAGCCACAGGTGCGGGTAGAGACCGACAATACCGGAGAGAAAGATCGGTGTGGTCACGAACACCGCCAGTGCGGTGCCCTCGTAGTGGCGCGTGGGTTCGTCGCCCTTGACGCCATAGGATCTGGACATCCAGTTGATGAATTCACCGAACAGGTAGACCCCAATCAACAGGGAGAAATAAGTCACTACCGCCAGGGCAGCGGCACTGCCGGGAGTCAGCCTCGCCACGTGATCGCCCACCCGGAAACCCACCAGGGTTACGCCGAAATAGCCTGCGACGCAGGGAATCAGCGCCAGTATCGGCACATGACTGAAGAATACCTGGGCGAAGGAGTGGCGCTCACTGCGAATGGCCTCCCACTCTTTGCCGGGATGGATAAAGATGCCGAGGGTATGGCTGAGGAATCGCACGCCCTATCTCCCTTTGCTGCCTTGCCTTGCAGTATGGTGGGCGGTGGCGGATTAACCAATAACGAGCGGGAATAGGGCGCCAGTTTGTTGCGGTTCATCCCCTCTCTCCCCAGCGGCGTTTGCACCTCCTGCTCTTCTATAGGGGAGCCCGTGGCCGCTGATTGGCCTGCGCTACGAAGCGAGATCAATCGCGGCCATGGGCCGCTCCTACAGGAAGGGGGACCGTCCCGAGTCCCGAGTCTCAAAATCACTTATGCACACAGACCCTGTTGCGTCCACCGCGCTTGGCCCGGTACAGGGCGCGGTCTGCGGCGCCGAGGACATCCTCGGGGGACCTCATCTCCCGGCTGCTGCTGGCCAGTCCCACACTGACTGTGGTCTTGATCACCTTGCCACCACCCTGCCCGCGCTTGCTGAGCGCACGGCTATCACCCTTGCGGGGACGGGAGGCACCGCGCAGACGCAGGGGGTAATCGGCGATTTTCTCCCGCATACGCTCCAGGGAACGACTGGCGCGCTCGTTATCTCCTCCGCGCAGAACCACCACAAACTCCTCACCACCGTAGCGAAAGGCTCGGCCGCCGCCGTAACGGTCGATCTGCCCGGCCACCATGCGCAGCGCCTGGTCTCCGACCTGGTGGCCATAGCGGTCGTTGAGCTTCTTGAAATGATCGATATCCACCACGGCGATGCTGTAGCGCCGCCCCAACGTAAGCAGATAGCGGCTGTAGGCGCGGCGCGAGGGAATGCCGGTAAGTTCATCGCGGAAAGCCAGTTCGTAGGCCGAGCGCAGTGCCAGCAGCGTCAGCAACAGACCGGCGGAGACCGCCACCAGCACCAGGGTGCCCTCCTCCGCACCGGTGTAATAGGCCCCAAGCAGCAAGAGCACGCAGGCGAACAGGCCCACCCCGATATGCTCCGGTCGCCAGAAGGCTCTCAGACCGGCGAACGCGGCTGCCGATATCAATAGCAGATCCTCCGATTGCACCCGTCTCAGGATATCCGGCAGCCAAGGGGGCAGTATTGATCCCACGGGGAAGTGCAGCCAGCCGGCCAGCTGTGCGGAGCAGCACCGCTGCAGTTCGGCCAGCGCCATCCCCTGGGCGGTTATAACCGCCATCAGCAGAACACCGAAGCCGTTTAGCGGGCTGCGGTCCTCGCTGATGGAAACCAGGGAAATATTGACCGCCGCCAATGCCAGGGCGAGACCCACAACCGTCTCACCGGCGGGGATCACCTGAAAGAAATTCACCGCCGTGTAACCCGCCAGCAGCAGTGCCGCGACAAAAGCCACCCGGCTCAACTTGAAGAAAATCCCAAGGGACAGGGCAATTCCCAACAGCAGGTAGGGCAGTTTTGGCAGCAGCAGCCCCCGGAAACTGAGCAGATTGAAATATTGCGCCGCAACCGCGGCCAACAACAGGCCGGGCAGCCAGCAATAGCGGAGCCGGTGCAGAAATAAAGGCATGACGGGCAAAAATTTTGTGAAATTTGCCGGCCATTATACCGGTTGAAAGGCGTGCCTGTGGGAATAGGTCTCAGGCCTTTGAAGTGAGAGTGGTGAGCGAATCTTTCATCCGCTCACCATCGGCTACTACTTCACCACCCGCAACGAGGGTTTCTTCGCGGACTTGCGCCCAAGGCTGGTGGGTGGGGTGGGCTCGGGTGGCTCCGGGGTCTCCTCCGCCTCGAACACCATGCCCTGGCCGTTCTCGCGCGCGTAGATACCCACTACGGCACCCACCGGTACCTGGATATCCGTGGGCACACCGCCGAAGCGGGCATTGAAGCGGATGGCGTAGTTGTCCATGGCCAGGCCTGCCACCGCGCTCTCGGAAATGTTGAGCACTATCTGGCCGTCTTCATTGACGTGCTGCTGGGGCACCAGTACGCCGGGCAGATGGGTGTCCACCAGGATGTAGGGAGTGCACCGGTTGTCGGTTATCCACTCGTAGAATGCTCGCAGGATGTACGGGCGGTTGGACGTCATATCCGGCTTACTCAAGTCGCTCTCCGCTATTATTGCCAACGAGGGGTCAGTGCTTGCCATCCATGGCGCGGCGCCAATCCGCGCACAAAGCGGTGCTTTGTCTACGCGCGGCCTGGCCCCTCAGCGCATTTCCCGTTCGTACTCGGTCAGGCTCTGCTGGAAAGCCTCACGGGAGAACAGGCGATCCATATAGTCCAGTAGTGGTTTCGCCTGTTTGGTCTTCGGCAAGCTGACCTCAAACTGCTCCAGACGCCACAGCAATGGTGCCATACAACAATCCACCAGGGAGAATTCCTCGTTAAAGAAATAAGGCAGATCAGTGAATAGTGGCGCTATCCCCGAGAAACTGTCACGCAGGTCTTTGCGGGCGGCGGCGACGTCTTTGCCACCGGCAAGAATCTTCTCCACCAGCGGGCACCAGTCGCGCTCAATGCGGTACATGATCTGACGACTCTGCGCGCGGGCCACCGGATAGACCGGCAGCAGTGGCGGGTGCGGGAAACGCTCGTCCAGGTACTCCATCATCACCTTGGTTTCGAACAGCACCAGGTCGCGATCCACCAGGGTGGGCAGAGAATTGTAGGGGTTGAGGTCAGCCAGTTCCGCAGGTTTGTCGTCGGGGTCCACATCTATAATATCGACGGATACTCCCTTTTCCGCGAGCACAATGCGCACGCGATGGCTGTAGTGGCTGCGACCATCGGAAAAGAAGGTCATGGAGGAGCGCTTGTTGGTCGGCACACCCATGTTCTAACTACCTCAAATTGATTGGCGGGCACGGCGGCCGGCCTTCTGTCAAAAAGCAAACAAGGGCGGCAGGCAGGCCCACCACCCTGTGAAAATATAAAGTCTACAGCTGCCTCAGTGGTGAACGTCCTTCCAGTATTCACGGTTCAACAGCCAGGCGAAGACAAAGAATACCAGGATAAATGCCAGCACGAAGAAGCCAGTGCGCTTGCGGCCCTCCGCCATCGGCTCGGCGACATACTCCATAAAATTAACCAGGTCGTAGACCGCCTGGTCGAACTGAGCCTGGTCCATGGAGCCCTTGATATCTTTCACCTGCAGGCTGCCGCACTCGGCGTCCATAATCGGGTTGCCCAGCTCATCGCGCACGGCATGGCCATGTTCGCGCTTGGGCCCGGGGGCGCACTCCGGCAAGCCCTGTAGCTCCATCAGCACGTGCGGCATGGCCACACTCGGGAACACCTTGTTGTTCACGCCTGTGGGGCGGCTGTCGTCCTTATAGAAACTGCGCAGGTAAGTGTAGAGCCATTCCGGCGAGCGGGCGCGGGCCACCAGGGTGAGGTCCGGTGGCGCAGCACCAAACCACACCTTGGAGTCCTCCGGACGCATGGAGATCTTCATCAGGCCGCCGATCTTGTCGTTGCCCAGCACCAGGTTCTGCATCATCAGCTCGTTGGGGATACCCAGATCCGTGGCCACCCGCTCCCAGCGGGAGAAATTAGCGCTGTGGCAACCCATGCAGTAGTTGACGAAATACTTGGCGCCCCGCTGCAGCGAGGGTTTGTCCTGCAGGTCGATATGGATGTAGTCCAGTTCGACCCCGCTCTCGGCACCCACCGCCTTGATGGGTAGGAAGGCCAGCAGCGCCACTATGATCAGGCCGCCAAATAGCACACCGAAAGTTTTGCCGCCGGAGGGGCTGGTGACCCGTTCAGGCTCCGGGTGCACCGCGTCGCGGCCAGTAAGCCACGGCAGTGCCGCGAAGAGCGCGGCGAACAGCAGGCTGGCGATACCGACAAACAGACTGGCCTTCCAGTTGCTGACCGCCATCCACAGGAAGAACACGCCCAAGACACCGCTCACCACCCAGGACGGGATGCCCTTGCGCTCCACCGGGTTGCTCCAGATGGGCATGGTGATGAAATAGGCGAAGTAAAACAGGGTGGCCACCTGGGCCAGGAAGTTGCGTCCCGGGGTTGGGGACTGAACCCCCAGGTAGCCGAGTACGATAAACACTGCAGCGAACACCAGCAGCAGCGCCTTGGGCAGCACGCCCTTATAGCGGATCGAGCGCACCGGGCTCTTGTCCAGCCAGGGCAGCACAAACAGGATCGCAATCGCCGCGCCCATGGCCACCAGGCCGAGGAATTTGGCGGTCAGCGGACCGATGTCGATGGTGACCGCACGCAGAATGGCGTAGAAAGGCGTGAAGTACCATACCGGCGCGATATGCGGCGGGGTCTTCAGCGGGTTGGCCTCCTCGAAGTTGGCGTGTTCAAGGAAGAAACCGCCCATTTCCGGGAAGAAGAACACCACCACGCAGAAGATGAACAGAAATACCGCCACGCCCACCAGGTCGTGCACCGTGTAGTAGGGATGAAAGGGCACACCGTCTCTGGGCACGCCGTTCTCATCCTTGTTCTTCTTGATCTCCACGCCGTCCGGGTTGTTCGAGCCCACTTCGTGCAGCGCCAGGATATGCAGCACCACCAGCAGCACCAGCACCAGCGGCAGCGCGATCACGTGCAGGGAGAAGAAGCGCGTGAGAGTAATACCGGAGATCAGGTAGTCGCCGCGGATCCACTGCACCAGATCCTCGCCGATGCCGGGGATGGCACCGAACAGGGACACAATCACCTGCGCGCCCCAATAGGACATCTGGCCCCAGGGCAGCACATAGCCCATAAAGGCCTCGGCCATCAGCACCAGGTAGATGCACATACCGAAGATCCACACCAGCTCCCGCGGCGGCTTGTAGGAGCCGTACATCAGGCCGCGGAACATATGCAGGTAAACCACTACAAAGAAGGCGGAGGCGCCGGTGGAGTGCAGATAGCGGATCAGCCAGCCCCACTCCACGTCGCGCATGATGTATTCGACGGAGGCAAAGGCGCCCTCGGCGGAGGGGTTGTAGCTCATCACCAGCCAGATGCCGGTGAGGAGTTGGTTGGCCAGTACCAGCATCGACAGCACGCCGAAAAAGTACCAGACGTTGAAGTTCTTGGGCGCGTAATACTTGCCCATGTGTTTGTCCCAGGCCTGGTAAATCGGCAGGCGCTGATCGACCCAATCCCCCAGTGCAGTTAGCCAGTTCATGCGCTGCCCTCCTGATCTACGCCAATCACGATTACGTCGTCGCTCTCATAGAAATAAGGCGGCACATCCAGGTTGGTGGGCGCGGGCACGCCTTTGTATACACGGCCGGCCAGGTCGTACTTGGAGCCGTGACAGGGACAGAAGAAGCCGCCCATCCATTCGCCGCCACCCAGGTCCGCAGCGCCCACTTCCGGGCGGTACATAGGGGCGCAACCCAGATGGGTGCAGAGGCCCACCAATACCAGCAAGTGCGGCTTGATGGAGCGGTTTTCGGGGTCCACATAGGGAGGCTGGATGGACTCCTCGGAATCCGGGTCCCGCAGCAGGGGCTCCACCTTGACCAGGTTTTCCAGCACCTGTTCGGTGCGGCGCACGACATATACCGGCTTGCCGCGCCACTCGACGGTGACCATCTGGCCCGGCTCCAGCTTGCTGACGTTGTATTTGACCGGCGCGCCGGCGGCCTTGGCCTTGGCGCTCGGATTCCAGGACTTCACAAAAGGCACGGCGATACCGACTGCTCCGGCACCACCGACTACCGAGGTGGCGGCGGTCAGGAAACGACGCCGCCCCGCGTTTACACCGTCATCACTCATGACGTATTTCTCCCATCACAGCGCCCCTTACTTCTGATGAAGAGGTCTGACCCAAACCCAAAAAACCTTCCGCACCGCTTTTTCGCGCGAATAAACCCCATAAATCAAGCGGATACAAATCCGCGCAATGTTAAAGAAAATGCCAAACTGATACAAGGCAAGCCGGCGGGAACGTCGGGAAACCCGCAGCGAACTGGCGAGGAAATAAGCAAAAATGACAAGAAGTGCTCAGCACCAGAAAATGCTCCCGGCACTGGCCCGGAACAAAAAAACCCGGCTGTAGCCGGGTTTTCCGTAGGAGTAGCTTAACGCTTGGAGAACTGTGGTTTCTTGCGCGCCTTGCGCAGGCCCACTTTCTTCCGCTCCACGGCGCGGGCGTCGCGGGTTACATAGCCCGCGGCGCGCAGCGGCTGGCGCAGCGCTTCGTCATACTGCATCAGAGCGCGGGTCAGGCCGTGACGGATAGCGCCCGCCTGACCGAAGGAACCACCGCCCTTTACAGTGACGTTAATGTCGAATTTTTCAGTCATTTCGACCATTTCCAGCGGCTGCCGCACGATCATGCGCGCCACTTCGCGGCCGAAGTATTCGTCCAGGGCACGGCCGTTCACAGTGATCTTGCCCTCGCCCTGCTCGATGAAAACACGGGCGGTGGAGGTCTTGCGGCGGCCGGTACCGTAGTATTGAGTAGTTGCCATAAAAGTATTTTCCGTTTAGATCGCCAGTTCAATCGGCTGTTGCGCCGCGTGAGGATGTTCGCTGCCTTTGTACACCTTCAGCTTCTTGAACATGGCGCGACCCAACGGACCCTTCGGCAGCATACCTTTTACGGCGCTTTGAATGGTGCGCTCGGGCGCTTTCTCAACTAGCTTTTCAAAGCTGATGGACTTGAGACCACCGGGGTAGCCGGAGTGGCTGTGGTAGATCTTGTCCTTGGCTTTGTTGCCGGTTACACGCACTTTTTCCGCGTTGATCACAACGATGTAATCACCAGTGTCAACGTGGGGCGTATACTCAGGCTTGTGCTTGCCGCGCAGACGGGTAGCGATCTCGGCGGAAATACGGCCGAGAGTCTTGTCCGCAGCGTCAACAATATACCAGTCGCGTGTTACCGCTTCCGGCTTGGCACTGTATGTCTTCATGTTATAAAACCTGCAATATGGCCCGAAACAAAAGGGCCGTCCCACAAAAGAGCGCGGATAGTACACAAGAGGTGTACGCTTTTCAAGCGGGTTTTGGGGCTGGGGCAGAAGCAGGGCCGCCACAGAGTTTCGGCCTCCCGCGCCAATCCCAACTCAATCCGGCCTATGGGGCCGCGCCAGGTACTCCCGGGACTGCATCTCCAGCAGCCGGCTGACCGTCCGCTCGAACTCGAATTTCAGGTGGCGCCCCCCGTACAGCTGCTCCGCCGGTACCTCGGCGGAGATTACCAGCTTGACGCAGCGGTCGTAGAACTCGTCCACCAGGTTGATAAAGCGCCGCGCCTGCGCCTCCATACGCTCGTCGAAGCGCGGCACATTGGCCAGCAGCACGGTGTGATACTCCCGGGCCAGCTCGATATAGTCATTCTGGGAACGCGGTCCGTCACACAGGTCACTGAAGTCGAACCAGGCCACGTCATCCGCCACTTTCAGCGCACGGATGTGCCGGCCCTCTATATCCAGCTCCACCTGCCCCTGTACCTCGCAGCCCTCCACCATCAGGCCGGCGAAACTCCGGGCCAGGCTGACGTCCGCCGAATCGTCCAGCGGCCAGTGATAGAGTTCGGCCATCTCCAGGGCGCGCAGGCGATAGTCTGTACCGCCGTCTACATTGACCACCTTGGTATGCCGCTCCAGCAAAGCGATGGCGGGAAGGAAGCGGGCCCGCTGCAAACCGTCCCTGTACAGCCCCGCCGGCTCGATATTGGAGGTGGCCACCAGAGTGACGCCGCGCCGGAACAGCGCGTCGAGCAGATTGGCAAGGATCATCGCATCGGTGATATCGGAGACGAAGAATTCGTCGAAGCAGAGCACCCGGACTCGCCCGGCAATTCGCTCCGCCACCTTTTCCAGCGGATTCCTCTCCCCCGCCAGGACCTTCAGTTCCCGATGCACCTCGCGCATAAAGCGGTGGAAGTGGGTGCGCTGCTTCTGCTCAAACGGCAGCGACTCGTAAAAAGCGTCCATCAGGTAGGTCTTGCCGCGACCCACGCCACCCCAGAGATAGAGCCCCCGCTCCGGCCCCCCCTGCCCCCGCCACATAGCGCGCAGGCGCTCCCGCAAGCCGCCCGCCTCCCCCTGCGCCAGCAGGCGCCGGTACAAATCCTGCAGTTGCTCGACTGCAGCTTCCTGGGCCGGATCGGCAATGAAGTCCGGGCGCTGTAAATCGCGCCGATAACGCTCCAGGGGCGAAAGCAACGGGCTGTTGGATGGGGACATCTACGGAAATAACCGATTGGCTGGTTGCGAAGGGCGCCACTCTACCAAATTCTCCCAGTGCGCGCCCAGTGGGGTGTAAGGCACTAAATGCGGATATCAGCGGCTAGCCACTCAAACCCGACGCCGGGCTCTGAATTGCGTATAATGACGGCACCGTCACGGACTGTCGGTGTCATTGTCAAAGTTGAGGAGAAAGTTTTCGTGCACTCTACATCGGTATTGATTCTGGTCGCTGTTCTCGGCCTGGCGCTGGGCGCGCTATTGGCCTTTCTCGCCGTCCGCAGCCGCAACGGCGTTGATCGAACCCAGGAACTGGAGCTCCGCCTGCGCGAAGCCAACAGCAAACTGGAGGACTTCCAGCTACAGGTCAACGAACATTTTGACCAGACTTCCCAACTGGTCCACAACCTGACCGAGAGCTATCGGGAAGTGCACGAATATCTGGCCAACAGCGCGGTGCGCCTGTCCAGCCAGGATATCGGCCGGCAGATGCTTGAGGCCGGCAGCGGCAAGCTGAGTGACAATGACGAGAATTTGATGGTAGCTCCACCGCGGGACTGGGCGCCCAAGGAGCCGGGTGCCAAAGGCACCCTGGCGGAGGACTTCGGCCTGGAAAAAGACCGGACGGAAGAAGAAGCCGAGGGCACCGCGAGCCGCTGATGCCACATCACAATGACCAGTGGCCCCCATGGCGCCACTGGTCATTGTTCATCCATCACTGCTTCTGGTAGTAATTCATCAGAATCTGAGCCACCTCCGGGCGGGAGAACTCCGGGGGCGGCGCAATACCGTCACCCAGCATTTCACGCACTTTGGTGCCGGACAGCAGGATAAAGTCCTCCTTGGTGTGGTCTGGCACGTCGCGCATCATCACCACCCTATTCAACTTTTTTGAGTAGGCCGTGTGATCGGCGCGGAAGATCTCGATTTCCAGCGCTCCCTCCGGGACCTTCTCGTCAAAGATGGTCTGCGCATCGAAGGCGCCGTAGTAATCCCCCACTCCCGCGTGGTCGCGGCCGACGATCAGGTGGCTGCAGCCGCAGTTCTGGCGGAACACCGCGTGCAGCACCGCTTCCCGCGGGCCCGCGTAGAGCATGTCGAAACCATAGCCGGTCACCATCACTGTGTTGGCCGGGAAATACAGCTCAACCATCTTGCGAATCGAGGCGTCGCGTACCGGCGCGGGAATATCCCCCGGCTTCAGCTTGCCCAGCAGCATATGGATCAGCACGCCGTCGGCGTCCACCGCCTCCAGGGCCATTTTGCACAGCTCCTCGTGGGCGCGGTGCATGGGGTTGCGGGTCTGGAAGGCCACCACCCGGCTCCAGCCGTGCTCGGTGAATTCGTTGCGGATTTCCACTGCAGTGCGGAAGGTATCGGGGAAATCGCTCTGGAAATAACTGAAGTTCAGCACCTCGATGGGGCCGGAAATCAGCTGGCGGCCAGCGGATTTGAAAGTGTTCACGCCGGGGTGCCTGTCGTCCAGGGTGCCGAAAACATGCTCCGCTATGGTATCCACCTGCTCATCGGACACGGTCTCGATGGCCTGTACATCCATAATCGCCAGCACCGGGTTGCCCTCCACATTGGGGTCGCGCAGTGCGATACGGGAGCAGCCTTCGATCGCGCTGGTATCTTCCACCATATTCACCACCGGCACGGGCCAGAAGAGACCGTCGACGGTGCGCAGGGACTCGGCCACACTCAGGGCATCGGCCAGGTTCATGTAGCCGTGCAGAGGATTGAAGTAACCCGCCCCCAGCATCACCGCATTGGCGGCCGCCGCGGAGCTGACCACAATCGACGGCAGTGACTCCGCCTCGTGCATCAGTTGGTGATGCCTTTCACTGTCGTACACAAACCGGGGCTGCAGCTCGACACTGCCGTGGGGACGGACCAGGGACATAGAGTTCTCCGAGAATAGATTCAGGGCGTGTTGGAATTTCGAGGCGCTCATTATACGGATCGGGCGCGAATGACCAATGGTTGGTGGCCCACTCCCCCCCACCAGCCCCTCTTCCGCAAGCGGGAGAGGGGAGCGCCCAATCCCCACCATGTATAATGGCGTCAAATCGAGGAGTCGAGAGTGTCCCTACAACGTTTTCTGCAAGACTGGATCGCGCCCGTCGGTATTGGCCTGGTAATCGCCGCGGCGCTGTTGCTGCTGTTCCCGCAGTTTCGCGGCGCGCCGGAAGGCCTCACCGGCAGCGCCACCGAAGGACCGGTGTCCTATGCCGATGCGGTCAATCGCGCCGCGCCGGCAGTGGTCAACATCTACACCCGCAAAGCGGTACCGCAGCGGCGTCACCCGCTGTTCGACGACCCCCTGTTCCGGCGCCTGTTCAACAGCATGAACCTGCCCCAGCAGGAGCGCATGCAGTCCAACCTGGGCTCCGGGGTCATCGTCAGCGATGACGGCTATATCCTAACCAATCACCACGTAGTCGACGGCGCCGACGCCATCGTGGTTCTGCTGGCAGACGGACGCGAGGCCCAGGCCCAAGTGGTGGGCAGCGATTCGAATTTCGACCTCGCAGTGCTGAAGATCACCCTGCCCAGCCTCACTGTCATCGAAGTGGGCGAGCCGGAGAAAGCCCAGGTGGGCGACGTGGTGCTGGCCATCGGCAACCCCTTCGGCGTGGGCCAGACGGTGACCCAGGGCATCATCAGTGCCACCGGCCGCTACCTGGAAAACAGCGGCACCGGCAGCTACCTGCAGAACTTCCTGCAGACCGACGCCGCTGTCAATCCGGGCAACTCCGGCGGCGCGCTGGTGGACGCCCACGGCCGCCTGCTGGGTATCAATACTTCCATCCTCAACCAGTCCGGCTACTCCGGCGGCATCAGCTTCGCGATACCGTCCAACATCGCCCTCAAAGTCATGCAGGACATTATCGAGTTCGGCCAGGTGGTTCCCGGCTGGCTGGGCATCGAGGCCCAGGCCATGAACCCTCAACTGGCGCGCTCCTTCGGCCTCAGCTCCAGCAACGGCGTGATCATCACCGCCATCTACAACCAGGGACCGGCGCACAAAGCGGGGCTCAAGCCCGGCGACGTGATCACCCATATCGACGGTATCCCCATCAACGACGGCCGACGCGCAGTGGCCCCCATGGCTACCATGGCCACCCTGCGTCCCGGCGATACCGTGTCGATCACCTTTATCCGCAACGGCGAGGAAAACACCGTGAACGCCACGGTGTCGGAAAAACCCAAGGCCCAGCGGCGCAGCTGAGCAAAACAACACCGGCACCTTTGTGAAACGCAACGGCGAATGGCGGGCCCTGGCCTGGCAGGCAACCAAAATTCCCGACGGCGAATAACTCCGCAGCCGGCTTTTATTCCTTGACCCGGTACTCCGCCGAGCGCGCATGCGCCTCCAGCCCCTCGCCCCGGGCGAGAGTGGCGGCCACACGACCAAGCTGGTCGGCTCCCTGCGGTGAGCAGTAGATCACTGAGCTGCGTTTCTGGAAATCGTACACCCCCAGCGGCGAAGAGAAGCGCGCGGTACCGCTGGTAGGCAGCACGTGGTTGGGGCCGGCACAGTAGTCACCCAGGGCCTCGGCGGTGTGACGCCCCAGGAAGATGGCGCCGGCGTGACGGATCTGCGGCAGGTAGCGCTCGGGGTTTTCCACCGAAACCTCCAAGTGCTCCGGCGCTATGCGGTTGGCCAGTGCGATCGCCTCATCGAGATTCTCCACCGCGATCAATGCGCCGCGCCCGGCCAGGGACTCAGCGGCGATATCCCGGCGCGGCAGTTCCGCCAATTGCCTCTGCAACGAATCCGCCACCGCCTTCAGAAAGTCCTTATCCGGGCTGACCAGAATCGACTGGGCCTGCTGGTCGTGTTCTGCCTGGGACAGCAGGTCCATGGCGACCCAGTCCGGATCGGTTTTGCCGTCGCAAATCACCAGAATTTCCGAGGGGCCGGCAATCATATCGATCGCCACCTGGCCGAACACCGCACGCTTGGCGGCGGCGACAAAGATATTGCCGGGGCCGACGATTTTATCCACCCGCGCAACGGACTCGGTGCCATAGGCGAGCGCCGCCACCGCCTGGGCGCCGCCAATGGTGTAGAGCCGGTCCACTCCGGCGATGGCGGCGGCGGCCAGTACCAGGTCGTTCAACTGGTTGTCCGGCGCCGGTACCACCATGGTCACACAGTCGACACCGGCAACCACGGCCGGAATCGCATTCATCAAAACAGACGAGGGATAACTGGCTTTTCCGCCGGGCACATAGATGCCCACCCTTTCCATGGGGGTAATCTGCTGGCCGAGCACGGTGCCATCGGCCTCGGTGTACTGCCAGGACTGCTGCAACTGGCGCTGGTGGTATTCGCGCACCCGCACGGCGGCCGCTTCCAGGGCCTCGCGCTCCGTGGAGGAAATTCGCTCCAATGCGGCAGTCAGCACTTCCGACGGCAGGCAAAAATCCTGCGCGCTTTGCAATTCGCGGCGGTCGAAACGGTTGGTGTATTCGATCACCGCGGCATCGCCGCGCTCGCGCACCTGCCGCAGGATTTCCGCAACGGTCGCCTCTACTCCGGCATCGGCGACGGACTCCCAGGCCAGCAGCTGCTCCAACTGCGCGTCGAAGTCTTTATCCCGGCTGTGTAACTGGCGAATATTGATCATCGATTACTGGTCATTGTTTATTGACGGCGGCGCTGAGCTTTTCAATCAGCGCGTTGATCGGCTGGTATTTCATTTTCATCGACGCCTTGTTCACAATCAGCCGGCTGCTGATCTGGGCGATGGTCTCCCGGGCCTCCAGGCCGTTGGCCTTGAGGGTGTTGCCGGTATCCACGATATCCACGATCTCATCCGCCAGCTCCATCAACGGCGCCAGTTCCATGGCGCCGTAGAGTTTGATGATATCCGCCTGACGCCCCTGGGCGGCGTAATAGCGCTTGGCGCTCTGCACAAATTTGGTGGCCACCTTGATGCGCCCGCGGGGCAGTTCCACTCCCTTGATCCCGGCAGTCATCAGCCGGCAGCGGGCAATGCCCAGGTCCAGCGGCTCGTAGACACCGTCCCCCATGTGTTCCAGCAGTGTGTCCTTGCCGGCTACACCCATATCCGCGGCACCGTGCTGCACATAAGTGGGCACGTCCACGCCACGTAGAATCAGCAGGCGCACGCCTTGCTGGTTGGTCGGAAAAATCAGCTTGCGGCTCTTGGAGATATTCTCCAGCGGTTCCAGCCCCGCTGCCGCGAGCAGCGGCAGGGTTTCCTGCAGGATTCTACCCTTGGTGAGGGCGATGGTAATTTGCATAGTGGTTATCGTTTTTTAGCGTTAACGACCGGGGCGCACTGTTCTAGATCGGGGCGGGCCTGCGGCCCGCAAGCGGAGCTGGAACTCCGCGCGCCCAGGCTATCCCGGCACCCGCCGAATATTCGCCCCCAACTGCCGGAGCTTCTCCTCGATACACTCGTAGCCGCGGTCGATATGGTAAATGCGATCCACGATAGTGGTGCCCTCGGCGATCATTCCGGCGATCACCAGGCTGGCGGAGGCGCGCAGGTCCGAAGCCATCACCGGGGCGCCCTTCAGTTTTTCCACGCCGGTGACTATCGCGGTATTGCCCTCCAGCAGGATATTGGCGCCCATGCGGTTGAGTTCATGGACCTGGATCAGGCGGTTCTCGAATATGGTCTCCACCACCGCGCCCTTACCCTCGGCCACCGCGTTCATGGCGGTAAACTGGGACTGCATATCGGTGGGAAAGGCCGGATAGGGGGCGGTGCGGAAGCTCACCGCCTTGGGGCGATTGCCCTTCATGTCCAGCTCGATCCAGTCGTCACCGCAGGAAATATACGCACCCGCCTCCTCGAACTTGGCCAGCACCGCGTCGAGAATTCCGGCTCGGGTGTGGGTCAGGCGCACCTTGCCGCGGGCGGCGGCGGCGGCGGCGAGGAAGGTGCCGGTCTCGATCCGGTCCGGCATCACGGTAAAAGTGCAGGGGTTGAGGCGGGACACGCCGTGCACCCGCAGGGTGTCGGTACCCACACCTTCGATCTGCGCGCCCATGGCGATCAGGAATTCCGCCAGGTCGACGATCTCCGGCTCCCGCGCGGCGTTGTGCAGCACCGTGGTGCCCTCGGCCAGTACCGCGGCCATCAGCAGGTTTTCGGTGCCGCCCACGGTGACCTTTTCCATCACGATATTGGCACCTTTCAGACGGCCGTTGGTGCGTGCACGGATAAAGCCTTCGTCGATGGTGATCTCCGCCCCCATGGCCTCCAGGCCCTTGAGGTGGATGTCCACCGGGCGGCTGCCGATGGCGCAGCCCCCGGGGAAGGACACATTGGCCACCCCGTGGCGGGCCAGCAGCGGCCCCAATACCAGGATGGAGGCGCGCATGGTCTTCACCAGCTCGTAGGGCGCGGTGAGGTCGTTGACCGAGCGGGGGTCGATCTCCACCCCCAGCTTTTCATCGATCGTGATATCGCAGCCCATACACCGCAACAGGGTGATCATGGTGGTGATATCGTTGAGATGCGGCAGGTTGTGGATGTGCACAGGGCCATCCGCCAACAGGGCCGCGGCGAGTATCGGCAGCGCTGCGTTCTTGGCCCCGGAAATTTTCAGGGTGCCGGAGATAGGGCTGCCGCCCTCGATAATTAATTTGTCCATTCAGTCTCGCGTCTTTTTAACTTGGCCGGTCTGACTTGACCGACCTGTGGCCAGCGGCGGCACATCCCTGTGCCGCATTATTGACCTTTTCAATTCTGATGTCGGCTTTACTGACCGGCTTCTTCCGGGGTAAGAGTCTGCATCTGCACCGCGTGCAGGGTGCCGTCGGCGATTTTGTCGCTCAGGGCGGCGTATACCAGCTGCTGTTTCTTCAACCGGCTGAGACCGGCGAAGGCGCTGCTCACAACGGTGACAATCAGGTGGCTGCCCTCGAAGGAGACATCCGCATGGCTCTCGGGAATATGCCCCTCGATCAGGGCTTTGATTTCTTCAGGTTGCATAGGCGGGGATTGGTCGGTTTGAAAACGGCGTGCAGTGTAGCGGAATTGAGCGGACAGCGCAGCCGTCACTGCGCTGTCCGGCACCGGCTGCAGGTCAGCCGACCTGGTCGGCAACCTTGTCCGCCGCAGACCAGTTGGCGATCACCTTGTCGATATCACCATGGGTCTGCATCGCCTGGGCGAACTGACTGCGGAAAGTCTTGCCCAGGTTGACCCCGTTGAGGATCACATTGATCAGCTTCCACTGCCCGGAGCGATTCTGCACCAGGGTGTAGGAGACCTTGGTCACCCCCTCGCTGCTGCGCACCTCCTGCAACACATTGACCCGTCTGCCGCCGGGGGCGGAACCGGGATTGACCACCTTGACCTCCATCTCGCCGAAGCTGGCCACGCCGCGGGCAAAGGTGGCCACCAGGTCCTTGCGGAACGCGCTGGCAAAACGCGAGCGCTGTGCGGCGGTGGCCTGCTTGGCGTAGCGCCCCATCACCCCGCGGGCGATGAAGTCGAAATCCACCACCGGCTCCAATACATTGTCCACTGCGCCGTAATAGCGCTGGGGATCCGAGCTCATGTACTGGGCATTGGCGCGAATCACTCCCAGCAGATTCTGGGAGACCCCTTCGATCATGACATACGGGTTCTGCGCAGCACTGGCAAAAGGCGCCCAACAGGCCAGCAGCAACACCCAGGCCATCGCTTTCACCCGCTGCAGGAAACCCACTCGGCTGTAGATATTCGATACGGTCACAAAAATTCTCCCATTGGCAAATCGTTCCTTGGATACATACGGCGCACAAAAGTGCCCTCGCGCGCCGTCAGCTTCCCGCCTACACCCGCTACCCGACAAAGCCCACTGGGCAAGGCTGACAGCGGCGGCGGCAAACTATACCATGGCGGCGCCCGGCCGTGTGGCGATGCATCACACCGGTGCAGTGATCTACCGCGCCGTCTCTACAAGGCACCGCATTTCACATCATTCATTATGAGGTTAGCATGTCGGAAGTCTGGCTGGCGGCGTTGGCGATCCTGGGAGGGCTCGTCGGTCTGCTGTGGAGCGCCGACCGCTTTGTCGCCGGCAGCGCCGCACTGGCGCTGCAGCTGGGACTGTCGAAACTGGTGATCGGCCTCACCGTAGTGGCTGTGGGTACCAGCCTGCCGGAACTGGCGGCTTCGATCGTCAGCGTCCTGCGCGGACACTTCGACCCGGCCCTGGGCAACATCATCGGCTCCAATGTCTTCAATATTCTCGCCGTGATGTCGGTACCCGGGATTATCGCCACCACGCAAATGGAAGATGCGGTATTCTCCCGCGATTACCTGGCCATGCTGGCGATCACCCTGATGCTGGTGGCGGCGATTGCCGCCAGCCTGTGGCGTCATCCCGCCAGGGGGCGCCTCGGCCGGCGCCTGGGCGCCCTGCTGCTGGCCAGCTACGTCGCCTATTATTGGCTGCTGTTCCACCCCTGAAACGGCAGCCCTCAAGCATCCTCTACACTCACAAAATTCACAACAGCGACAGCCCATGACCCAACAAGACCCCATATTGATAGCCGGGCGCCGCACGGTGCTGATGGAAACCGAAGCGGTGGCGGAGCTGGAAAAGCGCATCAACGACGACTTCAGGCGCGCCTGCGAACTCATCCTCCAGTGCCGCGGGCGCGCCATCGTCACCGGCATGGGCAAGTCCGGACATATCGGCCGCAAGATCGCCGCCACCCTGGCCAGCACCGGCACCCCAAGCTTCTTCGTGCACCCGGGTGAAGCCAGCCACGGCGATCTGGGCATGATCACCCGCGACGACCTGGTGATCGCCATCTCAAACTCGGGCTCCTCTGCGGAGGTTCTCACCCTGCTGCCACTGCTCAAGCGCCTGGGTATCCCCATGATCAGCATGAGCGGCAAGGCGGACTCACCGCTGGCACAAGCGGCGGACGCGAACCTGGATATATCCGTGGAAACCGAGGCCTGCCCTCTCGGCCTGGCCCCCACCTCCTCCACCACCGTCACCCTGGTGATGGGCGACGCCCTCGCAGTGGCTCTGCTGGAAGCCCGCGGCTTCACTGCCGAGGACTTCGCCTTCTCCCACCCCGGCGGTGCCCTCGGCCGGCGCCTGCTGCTGAAAGTGGAAGACGTGATGCACGCCGGCGACGAACTGCCCCGGGTAACCCCGGAAACCCTGCTGTCGAAGGCCCTGTTGGAAATGACCAGCAAGGGCTTCGGCATGACCACCGTGGTGGACAGTGAGGGCGCCCTGCTCGGCGTCTTCACCGACGGCGACCTGCGCCGGGTAATCGACCACAAGGTGGAACTGGACAGCGCCACCATGGACGAAGTAATGAGCCGCCGCCCAAAGACCGTCTCCGCGAATATCCTGGCCGCCGAGGCCCTGCGCATCATGGAGGACAACAAGATCACCGCACTGGTGGTGGAGGACGAGGCGCACCGCCCCACCGGCTTGCTGCATATGCACGATATACTGCGCGCCGGAGTTATCTGATCTCGGGGACCCGAAAAAGAAATACCGAGACTCCATGCGCAGGCCCTGCTGCCGGGGGCCGTTCGTGAAACGTTTGCCGATGAGGCTGTAGAGCGAACGGCCACCGGCAGCAGGACCGCCACAGTCCCCGGCTAAGAGCCCCGAAAACCGGCCTACGGCAAAAAAAGCCACCGCCATCCAACAGCTTTTAAGGACCACCAGTGATTTCTGAAGAAAAACTCAATAGCGCCCTCAAGCGCGTGCGCCACCTGGTATTGGACGTGGACGGCGTGCTCACCGACGGCAGGCTCAGCTTCGACAACAATGGCAACGAACTCAAGAGCTTCCACACTCTGGACGGCCACGGTATCAAGATGCTGCAGAAAACCGGCGTGCAGGTGGCCATCATCACCGGCCGGCGCAGCGCCGTGGTGGAGCGCCGCGCCCACGAACTGGGCGTGGGCAAGCTGATCCAGGGGCGCGAAGACAAGTTCACCGCGCTGCAGGAACTCTTTGCCGGTGAGAGCTACCGCCTGGAAGACATGGCCTATATGGGCGACGACTACCCGGACCTGCAGGTGATGACCCGCGTAGGCTGTCCCATTTCGGTCCCTAACGCCGCGCCGGCGGTGCGGGAGCGCGCCCTGTGGATCACCGGGAAGCGCGGCGGCGAAGGCGCCGTGCGCGAAGTCTGCGACCGCATCATGCATGCACAAGGCACATTTGAAGCCGCGCTGGCCCCCTACCTCGGAGACGGAGAAAACTGATGCGCACCTGGCTGCCACTGGTTATCGTCGTCGCGCTCATCAGCCTGGGGCTCTGGTTTGCCGAGAGCCCGCCAGAAGAACTGCTCGGCAAGCGCCCCACGCCGCAGCAGCACACCCAGGCCGCAGATCTGGTGATTCGCGATGCGCGCACCCGCCACTTCAATCAGGAGGGCACCCTCGCCTATCGAGTGGACGCCGAGCGCATCACCTACTTCCAGTTCGCCCGCCGCGACCGCGCCGATCTCACCGAGCCGCGTATACTCTTCTACCAGGACAAACAACCCACATGGCATACCGAATCGAAAACCGGAGTGGCTCACAACAACGGCCAACGGGTGGTATTGCGCGGCGATGTAAAAATCGATGAATTGCCGAAGCCCGGCGGTGTCCAATTGCGCACCCAGAGCATCACCATTGAGCCCCGCAAGGAATACGCCGAAACGGACAAAGTTGTTACCATTACCTCCGGTCCCAACCGCACCCAGGGCAAAGGCCTGCGCGCCTACCTGAATGAAGACCGGGTGGAGATCCTCTCAGAGGTAGAAAGCATCTATGAAACCAAATAAGTTCCTGCGGCCGCTCGCAGCCATCTCCGCACTGATCCTGATCGCGCAGGCCATAGCCCTGCCAGGCGATCGCGACCAGCCGATCAAAGTGGACGCAAAACACTTCGAAGGCGATCGCAGCAAAAACCTGTTTGTATACAGCGGCAACGTCGTGATAACCCAAGGCTCACTGCAGATTCGCGCCGACCGGGTGGAAGTCCACGGCAACGCCGAGGGGGAAATCAACCGCGTGATCGCCACCGGCAAACCGGCCCACTTCCAGCAACAGGTCCAGCAGAGCCAGAATCCGGTCAAGGCCCGCGCCGCACGCATCGAGTACACCGTCAGCTCCGACGAACTGCACCTCTCCGGCGATGCCCACGTGGACCGCGACGGCAACACCCTCACCGCCGAGCGCATCGACTACGACCTGACCAGCGAGCAGATGCAGGCCCGGGGCCAGTCCGGCGACGGGCGGGTGGAAATGATCTGGAAGCCGGAAAAGAAAAAGACCGAACAGCAGCCGGCAACCGGCGACGAAAACCAGTAGCAAGCAGCCCGCCGGATCAAGGGCTGCCGGATCAACCGGAATTAAAATATGCCAACGCTGAAAGCGTTACATCTCGCCAAGCAGTACAAGAAACGCAAAGTTGTCCAGGACGTTTCCGTCAGTGTCAGCAGCGGCCAGGTGGTCGGCCTGCTCGGCCCCAACGGCGCCGGCAAAACCACCTGCTTCTACATGATTGCCGGCCTGGTGCAGGCGGACGCCGGCCAGGTACTGATCGACGACGAGGACATCACCCGCCTGTCCATGCACGGCCGCGCGCGCAAGGGTATCGGTTACCTGCCTCAGGAGGCCTCGGTATTCCGTCGCCTCACAGTGCGCGACAATATCCTCGCCATTCTGGAGACCCGCAAGGATCTGTCCCGTGCCGAACGCCTGCAACAGACCCAGGAACTGCTGAAGGAATTCAACATCACCCACATCGAGGGCAGCCTGGGCATGGCGCTGTCCGGCGGCGAGCGCCGCCGGGTGGAGATAGCCCGCGCCCTGGCCACAGACCCGGACTTTGTGCTGCTGGACGAGCCCTTCGCCGGCGTAGACCCGATTTCAGTCAACGATATCAAGCAGATCATCCGCCACCTGCGGGACAGGGACATTGGCGTACTGATTACCGATCACAATGTGCGCGAGACCCTGGATATCTGCGAGACCGCTTATATCGTCAGCGAGGGACACATCATCGCCGCCGGCACCCCGGCGGAAGTGCTCGCCAACCAGCAGGTGCGCGAGGTCTACCTGGGGCACGAGTTCACCATCTAGCCGGCCCGCCCGGGCGAACACGAAGGTTCGCCCCTATAGTCCTACCATTCATCGCCTACCCCCAAAACCCGGCACAGTTTTTGCTTGCAAGCCGCGCCGCAGAGGGTTAGTCTGCAACATCCTGAATTTTCAGATGATTCATCCGCCGGATGCCTTGCAGTTTCCTCTATGAAGCAGTCCCTTCAAATAAAACTCGGCACTCAGCTGACCATGACGCCCCAGCTGCAGCAGGCTATCCGCCTGCTACAGCTCTCCACCCTGGACCTGCAACAGGAAATCCAGTCGGCGCTGGATAGCAACCCGCTGCTGGAGACCGAGGGCGAGGAGCCCGCAGAGACAGCCAGGGAGCAGAACACCCAGGAGCAACAGGCCGACAGCGGCGCCGCCAACGGAACCGAACAGGCGGCTGACAGCGACTGGAGCCACGACATCCCCGACGACCTGCCGGTGGACACCCGCTGGGACGACATCTACAGCGGCGGCAGCTACAGCGGAGGTGAGGGTGACGACCTGGCCCTGGAGCAGCGCAATTCGGTGCCGGACAGCCTGCACAGCCACCTGTTGTGGCAACTCAACCTCACCCCCCTGTCCGAACAGGACAAACTGATCGGTGAGACCCTGATCGATGCCATCGCCCCAAGCGGCTTTCTCGAGTCCCTCCCGGCGGAACTGGCCCCGGCCCTGAACGCCGAGGAAGACGAAGTCGTCGCAGTACTCAAGATCATCCAGCAGTTCGAACCCGCTGGCTGCGGTGCCCGCGACCTCCGCGAATGCCTGTTGTTACAGTTGCAGCAGCTGCCTGCTGACACCCCCTGGCTGGAGCAGGCACAGATCGTGGTAGGCAGCTACCTGGACCTGCTGGGCAAGCGCGATTTCCGCCAGTTGAGTCGCCGCACACGCCTGAGCGAGGCACAGCTGGGCGAGGTGGTGCGCCTGATCCAGACCCTGAACCCCCACCCCGGGGAGGCTTTCGGCGGCGAGGAGACCCAATATGTGGTGCCGGATATCATCGTCAGCCGCAAACAGCAGCGCTGGCTGGTGGAACTGAACCCGGAGACCACCCCAAAACTGCGCATCAACGGCGACTACGCCGCACTGATCAAGCGCGCCGACAATTCCAGTGACAACAACTTCCTGCGCGACCACCTGCAGGAGGCGCGCTGGTTCCTGAAGAGCCTGCAGAGCCGCAACGAGACACTGCTCAAAGTGGCCTCAAGTATCGTGGACAAGCAGCAGGGCTTTTTCGAGCGGGGCCCGGAAGCGATGAAACCCATGGTGCTGGCGGACATAGCCGAAACCATCGGTATGCACGAGTCCACCATCTCCCGGGTCACCACCCAGAAATACATGCTCACCCCCCGCGGCGTGTTCGAACTCAAGTACTTCTTTTCCAGCCATGTGAGCACCGACTCCGGTGAAGACGCCTCCTCCACCGCCATCCGCGCCATGATCCGCAAGCTGATCGACTCCGAGGAAGCCCGCAAACCCCTATCCGACAACAAGATCACCCAGGAACTGGACCACCAGGGTATCAAGGTGGCCCGGCGCACCGTGGCCAAATACCGGGAATCCATGGGCATCCCCTCCTCCAGCGAACGCAAGCGACTGGTCTGAGAGACCACTCGCAATCTCCCGGCAAGGTTTTACAGACCGATGGCGGCCCTTCCGGTCACAAATCTTCGACCCATATCGATATCCCGGTCAGGTTTTGCAGGCACCCAATTCCACCCAGCCCGCAACCAACGCCCAAACTTTGAGTGTATCCTTCCATTCTGGCTAACTTCCTAGTAGGGTTGCGGCCCAGACGGGAGCGGCCGGCAAGCGACGCACTCGATGAGGAGAAGTCCATGCAGATCAACATCAGTGGCCACCACGTGGAATTGACCGACCCCATCCGCGACTACTGCCATAGCAAACTGGAAAAACTCTCCCGGCACTACGACAACATTACCAATGCCCAGGTAATCCTATCGGTTGAAAAACTGACCCAGAAGGCCGAGGCCAGGGTGCATATGAACGGACACGATCTCTGTGCCACCTCCGAAGACGAGGACCTGTACGCAGCCATCGACGCCCTCTCCGACAAGCTGGACCGCCAGCTCAAGAAACACAAAGAGAAGTTGCAGAACCACCGATAAGCTATGACATTGGAAGCCCTACTCTCTCCCCGCCTGAGTCTTTGCCACCTGGCGGGGAGCAGCAAAAAGAAATTGCTGCTAAATATTGCCCAGGCCATCGCCGAAGAAAATCCACAACTGGATGCCGACACTATTTTCAACCAGCTCCTCGCCCGCGAGCGCCTCGGCTCCACCGGCATCGGCGAGGGGGTAGCCATCCCCCACTGCCGCCTGCCCGGCTGTGAGCGCCCCATCGGCGTGCTCTGCACCACCGAGCCGGCGATTGATTTCGATGCCGTCGACCGCCAGCCGGTGGACCTGCTGTTCGCGCTGCTGGTACCGGAGGACGCCGAGCAGGAACACCTGGAAACCCTGGCGGAAATCGCCGCCCTGTTCTCCGACAGCCGGGTGCGGGAAAAGCTGCGCCAGGCCCAGACCAGCGATGAGCTCTACGCCCTGGCCATCGACAGCGCCGCCGCAGCTTAGAAAACAGACAACAGAAGTCAGAGGGCAGAAAGGAAAATGACTTTACCCAGCGATCATTCGAATTTATTTTCTGTCTTCCTTCCTCTGGCTACTGACCTCTGAATATGCGCTTAGTGATTATCAGCGGCCGTTCCGGCTCCGGTAAAAGCTCCGCCCTGCAACTGCTGGAAGACGTCGGCTTCAACTGCATCGACAACCTGCCAGCCAGCCTGCTGCCAGAACTGGTGCGGCGGGTGCGCGAGCAGCCCCCGGTGGATAACCCCAGGCTGGCACTGGGCATCGATGCGCGCAACCTGTGGCAGGATGTACAGCAGGCCCCGCGGGTCATCGAGGAATTACGCGAAAGCGGCGTGCAGTGCGATGTTATCTACCTGGACGCCCGCTCACCGGTGCTGGTGCAACGCTTCAGCGAAACCCGGCGCAAACATCCCCTCAGCGACAACCGCACCCACCTGCTGGAAGCCCTCAACCGGGAAAAGGAATTGCTCGCCCCGCTGGCGGCCATAGCGGACCTGGTAATCGACACCAGCAGCCTCAGCCTGCACCAGCTGCGCGACCTGGTAAAAACCCGGGTGGTGGGCGAGGAATCGCCGGGCATGGCGATCCTGTTCCAGTCCTTCGGCTACAAGCACGGCGTGCCGGTGGACGCCGACCTGGTGTTCGACCTGCGCTGCCTGCCAAACCCCTACTGGATCGCGGAGCTGCGCCACAAAACGGGCCGCGACCCGGAAGTGATCGAATTCCTGCGCGCGCAGCCGGAAACCGGGGATATGGAGCGGGATATCGGCCAGTTCCTGCAACGCTGGCTGCCTTCCTACCAGCAGAGCAATCGCAGCTACACCTGTATCGCTGTGGGCTGCACCGGCGGTCGCCATCGCTCCGTGTATATGGTGGAACAGCTGGCGAAGGCCTTCTCCAGCCAGTTCGATAATGTGCAGGTCCGCCACCGCGAACAATCGCAGTAACCCACGTCGAAACAACCCATGCAGAAAAGCCAGATCACCATCATCAACAAGCTGGGCCTGCACGCCCGCGCCGCCAGCAAGTTCGCGCAGACCGCCGCGCGCTTCTCCTCCGACATAAAAGTGCACTGTCGGGGTAAGTGCGTGGACGGCAAGAGCGTGATGGCGCTGATGCTGTTGGCCGCCGGCAAGGACTGTGAGCTGGGACTGGAGGTCGAGGGCTGCGATGAGGAGGCCGCGCTCAGCGCCATCAGCGAGCTGGTGGCAGACCGTTTCGGCGAAGCGGAGTGAAAGGTAATGCGGAATGATGAATGCGGAATGCGGAATAGGGGCCAGCTGCCCGCTGTAGGAACGGCCGCCGGCCGCGATCACACGCCCAGCATCCACCGATCACGGCCACCGGCCTCTGTTGCGGCACGGACCACCATTCCGCATTCATCATTCCGCATTCCGCATTAAAGGAGCCTCCGTGCCCAACCCTCCCCCGGCTGAGATCCAGTTCCGCGCACAGAACCAGTTGAGCGAGCTGTTCGCTGCCCTCGACAGCGGCACCGGGCGCGAAGTCCGGCGCATGCTGGGCACTCTCACGCCACAGAGCATCGCCCAGTTGCTGGAGAGTTCACCGCCGCGGATCCGCCAGGTGATCTGGGAACTGATCGATAAGGAGGTCGAGGGCGAGGTCCTGCAGGAACTCAGCGACGAGGTACAGAGCCAGATCCTCGCCACCCTGGACACCGAGGAAATGGTGGCGCTGATGGAGGGGCTGCACGCCGACGATATCGCCGACATATTGCAGCAGCTTCCGGAGCGGGTGATGGCGGAAGTGCTCTCCGCCATGAGCGAGCGCGACCGCCAGCGGGTGGAGCGGGTACTCCCCTACGGCGAGGAGACCGCCGGCGGCCTGATGGACACGGACACCATATCCGTGCGCCCCAACCTCACCCTCGACGTGGTGCTGCGCTACCTGCGCCGCCACGAGCAGCTGCCGGAATCCACCGACAACCTGTTCGTGGTCAACCGCAAGGACCAGTACATCGGCCTGCTGCCGCTGGCAAAACTGCTCACCACCGACCCCTCGGTCACAGTGCGCGAGGTGATGAACACCGACGTGGAGCCGATACCGGCGGACCTCGCCGATAGCGAGGTCGCGCGTCTGTTCGAGAAGTACGACTGGATTACCGCGCCGGTGGTAGACCAAGACAACCGTCTACTGGGTCGCATCACCATCGACGACGTGGTGGATGTGATCCGTGAGGATGCCGATCACTCCTTGATGAGCCTTGCCGGCCTGGACGAGGAGGAGGACACCTTCGCGCCTATAAGACGCACCGCGCGGCGTCGCGCGGTCTGGCTGGGCATCAACCTGCTCACCGCCCTGCTCGCTTCCTGGGTGATCAGCCTGTTCCAGGGGACACTCGACAAGGTGGTGGCGCTGGCAGTGCTGATGCCCATCGTCGCCAGCATGGGCGGCGTGGCCGGCAGCCAGACCCTCACCGTGGTGATTCGCGGCATGGCCCTCGGGCAGATAGGCCGCAGCAACCTGAACTGGCTGCTCTCCCGCGAGCTGGGTTCCGGCGCCCTCAATGCCCTGCTCTGGTCGATGGTGATGGGCCTGGTGGCAGGTCTGTGGTTCGGCGATGCCAGGATTGCCCTGATCATCCTCGCGGCAATGATCATCAACCTGATTACCGCGGCCCTGGCCGGCGCCATATTGCCGGTGGTACTGCGCGCCATGCGCATAGACCCGGCCCTGGCCGGCGGCGTGGCGCTCACCACTGTCACCGATGTGGTGGGCTTTATGTCCTTTCTCGGTCTGGCGGCCTGGTACTACGGTTAACTGAAGAATGACGCAGGGTGCGCCGCGCGCGTACCCGAGACAAACGGTGCGCGCGGCGCACCTACGGGAAAAACAGAATGCACGAATACGACGATTTCGAAGAAGAACAGCCGAAAAGCAAAACCCGGGTAAAAAAGGAAATGCACCAGTTGCAGGACCTGGGCAAACAGCTCACCGAGCTGGGGGCGGCACAGCTGGCGGAGGTGCCGCTGGACCAGGATCTGCGCGAGGCGATCAATACCCTCCACCGCATCAAATCCAACGAGGCCCGCCGGCGTCAGCTGCAGTATATCGGCAAACTGATGCGCGGCGCCGACAGCGAGGCGATCGAGGCGGTGCTGGCCAGGTTCAGGGAGCGGGACCAACAGTATGTCCGTTTCGACAAGATGGCCGAAGACTGGCGCAAGCGCCTTCTGGACGGGGACAAGGCGGCGCAAAGCGAGTTTTTCGATCGCTATCCGCAGGCGGACCACCAACAGTTGCGCCAGTTGATCCGCGACTCGAACCGGGAAATCAAAACCGGCAAACCGCCGGCCAACCAGCGCAAGTTGTTTCGCTTCCTGCGCGACTTGTTTATGCAGGAATCGTAGGGGCGAATTCCGTTTGCCCCTACGCGCCGATCACCCGCCGCTGGTCTCCGCCTGCCACTCGAACAGGTTCATCTCGATAAAGAAGAAGGCCACCAGCCATAGAAAGGCGTCCCAGAAATCCAGGAAGCTGCCGTTTACCCCCCAGTAGACGGCGCACAGCAGCAGGGTGAAATACAACAGACCTTTCACCACCTGTGAATAACGCATCGCTGCGCCGGACAGTTGGTGGCGCAACTGCAGCCGCACGTCGAAGGCCAGGATCGCCACCACCAGCAGCCAGGCACCGGCGTTGATCACATCGGTCCAGGCCAGCCACTTGGTCTCCCGCCACACGGCCACCTCCCCCAGCACCCGCGCATCCGCCAGGCGCAGCAACCGGGCATCCGCCAGCGCCGCGCAGTTATCCGCAGTGAGGGGGACATAATCGTCTTGCCCCTGCGCCAGCGACCAGTTCCCCTGCGCCGCCAGCTCGCAGACCGGCTGCGCCGTCGGCAGCAGGTGGGTGAGCGAGGACATCTCGGCCACATAGCCATAGAAGGAGTAGACGATAAACAGGTAACAGAAGGCGGACACGGCATTGAGGGACCATTTCACCCAGCCCCGCAGCTTTTCGTCCGCGAGGACGAAGGTCTCCAGCTCGAAGACCATCAGCAGCAGCACCCAGGCCAGGGTGTCTATGGCATCGTTGTAGGCTTCGATCACCCTGCCCGCTTGCAACCCGTCGGCAAATACGGCACCGGCGGCGGCGTGATTTTCAATAAAGAAGGCGTAGACGTTGTAGGCGAGCAGCAGGTAGACGGTGTACTTGAACACCCGGAACAGGGCATAGCGGTTGACCGGAAACCCGGTCGAAGTGGCAACCTCGGTCATAGCAGCCTCTTTCGCTTTATTTATTGTGCTGAGGGCGCCCACAATATCGAATAATCATTCGGTTTTTGCAATAGTTGGTACGAAATCCAATGCCAGGGAATTGAGGCAGTAGCGCAGGCCGGTGGGTTCGGGGCCGTCCCTGAACACATGGCCCAGGTGCTCACCGCAGGCGGACAGCACCTCGGTGCGCTTTATCCCCCAACTGTAATCCTCGCGCAGTACAACATTTCCCGGATAGGCGATGTCCCAGAAACTGGGCCAGCCGGTTCCGGAATCGTACTTATGCTCGGAACTGAACACGGGCAGGCGGCAGCCGGCGGTCACATAGATTCCCTTCGCCTCATTGTGCAGCCACTTGCCGCTGAAGGCGCGCTCGGTGTCCTTCTCCCAGAGTATTTCGTACTGGTCTTCCGGCAGCAGTTGGCGCCACACGGATTTGGGAATCCGCGACAGCTCGTTGCCCGCGGCGATATGCGCCTTCGCTTCATCCACGGTCATGGACTGATCGCGTCCCTCATCCGCCTCGGTGCAGGCGGGCAGCGCGGCGGCGCCCAGGATGAGCGCAAACAGCAGAGTGGACCTGTTCATATTCGAAGCCTCTCTACCCACTGGTTCAGAGTCCTTCCCGGCGACACAGCTCACCCGGCGGGGGGCGGGGACAATTGGCTGGCCTTCGCCGCCGGTTCCCCCTCCGGCTGGCTCCGCGCCCGGACGGCTTCGTTGATCTGTTGCTCGGCGACGCTGCCCTGGCGTCGCGCGCCCTCGTCGTCGAACAGCCTGTCGAAGCGCACCTGGGGATCGGACCAGGCCCCGCTGATGCGGTAACTGACACTGGCCATTTTATTCATTTGCTTCTTGAACGCCTTGCTGATCAGGTAGACCCCCGCCGCGGCCGGCAGGCCGCCCGCCAACGCCGCCACCAGGGCCAGGTTGTTGCTCACCGGCAGGGTGGCCACCAGGGTCAGGTTCAGGTCCTCCCGTTTCAGGTTGACCCGCCCGGCCATCTGCAGCTCGCTGGTGGGTCCCTCCACCTGGATGGGAACGGCGATCAGCAACTGGCCGTCGCCCTCGAAAAGCACCTCGCCGCGCACACGGTCGAAGGCCATGCCACTCTGGTAGAGATCGGAAAAGTCCAGGCGCAGGCGTCGCGCCCAGGTATCGAAGTTGAACAGCGACAGCAGTCGCAGCAATGCGGAACCGGCGTTGTCCGAGGCGCGCAGGAAGCGCCCCTTGCGGATATCGATTTTCAGGTCGCCGGACAGCAGGTTGCCAGCCACTCGCGCCGGCGAACCGTCCCAGCGCAACGCAGTATCGAAGGTGGCGGATTCGCTCTCGATCGCCGGCTCCTGGCCCCATTGCCGCTGCACATACGCCAGGTCGCCCGCGCGCAGGCGACCGATAAACTGCGACGACTCGCTGCCGTCCTCCGCACGCATCCACATCAGTTGGGCACCCAGCCGGTTTTCGCCCTCACCGCGGCCCTCAACGAGCACTCCGCGCAGGGCGCCGCGGATATCGCTCACCACCAGGCGGTCGGGGGACGGGCGCAGATGGAATGACCAGCGGCCGAAATCCTCCTCTCCCAGGCGCAGGCTCTCGGTGCTGAAATCCACCTGCGGCAGGTCGGCGAAATCGTAGCCCGCCAAGGGGTCCGCCGCCGGCCCGCTCTCTCCATCGGCATCGGCGCTTTCCGCTTTCCTCTTTTCCAGTGCCGGCAGGCGCAGGTGGCTCAGTTTCAGCTGTAGCGGCGCCTCCCCGCCGAGCACCCCGCTCAGCCGGCCTGCGGCAGCCTCGCTGTCGAACTGCAGCTGCCAGTCCGCTCCCAGGCCGCGGCCCTGCAAGTGGATATGGTCTATCCCGGTGGCGCCCAGTTGCAGCCGGTCGGTACTCAGGTCCAGAGTCACTGGCAGGGGCCCCGGTTCCAGCGCTGTCGTCTTCCCGGTGGCCCTTTCGTCTCCATCGTAAACAGCCAGCAACTGGCGCCAGCGCGACAGGTCCACCCGGGGCAGATCCCCGGTAATCGCCAGGCTGCGCTCTCCAGGGAGGCGGGCCTCGGCGTTGAGTGCGATGGCGGCACGCTCCAGTTGGCCGTCCACCTTCCAGAAACGCCCCTGAAGGTGTTCACCGTAATCCAGGTGATAGAGGCTGCCCTCGGCGCCCACGGGCACCCGCAGTACGAAGTGAGTCTTGTCTTCCGCGAGCTTGCCCAGCGGCGCGGGCAGCTTCACCGACACCCCGGCCAGATCGGACGTCAGTTCCAGCACTGCCGAATAGGGCTTGTCCTTGGCCTGCGCGGGGATGGTCACCAGGGCCCGGTAGTCGAAATCACCCTCAAGCCAATCCATCTCGGGGCGGCCACTCCACTCCCCCACCGCCGCAGCGCTGTTGCGCCCGGTCACCACCACCTGGGTATCGCGCATCTCCCCCGCTCCCAGGTGCTGCACCCTGGCCTCCAACTGGCGCCCCCAGAGCTCACCGCTCAGGCTGGTACCCTCGAGACCGGCGTCGCTATCGTAGTGCACCCGCCCTCCCAGGCCGGTGATATCCAGCCTGAGATCCTGGAGGCTCAGGGCACCGCCCTGCAACTCCAGTTCCACATTCTGCCGCGCCGGCAACGGGGCGCCGCCCAGGGGCTGGGACAGGGTCAGCTCACCGCTGATCCCCCCGTCCAGTTTCCAATCGTCGAAGGCGGGGCCCAATCGTTCGCGCAGAGGTGACTGCCGCAGCAGCTTCAGGCCGTCGGCGGCGGGCCCGGACAGCTGTGCGCGCACCCCCAGCAGCGAGCCCTCGCCCACGGCGCTGGGGGTCACTCCCACCTCGATCTGCCGTGCATCGATGTTCCAGAGCTTGGCTTTACTGGCGTTGACCACCACCCGGTCGTCGTCGACCAGCAGCCGCGCATCCACCTCCCGAGCGGCGGGCCAGCCGCGGGCGTAATCCAGCTCGCCGCCGGCCAGATTCGCCGCCAGTTGTACCGTCTGCCGCTCCGGGTGCCGGCCCAGTTGCAGCAGCGCTTCCCTGTCGCCTTCGCGATAGGACGAGCCCCGGTAGACAAAGCCTGCGCTGGTTACCCGGCCGGGATTGCTCTCTCCCAAACCGCGATTCAGCCAGTCGCGCAGGTCGTCGCTCAGGGTGTAGGGCACCAGTGCTTCCTGCGCAGTAACCGGCGCATCGCGCAGGCCCAGGGCCAGGGTCAATTCGACGGCGCGGCTGTGGGGAACGAAAGGCAGCTCCAGCAAAAACTGGCCGGCGATTTCGCCCTCGTCACTGTGCAATTGCAGCCGGCCTGAATTGACCGTCACCGCATTGCCCTCGCGGTCCACGTTCCAGGCCACAGTGCCGCGGGCGCTGTGAAAACGGAAAGGCTCTTTGTAGAGCTGCGGGAAATGCGCGCTGAAACCCTCGCCGCTGTCCAGTTCCACCCGGCCATTGGCGCCATTCAGTTGCAAATAGCCATCCAGCCCTTCCACGGCTGGGGCACCGCGATGGGCCCCGGCGGCGATATTGTGCAACTGGGCGCCGAGAGTTATCTGTCCATCTGCACTGCGGGCGAGCTGGAGGTTGTTCAACTGGCCACTGGGCTCGAGCGCCTCGAGCCATGCCGCGGCATGTTCCGGGAGACAGTCCAAGCGCTGCAATATCTGGCTCCAGGCGGCCAGCTCAAGCCTGTCCAGGGACAATTGCAAACCGGTTTGCTCACTGCCGCGGGCCTGAAGATTGAGAGGGGGCATTTCCAGGTCGCGCCAGTCGACGCGAATATCCTGCAACGCCAGCTGCCAGCTACCTCCCGGCTGCCAGTTGCCGGATATATCACCGGAGAGGGATTGCAGCGGCTCCATCAGGGCCGGTTCACTGGGAATTTCATCCCCCTCCGGCACGTCGCCCTCTGCCCGGGCCAGGTCCATGCGTCCCAGGAGGCGGTAGCCCTGCTTGCCGCCACCCTTCAGCCACAACCGTCCCTGCGCCAGCTTGCGCCCGTTCCAGTGGTATTTTTCCGGCAGGGGAGTCAGCTGGTGCAGCAGAGCGACGATGTCTTCGTCCACCAGCAGTTCGTTCAGTTGGAGATAGCCGTTGAGGGAAAAGCGGGACTTGCTCCGGGGATTACCGCGCCCCTCCAGTACCAGGCGCAGGGTCTCGCCATGGGGCTGTTTGGTATGGGGGACCGTTGCAATGCCGACCGGCTCGCCGGCGGCGCGGGAGATAAATGCGCGTGCGCTCAGGCGGTGGAAGGAGCCGCTGTTCTCCAGCAGTACCTGGGGCAGCTCGATCTGTGCAGCCTGGCCTTCGGGCAGACGCAG
The DNA here is from genome assembly GCF_030997045.1 of Microbulbifer sp. TB1203. NCBI lineage: Bacteria > Pseudomonadati > Pseudomonadota > Gammaproteobacteria > Cellvibrionales > Microbulbiferaceae > Microbulbifer > Microbulbifer sp. TB1203. Next base: position 252,369 of record NZ_CP116899.1, on the reverse strand, counting down.
GGTGAAACTGGCATTGCGCACCTGCACTTTCGGGCCCAACAGGAAGATGCGCGCGGGGTCTCCCAGGTGCAGTTGCCCGGCTTCCCCTTGTGAGGTTCCCCCCGGGGCGGCGGGCGGAAAGCCGTCTATATGCCAACCCCCATCGGCTGTGCGACTGAGTTGGGCGCTGAAGTCATCCACCTGCAGATTCTTCCACACCAACTCGCGGTTCCACAGGCTGGCCAGCAGGTCCAGGTGGAAGAGGCCGTAGCCCATGTGCACCTCGCCCTTCTCCCCCAGCCGCAGGCCATCCACCTGCAGGGCCACTTCCAGGGCCTGCCACCGCAGGGACAGGCCCTGCATCTCCACCGGGGCGCCGAGGCGCTGGGACAACCAGTCGCTGATCTGCGGTCGGTACTCCTCCACCTGGGGAGAGAGGATTCGCCCGGTCTGCACCAGGATGGCGAGCCCGATCACCAGCGCCACCGCCAGCAACCAGACTTTGCGCGCGAAAAGACGGAGCCAGCAGATCATTTGGGGGCTCCGGGTTCGGAACTCGGGACCGGGAACCATCGGGACCCGGGAGCGCCTGCAAACCGGCGTCGATGGAGCAGATTGACGGGCGCAGCGGAGTCGGGGGGCGGACAATGGTCTGCGCCCCGGCACAAATTCCTTACGCGTTCCAAAGTTCCGGGTCCCAGATCCCGGATCCCGGACCTATACCAGAACAATGTCATACTGCTCCTGGTTGTAGATAGGCTCCACCTGAAACTGTATCGGCCGTTCGATAAATTCTTCCAGATCCGCCACATTGGCCGATTCTTCGTCCAGCAGCAAATCGATCACCACCTGGCTGGCCAGTACCATGATCTTTTCGCTGTCGTAAGCTCGCGCCTCGCGGATAATTTCGCGGAAGATTTCATAGCACACAGATTCCGCGCTCTTCAGGGTGCCGCGACCTTCGCACACCGGGCAGGGTTCGCAGAGTATCTGTCCCAGGCTTTCGCGGGTGCGCTTCCGGGTCATCTCCACCAGCCCCAGCTCGGATACGCCGGTGATACTGGTCTTGGCGTGGTCCCGCTCCAGCGTTTTCTCCAGGGTGCGCAGCACTTGGCGCTGGTGCTCCGGGTCCCTCATATCGATGAAGTCGATAATGATGATGCCACCCAGGTTGCGCAGGCGCAGCTGGCGGGCAATGGCCGTGGCCGCTTCCAGGTTGGTCTTGAAGATAGTCTCTTCCAGGTTGCGGTGGCCCACGAAGGCGCCGGTATTGACATCGATAGTGGTCATCGCCTCGGTCTGCTCGACGATCAGGTAGCCGCCGGATTTGAGCGTGACCTTGTTGTGCAGCGCCTTGCGGATCTCCTCCTCCACACCGTAGAGGTCGAACAACGGCCGCTCCCCGGGATAGTGCTCCAGGCGCCCGGCGATTTCCGGCGCGTACTTGCCGGCAAATTCCACCGCGCGGCCGTGAGCCTCGCGGGAGTCGATGCGGATTTTCTCCGTGCAGGGACGCGCCAGGTCGCGCAGGGCGCGCATAAACAGCGGCAGGTCCTCATAGATCCCCGAGGGTAGCGGGCGGGTGTCGATGCGCTGCTCCAGATCCGCCCACAGTTTGTAGAGGAAGGGAATATCCCGCAGCAGTTCCCCCTCGCTGACCCCCTCGGCCACGGTACGCAGAATAAAGCCGCCGTCCCCGGACTGCCCGGATTCCGCCAGCTTGGCGGAGGCCTGCTCCACCAGCCCGCGCAACCGCTCGCGCTCTCTCTCGTCCTCGATACGGTTGGAGATGCCGATATGGCGGGTCTGCGGCATATACACCAGGTAGCGGGCGGATACCGACAGGTGGGTGGTGAGGCGCGCGCCCTTGCTGCCAATGGGGTCCTTGACCACCTGCACCACCAGCGGCTGGCCCTCGCGCACCAGGACGCGGATATCCGCCACCTCCGCCGGCTCGCGGGACTCCATACCCTCTTCGTCCAGGGGCGCGATATCCGACGCGTGGATAAAGCCGGCCCGCTCCAGGCCGATATCCACGAACGCCGCCTGCATGCCGGGCAGTACCCGCACCACCTTGCCCTTGTAGATATTGCCGACGATGCCGCGGCGCGCGCTGCGCTCCAGGTAGACCTCCTGCAGCACACCGTTCTCCACCAGCGCCACACGGGTCTCCGTGGGCGCCACATTGATCAACAGCTCTTCGCTCACGCGCCCCGCTCCATCTCGCACCAGTAAGGAATGGCAGCCTTTTCCAGCATCGGTACCACCGCCTCCAAGGGCAGCCCCACCACATTGCTGTAACTGCCGCTGATGGACTCCACCAGCGCCGCACCAAGGCCCTGGATGCCGTAGCCGCCGGCCTTGTCCAGCGGCTCACCGGTATTCCAGTAGGCCCGGATCTGTTCAGTGTTCAGATGTCGAAAGCGCACCCGGGTTTCCACCAGTTTGCTGAACTGGCGCTCGCTGCTGCGCAGGCAGACAGCGGTCAGCACCGAGTGCTCGACGCCAGACAGGGCCAGCATGGTGGATTCGAAATCGGCGAAATCCCGGGGCTTTTCCAGCACCCGGTCGCCCGCCAACACCAGGGTGTCGGCACCCAACGCCCAGAGGGAGGGGTCCGCCGCCCCGGCAGCTTTCAGCCCGGCGGTCGCCTTTTCCCGCGCCAGGCGCTGCACATAGTCCTGTGGGGTCTCGCCATCGGCGCGGATCTCGGCCACAGAGGGGGTTACGCGGGCGAAGGGCACGGCGATCTGCGCCAGCAGCTGCGCGCGGCGCGGGGAACTGGAGGCGAGGAGAAGTCGGCTGTCGGCGGAAGAATTACGCACTGATCACTACTTATGGTTATTTCCGTTGATGGCCCGGCGACAGATTATAGCGGAATTGTTCGAAAAATAACCGCTTCTTTACCCGCCGTTACTCAGAGGCTGTTCACAGCCTGGCGTTTCCGGCCGTTTACCGGACCTGCAGGCGCCCCGCCGTCAGTTCCAGCCAGGGAACCATCCAGGGCCACAGCAGGGCGCTGGTCACCGCCGGCCACAGGAAAGTCAGGCCGGGCACAGGCTTGCCCGCGAGACTGTGTACCCAGTTGCCCACCACCTGGTTGATTCCCACCAGTACGAAGACCCACAGCAGCTGCTGGGCCGGGTTGAAAGCGCGGGTGCGGCGGTAGGTGAGCAAACTGAAATAGGCCAGTACCGCCAGCGCCAGCGCGTGGGTACCCAGGGTGGCGCCGGTGACCAGGTCCTCCAGCAGCCCCACCACCCAGGCGAAGCCTACCCCCAGGCTCTGCGGCATCCGCGAGACCCAGAAGATTACCAGCAACGCCGTGAAGGCCGGGCGGAACCACAGCCAGTTCTGCGGCAGCGGCATCACCGCCAGCAGCAGCGCCATCAGTACGGTGACGGCGATAAACCAGCGGTTATTCGCCTCCACCGGACGTCTCCCCTTCGCTGATCACCGCCAGCACGAAGCGACTGCGGTTCATGCGCCCGCGGGGCAGTACTTCCACCTCGGCGAAGGCCCGGCCCGGGTCCCGTTTCACCGAGATCACCTCGCCCACCGGGTAGCCGGCGGGGAAGCGCCCGCCGAGGCCGGAGCTGAGCAGCAGGTCGCCCTCGCGGATATCACTGGTATTGGCCAGGTGGCGCAGTTTCAGCCGGTACAGATCGCCGGTGCCCTCGGCCACCGCGCGCACACTGTTGCGCAGCACCTGCACCGGCAGCGCGTGGCTGGCATCGGTGATCAGCAGGACCCGGCTCACGGAGTCCCCCGCCTCGATCACCTGCCCCAACAGGCCGCTGGCGTCCATGATCGGCGTGCCCTGTTCCACGCCGTCGTCGCGGCCCTTATCGATCATCAACACATGCTCCAGCGGGTCCGGGGACACGCCGATCACCTGCGCCACCAGCACCCGCTCGTCGACGGATTCCGCGGAGTTCATCAATTCTTTCAGTTGGGTGTTTTCCGCCTTCACCGCCGCCAGCAGTTGGCTGCGCTGTTCCAGCAGCAGTATCTGGCGTTTGAGACGGCTGTTCTCCTCCAGCAGCTCCTCACGGGTGCGCAGTTGCTCGCCCGCCCAGTCGCCGACACGCTCGGGAGCACCGGTGATCCAGTAGAAAGGGGCGGCCAGGTCTGCGGCGCGCTCGCGCAGCGGCTGTAGCCAGTCGGTGTAGAGACCGATAACAATCAGTGCGGCCGCCACCAGGCCCAGCACGAGGATGCGGGACTCCGGCGATGGGCCGCGGGTAAATAGCGGTTTAATATCCAGACTCCGTTCAGATGACAGAGGGTCGAAGACAGATTGTTATTGTACTTTGTAGGAGCGGCGGGGCGGCCGCTCCTACAGGGGAAGATCCAATTAGTTGGATACCAGATAGAGGCGGCTCTTGTCCATCATATCCAGCGCCTTGCCGCCGCCGCGGGCGACGCAGGTGAGCGGGTCGTCGGCGACGATCACCGGCAGGCCGGACTCCTCCATCAGCAGGCGATCCAGGTCGCGCAGCAGCGCGCCGCCGCCGGTGAGCACCATGCCCCGCTCGGCAATGTCCGAGGCGAGTTCCGGCGGCGACTGCTCCAGCGCGCTCTTCACCGCCTGCACTATGCCGGTGAGCGGCTCCTGCAGGGCCTCGAGGATTTCGTCGGAATTCAGGGTAAAGCTGCGCGGCACCCCCTCCGCCAGGTTGCGCCCGCGCACGTCGATCTCGCGCACCTCGCTGCCGGCGTAGGCGCAGCCGATCTCCTCCTTGATACGCTCGGCGGTGGCATCGCCGATCACACTGCCGTAGTTGCGGCGCACGTAGTTGACGATGGCCTCGTCGAAGCGGTCGCCGCCGATACGCACGGAATCGGAATAGACCACCCCGTTCAGGGAGATGATGGCAATCTCGGTGGTGCCGCCGCCGATATCCACCACCATGGAACCGCTGGCTTCCTCCACCTTCAGGCCGGCGCCGATAGCCGCCGCCATGGGCTCCTCAATCAGCCACACCTCGCGGGCGCCGGCGCCCATGGCTGATTCCCGGATGGCCCGGCGCTCCACCTCGGTGGACTGGCAGGGCACACAGACCAGCACCCGCGGGCTGGGGCGCATCCAGCTGTTCTCGTGCACTTTCTTGATAAAGTGCTGCAGCATCTTCTCGGTCACCTGGAAATCGGCGATCACCCCGTCCTTCAGCGGCCGGATGGCGGTGATATTGCCGGGAGTACGGCCGAGCATGCGCTTGGCTTCCACCCCCACGGCCTCGACGATCTTCTGGCCGTTGTAGTGGCGGATGGCGACGACTGAGGGTTCATCCAGAACTACGCCGCGATCACGGACGTAGATCAGCGTGTTGGCGGTCCCCAGGTCGATAGACAGATCACTGGAGAACATGCCCCGCAAACGTTTAAACATGGAATTCGGTTACCTTGTTCTAATTACAGCGCCCGGGGCGGGCGAAGTAGACGCGGATTCAGGCGTCGTTAAAGCCTAGTTAGTCCGCGCGGAAAATTCTGAGTTCCGGGCCGCATTTTTAAGGCCCCGGGGCCGGCGGTGCGCAGACCCCGGCCAGAATCGGCAAACTCTAACAACGGCGGGGATTCAGGGCAAGGCAGAAAGCCCGCAATTCCCACAAACCTCCTACTGCGGCGGCCCCATGGCACATGCCGGGCGGCTTTCACTCGGTCGGAGTGCTCGATGTACAATCTGTACGCCTGCGCTCTCCTCGGTCGCGAAAGCCACCCGGCATGCACCCTGGAACCACCTCGCTACGGAGGTTTGTGAGAATTGCGGGCTTATATGCTAAATTTGCCGACCCCCAGCCTCGCCCCGACCGAGGCAACTTTGGATTCGCCACCCGAGCTGGAGCCCGACCCCCATGGCCGTAGACACGCAAACTGTAGAAAAACTGGCAGAGCTGGCCCGTATCGCCATCTCCGAGGAAACCATCGACGAAGTCGGCAACCGGCTCGGGGAGGTACTGCAGCTGGTGGACCAGCTTCAGGCGGTAAGCACCGAAGGCGTGGCGCCCATGGCCCACCCTCTTGACGAAATCCAGGTATTGCGCGCCGACGAGATCACCGAATCCAACCGCCGCGAGGAATTCCTCGCTCTGGCACCGCAGTCCGAAGGCGGGCTGTATCTGGTCCCCAAAGTGATCGACTGAAACGCCCTCACAGAATAATCAGGGAATTCCATGCATCAGCTAACCATCGCAGAAATTATTCGCGGGCTGCGCGACAGGCAGTTTTCCAGCGTCGAAATCACCGGCCACCTGCTGGGCCGTATCGAACAGCTGGACGGCAACTACAACAGCTTTATCACCGTGACCCCGGAGCTGGCCCTGCAACAGGCCGCTGCGGCGGACGAGCGCCTCGCCGCAGGCGACGCGCCAGCCCTGTGCGGCGTGCCCCTGGCCCACAAGGATATCTTCTGCACCGAGGGCGTGCGCACCAGCTGCGGCTCGAAAATGCTCGACAATTTCACCCCGCCCTACGACGCCACCGTGGTGGAGAATTTCAACAATGCCGGCGCTGTGACCCTTGGCAAGACCAATATGGATGAGTTCGCCATGGGCTCCTCCAACGAGACCAGTTACTACGGCCCGGTAAAAAACCCCTGGAACACCAACTGCGTGCCCGGCGGTTCCTCCGGCGGCTCCGCGGCGGCAGTGGCTGCACAGTTGGCGCCCGGCTCCACCGCCACCGATACCGGCGGCTCCATCCGCCAGCCGGCGGCACTGACCAACACCACCGGGCTCAAGCCTACCTACGGGCGCGTATCCCGCTGGGGCATGATCGCCTTCGCCTCCAGCCTGGACCAGGGCGGCCCCATCGCCCGCAACGCGGAGGACGCCGCCTACCTGCTGTCGGCAATGGCGGGCCACGACCCGAAGGACTCCACCAGCCTGGACCGGCCGGTGCCGGACTACATCGCCGGACTGAACGGCGATATCGCCGGCCTCAGGATCGGTGTCCCCGCGGAGTATTTCAGCGACGACCTCAATCCGCAGGTGGCCGCACGGGTGCAGGACGCGTTGAAAGAATATGAAAAACTGGGCGCACAGCTGGTGGAAGTCAGCCTGCCCCACACCCACCTGGCGGTGCCCGCCTACTACGTGATCGCACCGGCGGAGGCCTCCGCCAACCTGTCCCGTTTCGACGGCGTGCGCTACGGCCACCGCTGTGAAGACCCCAGGGATTTGCGCGACCTGTACATGCGCTCCCGCGGCGAGGGCTTCGGCGAAGAGGTGCAGCGGCGCATTCTCGTGGGCACCTACGCTCTGTCCGCCGGCTACTACGACGCCTACTACAACAAGGCCCAGCAGGTGCGCCGGCTGATCAAGCAGGACTTCGTGCAGGCGTTCGAAAAAGTGGACGTGATCATGGGGCCCACCACCCCCTCGCCGGCCTTTGCGCTGGGGGAGAAAAAAGCCGACCCGGTTGCCATGTACCTGGAGGATATCTACACCATCGCCGCCAATCTCGCGGGACTGCCCGGCATGTCCCTGCCCTGCGGCCTGGTGAACAACCTGCCCGTGGGCCTGCAGATTATCGGCAACTACCTGGATGAGGCGCGCATGCTCAACGTCGCGCACCGGTATCAACAGGTAACCGACTGGCACAAAGCCAGCGCGGTTTAAGAGGCTGGGCGCGATGCGGCTTTTCGGGACACGCTGTAAATACGTCCCTGTACGCTCGTAATCGGCATCCATGCCTCATACGGTCCCGAAAAGCCGCATCGCACCCAGCCTTGTGCCACCGGCAATTTTTGGACTCCGAACAGATTCAGGAGAAATCACGTGGAATGGGAAATCGTTATCGGGCTGGAAGTCCACGTCCAGCTCGCCACCAAATCAAAACTCTTCTCCGGCGCCAGCACGCGCTTCGGCGCGGCGCCCAATACCCAGGCCTGCGCCATCGACCTGGCCATGCCGGGGACCCTGCCGGTGCCCAATGAGGAGGCTTTCCGCGACGCGGTGATGTTCGGCCTGGCGATGAACGCGGAAATCGGCAGGCGCTCGGTGTTCGAGCGCAAAAACTATTTCTATCCGGACCTGCCCAAGGGTTACCAGACCACCCAGCTCGCGCAACCGATCGTCGGTCCAGGGGAAATCGAGATTCACCTGGAGGACGGCTCCAGCAAGAAGGTGCGCCTGCACCACGCGCACCTGGAAGAGGACGCCGGCAAATCCCTGCACGAAACTATTTTTGAAACACATGGCCACGGCATGTCCGGCATCGACCTGAACCGCGCCGGCACACCGCTGATCGAGATAGTGTCCGAACCGGATATGCGCAGTGCCGCGGAAGCCGTCGCCTACCTGAAAAAAATTCACAGCATCGTCACCTACCTGGGCATTTCCGACGGCGATATGTCCCAGGGCTCCATGCGCTGCGACGCCAACGTCTCCGTGCGCCTGAAGGGCGAGGAAAAACTCGGCACCCGCACCGAGATCAAGAACGTCAACTCCTTCCGCTTCGTGGAAAAAGCCATCGTGGTGGAGGCCCAGCGCCAGATCGACCTGATCGAGGACGGCGGCAGTGTGGTGCAGGAAACCCGCCTCTACGACGCGGACAAAAACGAAACCCGCTCCATGCGCAGCAAGGAAGTGGCCAACGACTACCGCTACTTTCCCTGTCCGGACCTGCTGCCGGTGGAACTGTCCGAAGACTATGTGGAAATGGTGCGCAGCCGGCTGCCGGAACTGCCGGATGCCAAATACGCGCGCTTCCAGAGCGAATACAGTCTCTCCGCCTATGACGCCGACCAGTTGACCCAGGAGCGCGCGGTCGCCGACTATTTTGAAACCGTGGCGAAAGAATCCGGCGAACCCAAACTGGCCGCCAACTGGGTCATGGGCGAGTTGGCCGCGCTGCTGAACCGGGAGGAACTCCCCATCGAGCGCTCGCCGGTTTCCGCCGAACAGCTGGCGGGGCTGATTGCGCGCATCACCGACAACACCATTTCCAGCAAGATCGCCAAGCAGGTGTTCGAGGCCATGGCTGCCGGTGAGGGCGATGCAGACGCAGTGATCGAAAAACGCGGCCTGAAACAGGTCAGCGACACCGGCGCCATCGAAAAAATGGTCGACGAGGTGATCGCCGCGAGCCCCGCGCAGGTGGAAAACTACCGCAAGGCCGAGGAGGCCAAGCGGCCGAAGATGATGGGCTACTTTGTCGGCCAAATCATGAAAGCCTCGAAGGGCCAGGCCAATCCGCAGATGATCAACAAGATCCTGAAGGAAAAGCTCGACGCCCTCCTGTAAACCAAAAGAACCTTGTAGGAGCGGCCGTTGGCCGCGATCGATATTCGTATATGGCATCGAACCCGATCGCGGCCAGCGGCGGATGGCCGCCCCGCCGCTCCTACAGGGAAGAGTGAATTAAGGAAAAAATTGTGAGCCTGAAGAAAGACAAACAAAAAGTCCTCGGCGAAGTCTTCGACGACGAGCGCATTGCCGGCTTCCTGATCGGCGAACCACCCGAGGGCGTGACCCGTGACTACTACCTGCTGGAGCGCGCCTACCGCAGTATGAAAGCGGAAAATTTCGAAACCTTCGTGCGCCTGTTCCGGGAACAGAACCTGGACCTCAACAGCCCGGGGCCGGACGGCAAGACCCTGCTCGCACGTATGGAGGAGCACCGCCAGGGCAGCGACTACGCGGCCATCCTGCGGGCCGCCGGGGCCAAGCTTTAAGGAGCGGGCGCCATGACCTCCAACCCGGTGCACGGCGTGAACGCGCTGATCTACGGCGCAAAGCTGCTGGCCCGGCGCGAACTGCGCCCGTTCATCATAGTTCCGCTGCTGATCAATCTGGTGCTGTTTATCGTGCTGACCGCAGTGATGCTCTCGCAGCTGGGTGGTCTCGCGGACTACCTCGGCAGCCTGCTCTCACACACGCCGGTGGATACCGGGAATATGTCCTGGTGGGAGGCCACCATGGCCAAGGGCGCCGCCTGGGCCGCCGATGTGTTCCGGTGGCTGGCCTGGGTAATCGCCCTCGCAGTGCTGTTGCTGTTCTTTTTTGTCTACGGCTACGTCTTCGCCATTATCACCAATATTATCGCCGCACCGTTTAACGGCTTCCTGGCGGAGAAGGTCGAGGAGCTTCTCACCGGCCGCCCACCGCCCGCGGAGCCCCTGGGTCGCATGATATGGCGCACCCTGGGGCGCGAGCTGCGCAAACTGAGATACTTTATCGGCTGGGGCCTGGTGATCCTGGTGGTGGCCCTGTTTACCAGCTGGACGGTATTTATCCCCGCGGTGATGGGCGCGCTTTGGGGCGCCTGGTGCATGGCGATCCAGTATATCGACTACCCGCTGGACAACCACCAGCGCCCCTTCGATGAACTGAAAAACATACTGCTGCGCAAAAAGCTCACCACCCTGAGCTTCGGCGGCGCTGTGATGCTGGCAAAAATGGTGCCCGTACTGAATATTTTCGTGATGCCGGCGGCGGTGGCCGGCGGTACTGCGCTGTGGATAGAGCGGCTGCGGCAGCAGGGGGATCCGGGCACCGGCCAGGTTATTGAAACACAAGACCAATAAGTAAGAAGGAAGCAGTATGCTGATTACCAATACCGAAACATTTCCCGGCAAGACCATCACTGCCGTTCACGGCGTCGTATCCGGCAGCACCGTCCGCGCCAAACATGTGGGCCGCGATCTAATGGCGGGGCTGAAGAACATCGTGGGCGGCGAGCTCAGGGGCTACACGGAGCTGCTTACTGAGGCCCGAGACTAGGCCTTGGAACGTATGGCGCAACAGGCCAGGCAGGTGGGCGCCAACGCGGTGGTGAACGTGCGCTTTTCCACCTCGGCGGTATCCGCCGGCGCCTCGGAAATCTATATCTATGGCACCGCCGTCACCGTGGAGTAAAGCACCATGATCGAGCTATGGATTTTTCTCACCCTGCTGGTCACCGGCTATGGCGTGGGGCAGTTTCTGGAAAAGCGCCATTTCCGCAGCATCGAAGAACGCGAGCGGGCGCTGCTCCAACTGGCCACCACCAGCAGCCGCAACCCGATTGGAAAAGTGGGCCACATTACCCGCGCGGAACTGGTCAGGGGCAACTGCTGTATTTCCGTGGACTATTTCAAGCGTATCGCCGCGGGCCTGCGCGCCCTCTTTGGCGGCACCGTCGGCAGCTATGAAACCCTGCTGGATCGCGCCCGGCGCGAAGCCACTCTGCGCCTCAAGGAATCCTGCCCCGGCGCCACCCAGATCATTAACCTTCGGGTGGATACCTCCTCGATATTCCAGGGTCAGGGCCGGCAGACGGGCACTGTTGAAGTGTTGGCCACCGGCACGGCAATCTATACCGAGCCGAAATAAACCCTGGAAATGCAATATCGCCCCCGACTGCCGGAACACAACGTCAACATCCCCCGCCGCCACCCGCTACGGGACTTCGGCCAGTTGCTGGCCGGTCTTGGGGTGATACTGGCAGTCATCTACCTGGCGCTGGGGCTGCTGGTGGATACCGCGGTCGATCACCTGTCCGCCGAAACGGAGCTGGCCATCTACGATGCCATGAACCTGGAGGCGCTGGGAAAAATCTTTGCCAGCGAGAAAGAAGCCGGGGAGCAACTGGCACTGACGGAATCGGTACTGGAACAACTGCTTCCCTGCGCAGGCCTGCCCTATCCCATCTCATCGCACCTGATCGCCTCACCGGAGCTGAACGCCATGGCCTTTCCGGGCGGCGCCCTGGGGATCACCTCCGGCCTACTGGAAGCAGTTCACAGCGAGGGCGGGCTGGCCTTTGTGCTGGCCCATGAACTGGCCCACTTCCGGCACTGGGACCATTTGCGCGGCCTGGGCAGGGGGATAGTGCTGGTGACCGGCGCCGCAGTGGTCACCGGCGGCAACGCGGATCTGGGTGCCTTGCTGAATCCGGCGCTGAACCTGCAGATGGCGCAGTATTCCCAGGCACGTGAAAGCGCGGCGGACCGGGAAGCCCTGGCCCTGATGACCTGCGCCTACGGCAATACCGAGGGCGCGGGCGAGTTGTTCCAACAAATGCTGAAGCGGAAAGAGGAAAAGGGTTATCTGGGCCACTATTTCTCCAGCCACCCGCAGACCCGCAAGCGGCTGGAGGCAATAGAAGCTTTGGGCCATTAAAGGGTAAATTCCGGCAGAAAATCGCAACTGAGTTCGGGTCAGAGGGGAGTAGCACTAAGTTAAGCGATAACCCTGATGCGAAGGGCCTGATGCCGGGGGCTTTTTGCGGGACTGTCTGCGAGAGGGACCTCGCGGACAAGCCTCCAGGGATGGATTAAGGGGGGGGCGCCCAGCCCGTGTCCCGCAAAAAGCTCCCGGTAGCAAGACCGCCCGAGTCCTTAACTTGGTGCCATTGGGGTCAGAGGTAAAAAACCATTATGTTGAAGTCCGTTTTGCTCGCAGCCGCGCTGCTGTTGCCCTGTGCCCAGGCGAGCGCCCAGCCTCTAAATACCCTCACCGAACAGTTTGACGCGGAGTTCCGGCAAAAACTGGAGGAGGCCGGCATCCCCGGGGGTGCCTATGCGATAGTCCAGGGCGATAGGATACTGCTGGCGAGGGGCCACGGCCTGCGCGCACTCGCTTCTGAGGACAAGATAGATCCCGATACGGTATTTCGCATTGCCTCCGTGTCCAAGACCTTTGCCGCGGAGGTGACCGGGCTGGTGGTACGCGAGGGGAAATTGAACTGGGAAGACCGGGTTAACCGCTTCCTGCCGGAATTCCGCTTCAAGACGCCCGAAAAATCCAAGGCACTGCAGGTGCAGCACCTGCTGGGACAGAGTTCCGGCCTGGTACCCAATGCCTACGACAACCTGCTGGAAGCCAACCAGCCTTTGGAGCGCATACTGCCGCGCTTCCGCGAACTGGACCCGCGCTGCCAGCCCGGACACTGCTACGGCTACCAGAACATTCTGTTCAGCCTGGTGGAGCCCATACTGAAAGAGGTCACCGGCACTCCCTATGGGGAGCTGGTGGACACGCGTATCTTCCGCCCACTGGAGATGCACCGCGCCTCGGTGGGCAGGGATGCTTTCCTGGCCGCCGAAAATCGCGCTCTGCCGCATATCAAGCGGGACGGGGAATGGAAAACCGGCGAGGTCAATGCGAATTACTACCGGGTGTTGCCCGCCGCCGGCGTCAATGCCAGTGTCACAGACCTGGGTAAATGGCTGATCGCACAAATGGGACACAAGCCGAAGGTGATTCCGCCGCAACTGGTGGAGGAGATCACCCGCAAGCGGGTGCGCACTCCCAAGGACCTGCGCCGAAAAGCCTGGCGCGATCACCTGCAGGACGCCCACTACGGGCTGGGCTGGCGTATCTATCAGGTGCACGGGGAGGATCTTGTGTACCACGGCGGCTGGGTACAGGGCTATGTGGCGGATATCGCCTATTCACGGAGACTCGGCGTGGGCCTGGTGGTGCTGCTGAACGCGGAGAGCAGCGTGATCAGTGAGATTTCCGCAGGCTTCTGGGCCCGGCTGCTGGAGCCGGCCCGGCTGGCACAGCACCAACCGGTTCTCAATACAGAAGAGGCGCACTGACCCCAGTGCAGTGCGCGGAAAGCTAAATCAGCGGCGCGGACGGCGGCCACCACCACCAGCACCACCGCCACCGCGGCGCCCGCCGCGACTGTCGCCGCCGGGTCCGCTACTGCGTTTTACTTTTACCTTGGGCGGCTCCACCAGCAATTCCTCCGGCGGCTGTTCGCACTTGAGCTTTTGTCCCAGCAATTGCTGGATCGGCTCCAGGCGCATGGCATCGTCCTCGCAGGCGAAGCTGATGGAGGTGCCGGTCTTTCCGGCACGGCCAGTGCGGCCTATGCGGTGGACGTAATCCTCCGGTTCCTCTGGCAGAGTGAAATTCACCACGTGACTGATGCCCGCGATATGGATGCCGCGGCCGGCCACGTCGGTGGCCACCAGCACCTTGGTCACGCCCGCCTTGAAATCTTCCAGGGTACGCACGCGTTTGTTCTGGGGAATATCGCCAGACAGAATGCCGGCGCTGAAGCCGTGCGCCTCCAGGTTTTCGTGCAGGCGGCGGCACTGGTCGCGGCGATTGGCAAAGACGATCAGGCTGTCCACCTCGTCGCTCTGCAGGATGTTGTACAGCAGGGTGTACTTCTCGTCGCTGGCCGCCAGGTAGACCCGCTGGTCCACGCTGTCGGTGGCCACCCGCTCCGGCTCGATCTCCACGATCACCGGGTCCTGGGTCCACTGTTCCACCAGGGAGTCCACTTCCGGGGTGAAGGTGGCGGAGAAGAACATGGTCTGGCGGTGGGTCTTGCGCGGAGTCTGGCGCACGATGCGCCGCACCTGGGGGATAAAGCCCATATCCAGCATGCGATCGGCTTCGTCGATCACCAATACTTCCACCTGGTCCAGGTAGCAGTCCCGGTTGCTGGCGAAGTCCAGCAGGCGGCCGGGAGTGGCGACCAGTATATCCACCAGGCGCTCGTTCAGGTTGCGCTGCTGTTTCTGGTAGTCCATGCCGCCCACCAGAGTGTGGATCTCCAGATCCGTGTATTTGCACAGGGCCTTGGCGTCGTCGGCGATCTGCATCACCAGCTCGCGGGTGGGGGCGATGATCAGCGAGCGCGCCTCGCCGGCGTAGCGCTCGCCCTCAAACGGGTTCTTGAGCAGGTCATCGATAATGGTGATCAGGAAGGCGGCGGTCTTGCCGGTGCCAGTCTGGGCCTTGCCCACCAGGTCGTGGCCGTTGAGGGTGTGGGGCAGCGAGCGGCCCTGGATCGGCGAGCAGTACTGGAAACCCTGGTCGTAAATGGCGTGCATCAGCTCCAGGGGCAGATCCAGGTCGTGGAAACGCACCTTGCCTTCCTGTTCCGGCACCTGAAACTGGTCCAGGGACCAGGGAGCCTTGGCTTTCTGGCCCCCGCCACCGCGCTGCCCGCCCCTGCCGCGGCGGGGATTGCCCCTGTCCGGGCCGGCCGGCTCGGATTGGGAGTTCTTTTCTCCCTTGGGCCGAGGACCCTGCTCGGGCCTGGAGCCCTCGGGCTGAGTGTCCTGTTCATCTTTGGACGCGGAACGGCGGAACAACTTTCCTATCAAGTGAAATACTCGCTCAAATGCTTACAAATTCGCCGGGAGCGAATTTGAACGCCGTAGGTGACCGCCGGATGGTGGGAATGCAGATTTGTAGGAGCAAAATCTGCCGCCCGCAGGGCGGACGCCGTGAACGGCGTGGGTTAAATAATCGGCGAGTATAACATCTATATGGGCCGGAGCCCGAACTCTATCTACGCGGGGGCGACTGTTTGGCGCAGTGGCGGCAGATCCAGTCATCCAGGCTGACAAAGCGCCCCGCCCCGCTGAACAGCAGCGCGAGCAGCATGACGAAGTAGGTAGCGGCAAACTCTATGCCGTTTTTCAACACTGTGAAGTTGCCCGCCTCGGTGAGCCAGCCGTAGTTGCCGTGCTCCTTGAGCAGGGTAATCGCCCGGCCCTTGCGCGCCGCCGCCTCGGCGATCAGGTCCTGGCGCCACTCCCAGGGCATGACCAGGGTCTGGTCCGGCAGCGCGGACCAGCCGTATTGCCAGTGGACGGTCACCGCAGCCACCGCCATCACCACCATCAACGGTATCGCCGCCAATCGCACCCCCAGCCCCAGCAGCAGTGCCACACCGCCGACCAGTTCGGTCAGTATCGCCAGCCAGGCCATCAGCAGCGGCGCCGGCAGACCCAGCCCCCAGTCGGGATTGCCAAACCAGGCCGCCACACCCTCGATACTGCCGATTTTATTCATTCCCGAGAGGATAAAAATCGGAGCCAGGTATAGGCGCAATACCAGCGGGCCCAGCCAGTCCAGCGAGCGCACGCCGCGCAAAAAAATCCCGTAAAGCCGATTGAACCCACCCAGTGCGCCATCCATAATCCCGCCCTCTTTATTGCAGTTGATTTTTCCTTTAGTCGGCGCGCCGCTCCACCTGTTACACACCATGCCCAAACTCTACCGCCGCGCCGCCGCCACCGAACTCTCGCACCTGACCACCCTCGGTGGTCCGCTGGTGGTGAGCAACCTGGCGGTGGTCAGCATGGGTGTGACCGACACCATCGTCGCCGGCCGCGCCAGCGAAGTGGATCTCGCCGGCCTCGCCCTGGGCTCCAGTATCTGGGCGGTCTGCGCAGTGACTCTGATCGGCCTGCTGGCCGCGGTCTCGCCGGTGGTGGCGCACCTGCGCGGCGCGCGGGACGAACCTGGCTGCGCCCGGCAATTGCAGCAGGCGCAGTGGATTGCCCTGATCGGTGGCCTGGTTGTGGTGGGTGCATTGCTCGCGGTGCCCTGGTGGGGCCAGTGGATCGATACCGAGGAACCGGTGCGACGGGTGATGCAGCAGTACCTGCTGGCACTGGCCACCGGTACCCTACCCTTCGCCATGGGCACGGCCCTGCGCGGTTATTGCGAAGGAATGGGCCGGGTGCGGCCGGTGATGCGCATCTATCTCGCGGCCGCGGTGCTGAATATTCCGCTGGATATCCTGATGGTGTTCGGCGCGGGGCCGGTTCCGGCCATGGGCGGCGCCGGTTGCGGCTGGGCCACCAGCCTGGTGAGCTGGTCCATCGCCGCCGCGCTCTTCTGGCATGCCGGCAGCGATCCGGCCTATCGCTCCCTGAAACTCAGCTTGCGGCCTCCCAGGCCCCACTGGCCCACCCAGCGACACCTGATGGCTGTGGGCCTGCCCGTTTGCATCGGCGCCGCCAGCGAAGTGACCTTCTTCGCCAGCCTGACGATACTGCTGGCCCCCTACGGCGCCACCATAGTGGCGGCCCACCAGATAGGCCTGAGTATCGGCTCTATCTTCTACCTGGTGGCCCTTGCACTGGCCCAGGCGCTGAGTATTCGCACCGCGCAGTTGCTGGGCCAGAACCGCCCCAAACGCGCGCGTTTTACCAGTGCAGTCGGGGTCGGCAGCGGGCTGCTGTATGCCCTCGCCACCGGCGTGCTGCTGATCGCCCTGCGGTACCCCTTCGTGCTCGCCTATACCGCCAACGCGGATATCATCGCCGTGGCCACCAACCTGCTGTTGCTGTGCGCCGCCTTCCAACTGGTGGACGTGGCCCAGGCCATGTCCTGGGGCGCGCTGCGCGGCTACCGGGACACCCGCGTACCCATGGTCCTGCAGATATTCTCCTACTGGCTGGTGGGACTCAGCAGCGCCTATTGGCTGGGGGAGAATCTCTGGGGTGTGTACGGCTACTGGACCGGTCTCTGTATCGGACTCGGGGTGGCTTCCATTCTGCTCGGCCTGCGTCTCCGGCGCACCAGCCACCGGGCGATACCGGCAACCTGATCCGCGTTTTCGCCGACCGCCGCGCAGTTCGCCGGGAACGCTTTCGCTATACTGCCCGTCCAAGTCGCCTATGAATCACCAACACAAGATCCAACGGAGTTATTGCATGTTTCTGCGCCCGCCTTTGCGTCGGCCTCTGCTGTGTTCAGCCCTGTTTTTGATGTCCGTCTCCACATTCGCACTGACCGAGCAGGAGGACGACCCGGAAGGCGGCGTGCCCCAGGCGGAAAATATCGAGTTGGACAGGCCCATCGACGAAGAGGTCGTTATTCCAGCCCCGCAACCGGAAACAAAACAGCCGGAGTCAAAACAGCCGGAACCGGAGCAGCCGGAATCAGAGCAGC
Source organism: Microbulbifer sp. TB1203 (assembly GCF_030997045.1). NCBI lineage: Bacteria > Pseudomonadati > Pseudomonadota > Gammaproteobacteria > Cellvibrionales > Microbulbiferaceae > Microbulbifer > Microbulbifer sp. TB1203. The sequence goes on along the minus strand of NZ_CP116899.1, from coordinate 234,751 downwards.
CCGAAACGCAAGCCCCCGAAACCGCTGCCGGCAGCGACGAAGCGCAAAGTCCCCGGGAGGAGAGCGCCGAAGATAAAGCGGCAGCCGGAGATACCGCCGTCCCGGAAGACAAGCCGGTCGCAGTGGAAATCGCCAAACCCCTGCGTCTCCTCGGCTCCGAAGTACCGCCGGCCACCTCGACCCGTCTGGCCTGGTCGCCCAGCCAGCACTTCGAGGGCGTCTACAGTGCCACCCCGGTATTGGTGGTCAATGGCGCCAAGCCGGGGCCGTCCCTGTGCCTTACCGCGGCGATCCACGGCGACGAACTCAACGGCATCGAGACGGTGCGCCGGGTGATGTACAACCTGGACCCGGCCAACCTGAGCGGCGCGGTGATCGGCGTGCCCATCGTCAACCTGCAGGGCTTTCACCGCGGCTCCCGCTATCTCACCGACCGCCGCGACCTCAATCGCCACTTTCCCGGGGATCCCAACGGTTCCTCCGCCTCCCGTATCGCCCATTCGTTTTTCCACGAGGTGATCGTCCATTGCAACGCGGTGGTGGACCTGCACACCGGTTCCTTCTACCGCACCAACCTGCCGCAGTTGCGCGGCGACCTCACCAACCCCAAGGTGGTAAAAATGACCAAGGGCTTCGGCTCCACCGTGGTGCTGCACAGCGACGGGGCCAAGGGCACCCTGCGCCGCGCGGCGGTGAACGCCGGCATTCCCACAGTGACCCTGGAAGCGGGCGCCCCCATGGTGCTCGACGAAGTGTCGGTGAGCCACAGCGTCAAGGGCATCCGCACCCTGCTGAACCAGCTGGATATGGTGAGCAAGTTCCGCCTCTGGGGCGACCCGGAGCCGGTTTATTACAACTCCACCTGGCAGCGCGCCACCACCGGCGGGATCATCTTCAGCGAAGTGAAACTCGGCGAGTCCGTGCGCAAGGGAGACCTGCTCGGTACCGTCACCAACCCGATCACCAACGTGCGCAAGGAAATCCGCTCCGAGTACAACGGCCGGGTGCTGGGCATGGCCATGAACCAGGTGGTGCAGCCGGGCTTTGCTGCCTACCACATCGGCATCCAGGCACCCCAGGAGCAGATCAGCCCGCCGGAGGAAGTGACCGCGGAGAGCCCGCCACCGGAGCAAGAAAAAACCGAAGGTACAGTAGAAGGTGCGGCAGAAAGTGCTGCGGAAAGTGCGGGAACCACTACCGACGAGCCGGCCCCCGAAAAACCCGCCTCCGGGGAACCGGTGGAGAAGCCGCAGGAACCGGAGACTGTGGAGAGCGACGAAGACTAACTGATCACCATCAATTGAATGGGTTCCGGCTGCAGAGTGATATGTTCAATCGCGAAGCGTTTGATCAGAGCCTCCCGCAGCCGCTCCAGCACCCCGGGCCAGGCCTGCAGGTCGTCCACCACGATATGCGCGGAGAGCGAAATGGTGCTGCTGTCTAAACGCCAGATATGCAGGTCGTGCACCGAGCGCACACCCTCCACCGCCGCCATGGTCTCGCCCACCACCGGCAGGCTCAGCTCCCGCGGCACCCGCTCCATCAGCACATCCACCGCGTCGCGCAGCAGGCGCAGGCTGGAAATCAGGATCAGAATGCAGATCAGCAGTGACAGCAGCGGGTCTATCGGCGTCCAGCCGGTAAAATAGATCACCGCACCGGCGGCCAGCGCGGCCACCGAGCCCAGCAGATCGCCCATCACATGCAGCAGTGCGCCGCGGATATTCAGCGTCTGCTCACCGCGATGCAGTGTCCAAGCCACCAGCACATTCACCAGCAGGCCGATGGCAGCAATCACCATCACTGTGTCGCCCTGCACCGGCTGCGGATCGCGCAGGCGGTTTATCGCCGCGTAGGTGATACCGGCGATAATCAATAGCATAAACACCGCATTGACGATCGCCGCCAGCACCTCGGCGCGCCCCCAACCGAAAGACAGCTCCCGGTCTGCCGGCTTCCGCGCCAGCAGCGCGGCCACCGCGCCCAGCGCCAGTGCCAGGGAGTCGGTGGCCATATGTCCCGCGTCGCCGAGCAGCGCCAGGGAACCGGACAGCCAGCCCCCCACCGCCTCGACCATGGCGAAGGCAAAGGTGATTACCAGGCCCCAGACCAGCGGGCGCAGGTGGCCGCTGCCGCGGCGATGGTGGACGTGGTCGTGCACGGATTCCCCTCTGTTAACTCTATCTCTTCGGGCCATGCCCGCGATCAGGCTCAGATCGCGGGCATGGCGGATGGCCGCCCCGCCGCTCCTACAGGTATTATTTCCGGCCCAGCGTCAGCCGTTCCCAGCCGGAGTAGTCTTTGCGGCTCTCGATATTATTTAAACCGGCAGCGGCAAATATTTTGCGCACTGCCTCGGCCTGCTGCCAACCGTGCTCGACGATCAGCCAGCCACCGGGCTGCAGGTATTCGATACTTTTCTGCGCAATCCATTCGATGTCCGCCAGCCCCTCGCGCGCGGCTACCAGCGCCGAGCGGGGCTCGAAACGCACATCACCCTCCTCCAGGTGCGGATCGGCGGCGTCGATATAGGGCGGGTTGCTGAGAATCAGGTCGAATTGCTGCGGCGGTATCTGCGCAAACCAGTCACTCTGCAGAATCTGCACCTTGTCGAGTTTGAGAGCGCGGCGGTTCTTCTCCGCCAGCGCCACTGCCTCCGCGGATTTTTCCGCAGCGACTATCCGCCAGCCGGGTTTTTCCGAAGCCAGCGCCAGGGCGATGGCACCGGTGCCCGTACCCAGGTCCAGCGCACGCAGGGTTTCCTGCGGACAGAGCTCCAGCGCGGTTTCCACCAGCAGTTCGGTTTCCGGGCGGGGGATCAGGGTGGAGGCGTCGACCTTGAGCGGCAGCGACCAGAATTCCCGCGTGCCGGTGAGGTGGGCCACCGGTTCGCCGTTTTTGCGGCGCTCGAACAGCGCATCGAACTCTGTCTGCTCGGCTTCACTCAACTCGTATTCCGGCCAGGTGTAGAGCCAGGTGCGTGGGCGGCCGAGGACATGGCCGAGCAGAATTTCGGTATCCAGGCGGGCGGTGTCGCTGTCGGCGAGTCCGGCGCTGCGGGCGAGGTTTTGTTTGACTGTGCTCATTTTGAATGCGTGTAGGAGCGGGCCATGCCCGCGATCAGGTTTTCAGTAATGGCAGACTCAGATCGCGGGCATGGGCAGATTTTTGCTCCTGCAAAATCTGCATTTCCGCCATCCCTGGCGGTCCCCGCTCCTACACCAACCACCACCCACAAACCACTGATCACTGCCCGAGGGCGGCCAGCTGATCCGCCTGGTGCTCGGTGCGCAGTGGCTCGATCACTTCGTCCAGCGCGCCCTGCATGATTTCGTCCAGCTTGTACAGGGTGAGACCGATGCGGTGATCGGTGACCCGGCCCTGGGGGAAGTTGTAGGTGCGGATACGCTCGGAGCGGTCGCCGCTGCCCACCAGGTTGCGGCGCGCATCGGAAATCTCCTGCGCGGCGGCGGACTCCTGCTCGCTCTGCAGCCTGGCCTGCAGCAGCGCCATGGCCTTGGCGCGGTTCTTGTGCTGGGAGCGCTCGTCCTGGCACTCCACCACGATGCCGGTGGGCAGGTGAGTGAGGCGCACCGCGGAGTCGGTCTTGTTCACGTGCTGGCCGCCGGCGCCGGAGGCGCGGTAGGTGTCCACGCGCAGGTCCGCCTTGTTGATCTCAACCGCGTCGCGCTCGTCCGGTTCCGGCATCACCGCCACCGTGCAGGCGGAGGTGTGGATGCGGCCCTGGGATTCGGTTTCCGGCACCCGCTGCACCCGGTGGGCGCCGGACTCGAATTTCAGTTTTGCGTAGACATCCTCGCCGGCCACCCGGGTGATGATTTCCTTATAGCCGCCGTGTTCACCGGGGTTTTCGCTGATGATCTCGATGCGCCAACCCTGTTTTTCCGCGTAGCGGGAATACATGCGGAACAGGTCGCCGGAAAAAATCGCCGCCTCGTCACCGCCGGTGCCGGCGCGGACTTCCAGGAAGACGTTCTTGCGGTCGTTGGGGTCTTTCGGCAGCAGAAGCGTCTGCAGCTCCCGCTCCAGCGGCTCCAGTTGCGTCTCCGCTTCGCGCAGCTCCTCCTGCGCCATCTCGCGCATCTCTGCATCGCTCTCACCCAACATCTCCCGCGCCGCGGCCATGTCGTCCTGCAGCCGCTTGTAGCGGCCGTAGCACTTCACCACCTCTTCCAACTCGGAATACTCGCGGGACAGATCGCGGAATTTGTCCTGGTCGCCGATAATGTCCGCATCCCCGAGCAGCGCGGACACCTCCTCGTGACGTTCCACCAGGTTTTCCAGCTTGTTCATTACCGAATCTTTCATTCGTCTTTTTTACTCTCTGCTTCTGTTTCCGCGAAGGGGTCCAGGCCGACGATTTCCCGCGCCAGGCGCAGCCGCTGCAGGTCCCCTTCGGCGGTGGCCCGCCTGAGATTGACCGTGGGGGCGTGAATCAGTTTGTTGGTGAGGGAGCGGGCCAACTGCTCCAGCAGCCGCCGCGGGTCCTCGCCCTTGTCCAGCTGCAGCAACACTTTTTCCAGCTCCGTGTCGCCGATCTGCTGCGCGCGCTGGCGGTAATTGCGGATGGTGTCCACCGCACCCAGGGCGCGGTGTTCGCGCATAAACGCACTGGCTGCGGCATCGACAATGGTGTGGGCGGCCTCGGCGGCCTTTTCCCGCGAGCGCTTGCCCTCGTCGATCACCCCGCGCAGGTCGTCGACGGTATAGAGGTAGACGTCGTCCAACTGGCCCACCTGGGGTTCGATATCCCGGGGCACGGCGATATCCACCATAAACACGGGCCGGTGGCGGCGCAGCCTGAGGGCCGATTCCACCGCGCCCTTGCCGAGGATCGGCAGCTGGCTGGCGGTGGAGCTGATCACGATATCCGCCCGCGACAGGTGCTCGGGGATATCCGCCAACAATATGGCCTCTGCGCCGAAATTATCCGCCAGCTGTTCCGCGCGGTTCAGGGTGCGGTTGGCGACGATCAGCCGCGCAACCCCCTGGTCCAGCAGGTGCCGCGCCACCAGTTCGATGGTCTCCCCGGCGCCGATCAGCAGCGCCGTCTGCTGCCCCAGGTCGGTGAAGATGCGCGACGCCAGGGATACCGCGGCGTAGGCCACGGAAACCGGGTTCTCGCCGATGGCGGTCTCGGTGCGCACCTTCTTGGCCACCGCGAATACCTGCTGGAAGACACTGTGCAGCAGGCTGCCGACGCTGCCGCTCTCGCGCGCAACCGCGTAGGCGGACTTGATCTGGCCCAGGATTTGCGGCTCGCCCAGCACCAGGGAATCGAGGCCACAGGCCACCTGCATCATATGGCGCACCGCATCCTCACCGCGGTAGCTGTAATGGCTGGCAACCAGTTGCTCCCGGGGTACCTGGTGATAGTCCGCCAGCCACTCCAGCAGCCGCTCTTCCGACACCTCGCCGTAAATCTCGGTGCGGTTGCAGGTGGAGAGTATCGCCAGTTCCGCACAGCCCAGGGCTTTGCGCGCATCCGCCAGGGCGCCGGGCATCACCTCCGGGGCAAAGGCCACCCGCTCGCGCACCTCGATCGGGGCGCTGTCGTGGTTGATACCCAGGGCGAGGATTGGCATAGGCTCCTGTCGGCGTTAAATCTGGTGGTGGCAGCGGACTGCGGGAGCGCATTTTCCCGGGCGGCCGCGCCGCTTGCAAGCGAGCCGGCGGTTAAATTGAGGGTTTAAAAAGACGCAGACTTTGCTTTTGCGAACCCTGAGCACGGTCCGGGGGTCCAATCACGACTAGAATTATACGGCGATAACCGCTCAAAAGACGCCACCTGATGCCCCCGTAACGTACGGATACGCCCTTATGCCTCCAGCAATCCCGGCCCGCCTCTCCCGCCCGCTTTCCCACAAGTCGCTACTCGCCGCGGCCGTCTGCGCGCTGCTCGGCGCCTGCGCCCAGCAACCTGCCCGGGAAGAGACTCTCCCGGAGCCGCAGCCCCAGCCCGTGGCGCCCGCAGAGGAGAAAGCCGACGCCCGCCCCTTCCCCATCGAGACCTTCTACACCCTGCTGGTGGCGGAGGTGGCCGGCAACCGCGAGCAGTATGACGTGGCCCTGGCCAACTACTACTACCAGGCCGAGCGCACCAAGGACCCCGGGGTGGCAGCCCGGGCCACCCATATAGCGCGCTTCCTCAACGCCCGTCGCGCAGCGCTGCGCTCGGCGCAGCTGTGGGTGGAACTGGAGCCGGAAGAGGTAGAAGCGCAGCTGGCCGCCACCGCCGAACTCGCCCTGGCGGGGGAGCTGGACACAGCGCTGGCCCACGCGGAAAAAGCCCTGGACCTGGGCGGCGACGCCCCGCTGCAATCCCTCGCCGCCGCCGCGGTGGCGGATGAAAAAGTGGAAGAGCAGACCCTGGCGGAATTTCGCCGGCTGGCGGAGAAGTATCCGCAAAACGGCGAGGCGGCCCTGGCCCACGCGATGATGCTGCGCGCCCAGGAGCAATACCCACAGGCCCTGTCCATCGTCCACCGGGTGCAGGAACAGCACCCGGAAATGCTCGATGCGCCGCTGCTGGAAACCCACCTGCTGGTGGACCAGAACCGGCGCGAAGAGGCCCTGCAACTGCTGGAAAACCTGGTGCGCACCTACCCCCAGGAGAGCCGCCTGCGCCTGCAGTATGCGCGCCTGCTGATCCGCAAGGACCTGGACCTGGCGCAACAGCAGTTCGCCGAACTGGTGGCCCAGCGCCCCTACGACGGCAACATGATCCTGTCGCTGGCGCTGATCCGCTTTGAAACCGACAACCTTACCCAGGCCAAACCCCTGTTCGAGCGCCTGCTCAAGCTGGATCAGCACCAGTCCGCGGCGCACTTCTACCTGGGCAGCATCGCCGAGCGGGAAAAGGATGTCGACGGCGCTATCGCCCACTACCGCGCAGTGGAGCCCGGCGGCGATTATGTGGAGGCGATTACCCGCGGCACCCAGTTGCTGGCCGCCGCCGGCCTGGCGGGGAACAACCGCGACTGGTTTGCCGAACTGCGCCGGCGGCACCCGGAGCAGGCGGAACACTTTTACCTGCTGGAGGCGGAACTGCTGAACAAGCACGAGCGTCACCAGCAGGCCCTGGAACTGCTCGACAAGGCCCTGGAGCAGCATCGGGAGAGCGGCCGCCTGATCTACGCCCACGCCCTCACCAGCAGCCACCTGGGAAATTCCGCCGCCTACGAGAGCGGCCTGCGCAAACTGCTGGAACGCGATCCGGACAACGCCACTCTGCTCAACGCCCTGGGTTACAAACTGACCGAGGACGACACGCGCCTCGACGAGGCGCAGCAGTTGATCGCCCGGGCACTGCAACTGCGCCCGGAGGATCCGGCTATTATCGACAGCATGGGCTGGGTACAGTACCGTCTGGGCAATCACAGCGAAGCGGTAAAGTATCTGCGGGAAGCCATGGAAAAACTGCCAGACCACGAAATCGCCGCGCATCTGGGCGAAGTACTCTGGGTGCAGGGCGATCGCGAACAAGCTGTGCAGGTCTGGCAGCGCGGCCTGGAAATCAATCCGCAGAGCAAAGTCATCCCGGCGGCCATGAAGCGGCTGCGCGACAAAGGGGGAGTGGAGCAGCATGTTTCTGAATCTTGAAAAAACGGGTCTCTGGAAAATCGCGGCACCCAGTGAACGCAGGGCGCTGCAGCGCCTGTTTCTCGGCTGGGTCGCCCTGGCACTCGCCGCCTGTGCCGGCCAGCAGTCGCAACCGCAGCCGCGGCCCCCGATTGCGGCGGAATCGCCGGCGGCACAGCTCCAGCACTGGACCATCAACGGCAAACTGGGTGTGCGCTCGCCGGGGGAGAACGGCAGCGCCAATCTGCAGTGGTGGCAGCGCACCGCACAAAACTACCGCATCCATCTCAGTGGCCCGCTGGGCGCCGGCACCACGGTGATTACCGGCACGCCCGCCGGCGTGACCCTGCAAAAAGGCGGCGAGGTGCCGCTGCAGGCCGCCACCCCGGCGGAGCTCACCGCAGAGATTCTCGGCTGGCCGTTACCGGTGGCGGAAATGTACTACTGGGTGCGCGGCATGGCCGCGCCCGGTGCGCCGGTGGAGGGCCAGCAAAAGAGCGGCCAGGGGCAACTGCAAAGCCTGCAGCAGGCCGGCTGGAACCTGAACTTCAGCGGCTACCAGAACGTCGGGGCCTACGTCTTACCCACCCGCATAGTGGCGGAAACCCGCCAGGCGGCGGGGCCTGTCAAAGTGACGCTGGTGATCAAGGAGTGGTTGCCGCAAAATTAGTGTCCTGTATGGTACTAAATAGTGACACCAGCGGGCCGCTAAGCGGCCAGATGCAAGGCGCACTTGCGCCGGCGTAGTCATTCTACGTCAAGCAAGTGCAACGCCGCAGATGGCTGCTTAGCGGCCCGCCCGAAGGGAGCCCCCCAGATTGCCCACAGCCGCGTTGCAGCTCTTGAAAATGGAATGACCATTCCCTGCGAGCTCCGCCTAACTGTGAACAATCTGGGGGGCTCTGGTATCACTATTTAGTACCATACAGGACACTACGCCCATCTTTTTTTGCCGCAACCACAAACTTATGCCCGACCTGCAACTGCCGGCACCGGCCAAGCTGAACCTGTTCCTGCGTATCCTCGGCCGTCGCGAAGACGGCTACCACCGGTTACAGACCCTGTTTCAACTGCTCGATTTCGGCGACCAGCTGGACTTCGAGCTGCGCGCCGACAGCGAAATCAGTGTCGATGCAGGCAGCCTGCAAATCCCGCTGCGGGAGAACCTGATCTATCGCGCCGCGCATTTGCTGCAACAAAAAACCGGCTGCACCGGCGGTGCACATATCCGCCTGCACAAAAACCTGCCCCAGGGCGGCGGCATCGGCGGTGGCAGCAGCGACGCCGCCACCACACTGCTGGGGCTCAACCAACTGTGGCAATGCCACCTCACCCTCGACGAGCTCGCGCAACTGGGCCGGCAGCTCGGTGCGGATGTGCCGGTATTCGTACGCGGCCGCACCGCCTGGGCGGAGGGCATCGGCGAAGTGTTGACTCCAGTGGTTACCGAGACCCGGCACTACCTGGTGCTGGTGCCGGACTGCCAGGTGAGCACCGCGGCGGTGTTCGGCGATCCGCGTTTGACAAGAGATTCTGCCCCAATTACATTAGCGCACCTTCGCGACAGGTGGTTGGACAGCGAATGGCTGGAAGAGTATTCCGGCAACGATTGCCAGCCCCTGGTCGAGAGCCTCTATCCAGCGGTACGCGCGGCCAGAGAATGGCTGCAACAGTTTGCCAGAGCGCATCTGACCGGTACCGGGGCCTGCGTTTTCGCGGCTTTCGATTCGGCGCAAACGGCGGAAAGCATTCTCGCCAAAGCGCCGACCGGATGGCGGGGCTTTGTCGCCGCGGGGGTACAGAAATCCCCCGCGCACCGACAACTGAAAGCTGTTTCAAAAATTACTGGGGCGTAGCCAAGCGGTAAGGCAGCGGGTTTTGATCCCGTCATGCGTAGGTTCGAATCCTACCGCCCCAGCCATTCAAAGGTCAGAGGACAGAAGTCAGAAGACAGTCGCCTCACAATCCATCCCTCCTCCTCAATCGAAACACAAGGTACTCTCGTGGCTGACTTAATGGTGTTTACCGGCAACGCAAACCCGGAACTGGCACAGAAAGTTGTCGACCATATGGCGATCCCCCTGGGCGAAGCGGTGGTAAAACGCTTCTCCGACGGCGAGATCGCGGTTGAGATCACCGATAACGTGCGCGGCCGCGATGTGTTTGTAGTGCAGTCCACCTGCCAGCCCACCAACCGCAACCTGATGGAGCTGATCCTGCTGGTGGATGCCCTGCGCCGCGCCTCCGCCGGCCGCATCACCGCGGTGGTCCCCTACTTCGGCTACGCGCGCCAGGATCGCCGGGTGCGTTCCCAGCGGGTACCCATTTCCGCGAAAGTGGTGGCGGATATGATGGTGAGCGTGGGTATCGACCGGGTACTGACCGTGGATCTGCATGCGGAGCAGATCCAGGGCTTTTTCGACGTGCCAGTGGATAATGTCTACGGCTCCTCGGTACTGCTGGACGACATCGAGCGCCAGGGCTACGAGGACCTGGTGGTAGTCTCCCCGGATATCGGCGGCGTAGTGCGCGCCCGCGCGGTGGCCAAGAGCCTGGACTGCGAACTGGCGATTATCGACAAGCGCCGCCCGGCGGCCAATGTGGCCGAGGTAATGAACATCATCGGCGAGATCGACGGCCGCACCTGCCTGCTGGTGGACGATATGGTGGACACCGCCGGCACCCTGTGCAACGCCGCCAATGCCCTCAAGCAGCACGGCGCCAAAAAAGTGGTGGCCTACTGCACCCACCCGGTGCTGTCCGGCAACGCGATCGAGAACCTGAACAACTCGGTGCTGGACGAGCTGGTGGTCACAGACTCCATCCCCCTGGGCGACAAGATGCAGCGGGCACCAAAGATCCGCCAACTGACCCTGTCCGCCATGCTCGCCGAGTCCATGCGCCGGATCAGCAACGAGGAATCCCTGTCGGCGATGTTTCGCTGATCTGAACCTATCCAGCGCCACCAAGGACAAATCTTGGGTTCGCCTTCTCAGAACTGGGCAAGACGAATATCTCGATGCTAAGGCCACGGAGATGACAGGAGGGCGAGACCCGCGCCTCGGACAAGGGCAACCGCCCCCACTGGCGCCTCACCGCCAATTCCCTTAGAATACGCGCCCGCCCGGCCCCGCCGGGCGTTTACTATTGGGCCCCGGTGGCCCGATTTACTTCAACGCCAGAGCGATCCGGTCGCAGGTCGCCCTGGGCAGACAACCCGAGGTTTTAATCCCATGTCTGATATCACATTGAACGCCAACGTCCGCAGCGACGAGGGGAAAGGTGCGAGCCGCCGCCTGCGTCGCCAGGAAGGTCGTGTCCCCGGCATCGTGTACGGTGGCAAGGCCGAGCCGCAATCCATCTCCGTTCTGCAGAAGGAGCTGTTCAAGGCCCTGGAAAACGAAGCCTTTTTCTCCTCCGTCGTGTCCCTGGACGTGGACGGCAAGGCAGAGAAAGTGATCCTGCGGGATCTGCAGCGCCACCCAGCCAAGCAGCAGCTGCTGCACGTGGATTTCCAGCGGGTGTCCGGCGACACCAAGGTCCATATCAAGGCGCCCCTGCACTTCCTCAATGAAGACACCTGCAAAGGCGTCAAGGCTGGCGGCATTGTGTCCCACACCCTGACCGAGCTGGAAATCAGCGCCCCCGCCGCCAAGCTGCCGGAGTTTATCGAAGTGGACCTGGCCGACCTGGAAATGGACGGCACTATCCACATCTCCGACCTGAAACTGCCCGCCGGCGTCGAGTCTGTTGCCCTGTCCCACGGCCCGGACCACGACCTGGTTGTCGCTTCAGTACACAAGCCCCGCGGCGCTATCGAAGCGGCAGCCGAGGGTGAAGCTGAAGGCGAGAGCGGCGAAAGCTAAGAGTAAGCACATTGTCGAAAGTACCGGATACGCCAATCCAGTTGATCGTGGGCCTGGGCAACCCCGGCCCCGAGTACGACCGGACACGCCACAACGCCGGTGCCGACTTCGTCGCCGAGCTGGCGCGCCGCCATGGCGCCCAGCTCGTGCCGGACAGCAAATACCGCGGCCTCAGCGGCCGGGTGCGGATCGGCGGCGAAGATATCCGCCTGCTGATTCCCACCACCTATATGAATCGCAGCGGCCAGTCCGTGGCCCCGCTGGCGCACTTCTTCAAGATACCCGTCCAGGCAATACTGGTGGCCCACGATGAACTGGACCTGCCACCGGGCACCGCGCGCCTCAAATCCGGCGGCGGCCACGGCGGCCACAACGGCTTGAGGGATATCATCTCCGCACTGGGCAACAATCGCGACTTTATGCGCCTGCGCCTCGGTATCGGCCACCCGGGCAGTGCCCGCGATGTGGTCAACTATGTGCTCCAGCGCGCCCCGGGCGCGGAACAGGAGCAACTGGCAGACGCCATCGACCGCGCCGTCGACGCGATGCCCATTGCCGCTTCCGGCGACTGGGGTGCGGCCATGAAAGAACTCCACACCAACAGCAAAACGTAGAGCGCGCGCGGCGCACCCTACGCAACCGGAAAAACACCATGGGTTTTACTTGCGGTATCGTCGGACTGCCCAACGTAGGCAAATCCACTTTGTTCAATGCCCTCACCAAGGCGGGTATCGACGCGGAAAATTTCCCCTTCTGCACCATCGAGCCCAACGCAGGCGTGGTGCCGGTACCGGACCCGCGCCTGGATAAGCTGGCAGAGATCGTCAAGCCCCAGCGGGTGATCCCCACCACCATGGAATTCACCGACATCGCCGGTCTGGTGGCGGGCGCCTCCAAGGGCGAGGGCCTGGGCAACAAGTTCCTCGCCAATATCCGCGAAACCGACGCCATCGCCCATGTGGTGCGCTGCTTTGAAGACGACAACGTCATCCACGTGGCCAACCAGGTGCACCCGGTATCGGACATCGAGGTAATCAACACCGAACTGGCGCTGGCGGACCTGGAAACCGTGGAGAAGGCCCTGCAGCGCTTTACCCGCGCCGCCAAGGGCCAGGACAAGCACGCGATCCGGATGAAGGCGCTGCTGGAAAAGATCCAGCCACACCTGAACGAGGCCAGGCCGCTGCGCTCCATGGGCCTGGGAGAAGACGAATTGGCGGATCTCCGCGAACTGAGCCTGCTCACCGTCAAGCCCACCATGTATATCGCCAACGTGGACGAGGACGGCTTCGAGAACAATCCGCACCTGGATGCGGTGGCCGCCATCGCCGCGGAGGAAAACGCGGTACTGGTGCCTATCTGCAATAAACTGGAATCGGAAATCGCCGAGCTGGACGACGACGAGAAGCAGGAATTCCTGGAAGAACTGGGCATGGAGGAGCCGGGCCTCAACCGCGTGATCCGCGCCGGCTATCAACTGCTGGGACTGCACACCTACTTCACCGCAGGGGTCAAGGAAGTGCGCGCCTGGACCATCCCCGTCGGCGCCACCGCGCCCCAGGCCGCGGGCAGGATCCACACGGATTTCGAGAAAGGTTTTATCCGCGCGGAGGTGGTGAGCTACAGCGATTTCGTCACCTACAACGGCGAAGCCGGCGCCAAGGAAGCGGGAAAATGGCGCCTGGAAGGCAAGGACTATATCGTCGCGGACGGCGACGTGATCCATTTCCGCTTTAACGTCTAACGACGAACAACTCCTTTTTAGTAGGAGCGGCCGTTGGCCGCGATAGATAGCCAGCCCGACTCTGCGCCGACTATGCCCATCGCGGCCAACGGCCGCTCCTACCGGCGCCTCACCACATGACCCAATCCAACTGGAAAATCGGCCTGCCCCTGGCACTGATCACCGTATTTATGTGGGCCCTGCTACCCATTGCTCTCAAGGGTCTGCTGGACACCATCAGTGCCACCACCGCCACCTGGTACCGCTTTGTGGGCGCCGCGGTGTTGGCCGGTGGCTACTATAGCTGGTCGCACCAGCTCAACCTGCGCCAGCTGTTCCAGCGCGCCCTGCTGCCTTTCACCCTGTGCGCGGTGATCGGCCTGCTCACCAACTACCTGACCTACGCCTCCGGCCTCAAGTTCATCACCGCCGGCGCCGCCCAGATCGTCATTCAACTGGCGCCGCTGATGCTGTTGATCGCCAGTGTGTTCTGGCTGGGGGAGCGCTTTTCGCCGCGCCAGTGGCTCGGGGTCCTGCTGGTGGCGGCGGGCCTGCCGCTGTTCTTCAACCAGCGCCTGCCGGAGCTCGTGAGCGGCGCGGACAGCGAATACCTGATGGGGCTTGGGCTTATCGTGGTGGCGGCGATCGGCTGGTCAGTGTACGGATTCTTCCAGAAGAAAATCCTGGCCCACGCCACGCCGCAGGACCTGCTGGTACTGATCTACTTCGCCGGCACCGTTAGCTTCCTGCCCCTGTCGGAGCCCACCAGCGTCGCACAACTGGACTGGCTCGGTTGGCTGCTGTTGCTGTTCCTCACCGCCAATACCCTGATCGCCTATGGCGCCTTCGCCAAGGCCCTGGCCAGTTGGGAGGCTTCCCGCGTCAGCGCCACCCTGGCCCTGGTACCGCTGACGACCCTGGCCCTGAGCGCCGCCATAGGCGCACTGTGGCCCGGTTATATCGAGGTGGAACCGTTGAACTGGATCAGCTGGCTGGGCGCCCTGGCGGTGGTTTGCGGCTCTCTTCTCGCCGCTGTCGGAAAAGGCCGGTGACTGCGCTAACCTACTGAAAAGACAGCGAAAACAGGGGTTGACAGCCCCGCTTCAGGGCCCGATAATGCGCGCCCTCGGTTGGCCCGGAAATCACCCCGGACCTGAGCCGGGTCAAAGTGGCAAGGTAGCTCAGCCGGTTAGAGCGCAGCACTCATAATGCTGAGGTCGGGAGTTCAAGTCTCCCCCTTGCTACCATTTTCAATCGGCGAAAATATATTTTTCGCCGTCCCGATACTGGGGCGTAGCCAAGCGGTAAGGCAGCGGGTTTTGATCCCGTCATGCGTAGGTTCGAATCCTACCGCCCCAGCCATTTTTTCAAATCGTGAAAACTTCCCAAGCGGCTCACAGGCCGGTCGAGACGGGTACCTGCGGCCCGGAATGTATAGTGCGATCGGCATCCACCCCGGCCAACCGCATTCCGATACGCCTTACCCACTCAAAACCGAGAATACAAATCCCGAGCGACATTGCAGCGAGGGCCAGCCCCCACGGGCCGAGCACCGCACTCTCCTCGAAACAGGTCCATACAAACTGCCCCACGCAGAGCATCGCCACCACCAGCAGTGTAGGCCGGCGGCCGATACGGCTCACCACAAATACCCCCAGCGGCGCGCCCAGCGCCACCACCGGCGCCGCGGCGAGCCAGTTGCCGAACACGCCCGGCTGCCAGTCACCACTGAGGCTTTTCACCACCACACCGACGACGGAGGTAAACGCCATAATCACTACCGAAGTGGGAATCGCGATCTTCAGATCCACCCGGCACAGTACTACCAGCGCCGCGTATATCACCATATCGATACCCACGCCGGTCACCGCCGCGGCAAAGCCGCCCGCCAGTAAACCCAGCACCAGGCCCAAACTGAAATCCTGGCGCTCCCGCCCGCGGGCATTGCCGGTGAAAGAAGTAATTTCCCCCAGGCGGTACAGGTGCAGAACGCCAAAGCTGCCCCAGAGAACTGCAAAGGTCAGCTTTATCCACAGATCCGCCACAAAGGGGGCAATCAGAAATATGCCCAGGGGTGTGCCGACCAGACTCCCCAGCATAGCGCCGCGCAACATCGACCAGGCGAGCGGCTGCCGCCGGCACAGGATAAAGATACTGGCGCTGACCATACCGATGGATTGCACTGCAAAACTGAAATCCCGCCCCAGACTCGCCGGCATATCGAACAGGAGCACCAGCACCGGAAAGCCCACGGTGCCGCCCCCCATGGGAGTGGAACCGGCAGCGTAGCTGCCCAGCGCCATGGCGAGGGCCATCGGCCAGTGATCCTCAGCGGTTTGCCAGTGGCCGAGCACCGCCACCAGAACAAGCCAGCTGCCATAAAAAACCGCCAGCCACAGCCCCCAAAGCCAAAGCCTGTTTCTTCCGGCACTAAACATTGACACTTACCACGTCTTTCCGAAGAGGCCCCCGGGCAAAAAACTGCAGGAAATCGCTGTGGTGCAGGCTGTTTGCCACAGCCCTGTCCGCCATCGCGCGAAACTGCCCCAGCAGAGCATCGCCCCGCTTCTTATCCAGTTGAATTCCGAGTCTGGGATAATGCTGCATGCCGTAGAGCACATAGCGGTAATTCAAATCGGAAAAAATGCTGGCAAAGGTGCCGGCAAAGTCCTGGAACTCACAGATTTTTTCGCTCCACAACTGCAACTGCGCCTTGAGCCATGGGCAGTGTTCCAACGTTTCGGGAGCGGAGCGCCAGAAATCGCTGTCATCCCGATCGCTCAGGACGCCGATAATGCCAATATCGGGGCTCTCAATAACATTGATAACGAAGTTCTCGCCCGCGCCGTTAAAATAGCGATTGAGGTAAAGCGCGGTCATCCAGCCAGCGGAACCGCCTCCGACGATATTGATAGTTCTGGATTTACGATCAGGCATGGAATTTATCTAAACTTTTTGCAGCCCGTATTGTTTGATTTTTTCTATTAGCGCCCGGTGCGGAATCAAGCCACTACAAATTTCATCGGCCAACCCCGAATTTCTTGAGAACTGTCTCTCAGCCTGGGAAATATCTCCATACCGGGCCCGCGCGTGCTGAACTTCCGTATGGAATTCCATTCCGTAGAGCACATACAGGTAGTTGGCCAGGTTGAATACCTCCGCCTTGCTCGGGAAATCGTATTCGGTGGGTGGCTGGTATCGCCACAGCTCAAGCTTTTCCCGCAGGGAATCCGGCAGCCCCTCCCTGTTTTCCAGCCAGAAGGGATTATCCATTCGCTGGGAAAGGCAGTAGTGCAACTTGATAAAGTCGATCACACTGTCCCAGGCACTTCCGGCGCGACGGTTGAAATTCCCGGCCACCAGTTCCATCGATTGGACCGAGGTGGGGAATGTTTCCGCAAGCATTCTCGCAGTGGCGTCGTACACCAGCAAACCAGTGGCCTCCAGGGGCTCGACAAACCCCTGCGACAGACCTATGGCGACACAGTTCTTATGCCAGAATTTTTCCCGATAGCCCACACACATGGGAATCCTGCGGTACTGGACGCCCTCCGCCTGGGGCCCCAGATAATCGCGCAGCACCTGCTCCGCCCGCTCATGGCTGGTGTGGTCGGAACTGTACACATAACCGGCGCCCCGGCGCGCCGACAGCCCGATATCCCATATCCAACCCGCCTCCCGGGCACTGGCGATGGTATAGCTGGGGATGAGGGCGTCCACGGACGGATAGGGAGCCTGTGCCGCCAGCGCATAATCCGCAAACAGGACGTCCCGCTTGTCGATAAAACGCACCCCGAGCGCCTGCCCGAGGAGCAGCGAGGAAAAACCGGTACAGTCCACAAACAGGTCCGCACGCAGCTCGCCGAAGCGATCAGTTACCAGCGACTCGATAGCGCCGTCATCACCGAGCTTGACCTGCTGGACCTGGGCGAGAAGATGTTCGACCCCGAGGTTCTCGACCGCATGCCTGGCGAGCAGGCGCGCGAATTTCGCGGCATCCAGGTGGTAGGCATAATTGACCACCCCCGCATATTCCGCATGCGTCACCAGCTTGGGCCCCAGGCCCAGGTCACACACCCTGCCCTGGACCGATACCGCATCGGTGAACACAGGCCGCTCCCTGCCCTGCAGCAGCCACGCAGGGATCAGGTCGGCACTCTTCTGGTCGGGATAATCGAATATATGGTGGTAATAGGCGGGCCCGGGAGTGCCCGGCGGGCGCACCCAGTCCACAAACTTGATGCCCTGCTTAAAGGTGGCATCGCATTCGCGGACAAACTCCGTCTCGCTGATACCGAGATAGTGCAGGGTCTGGCGTATTGCGGGTACGGTGCCTTCACCGACGCCGATGGTGGGAATATTCTCCGATTCCACCAAAGTGACCTTTACCCCGTCCGGCGAGCGGGAGGCCAACTTCCTGGCGAGATGGGCGGCGGCCAGCCAACCCGCCGTGCCGCCGCCGACCACCAGAACACGTCTTATCTGCCCACTGTTGTTATTCTTATCCATGAGCCCAATCGCATCTGGCGGTTACATCACATCATCAGGCACTTGCCTGCATCTTGGCCAATTTGGACAGCTGATGCAGGGATCCCAGCTGGGCGTATATAGGCGGCAGGAAACCCCGCTTGCGGAAGTCCTCAAACTGCTCTTCACTCAGCTCGTTGAGCTTCTTCTCATCGACGATATAGAGCCCGTTGAGGTTGATCTTTTCCTCTCCGGCGTTGACTGAAACCGATTGAGCCGTCAGCAATTCCATATCGACCAATACCTTTACAAAAGCTTTGGTCATCTGGTCGCTCTCCAGGAAACTGACCAGAGTCTGCTTTTTGGTCTTCAGGTAGTCCGTCTCCTCGCCCGATTCGGTAAACAGGGCATTCCCCTCCTCCTCGGTCACCAGCGGACTGTTCTCGATCAGAGCGACCATCAACTGCTCCTGCTCCTGGCCATTCGGCGCCAGCACAAAGGGATGGTTGCGGATACAGCCCGGCACAAATACGCCCTGCCATTGGCCGTCCTCTACAAACAGGTTCTCCCCCACCTTCAGGCTCAACAGAGCCACCGACTGGAACTGCCCGGTATCGGAATTCTTGACAAAAACAATCGGGTATTCGGCCCCGAGGCGGCTGAACTCGTGCGCAGTCACCGGAACCATATGGCTGTTCTTCACATGCTCAAAGCTGCCCAGCTCGCTCACCTTCAGGTTGCGGTGAACGTCGCTGCGCAGGGGAACGATTTTGGGGGCTTGGTTAGTCGTCATACAACACCATTGGATTGATCTGGTTATTCTGATTGGAGCCGGAGAGTATATTTTTTATACGACCAGATTTCCATAAGCAATTTGAGCCAACCCGGCAGGCCAGAGGGCCCTTCTCAGGGTGCGCCGACGGCAAAACCGCTGTCTTGCACGACCTATGGCCGCCCCCAGAGGGCCGTGGATGGCCCGAATAAAAAGGGAAGTCAGAGACCCCCCTTTTCCATACCTACTCCAATCGGCATTCTGGCTCAGAACCTGGCGGAAACCCCCAGATCAATCCGACGAGCGTATTCGTACTCGTACAACGGGAATCCAGAAGTGAACCCAGATCCCGGAGTAATTTCAGCATTATTGCCGTACTGAGTCGCATCCTCCTCCAGAAGATTCGTAGCATTCAACTTAACATCTATATTGTCGGTAACATGCCACAATGCGCTCAGATCAAGAGTGCCGAAATCATCATGCAGGCGGTTGCCATAGGAACCTGTCTCGCGAATCATATACTCGCTTCGCCAGTTGTACGCCAAGCGAACGGAGAAGAGGTCATTTTCATAATAACCCGTCAGGTTATAAACATGCTCTGAACTGTCGCTCAGTACTGTTCGGCCATCCGTATAAGTATCAGGATTCGTTTCGGTATCAGTATTGGTGTAGTTCAAAATGGTACCAAAACCATTACCGAAATCCTGTTGGTAGCTCAGTTCAAAGCCCTGAATAGTTGCGTCATTGTTGTTGTCTTTGACCTGAACTGTCCAACCAGCCGCTTCCTCCTCGGGACGAAGAGCTCCGGCAAATGGAATTTCAACAGCAGTCGCGTCAGTGTTGCTATAGGTAACGAAGTTCTTCACATCCTTGTAGAAGACAGCACCAGACAAGAGCGAACCTTCAGTGAAGTACCATTCAAGACCGATATCGAACTGATTGGCAATAAACGGATCCAGATCCACGTTGCCGATAACCCAGAACTGATTGTCGGCAAGATCATCGTCTGTACCAGACACCTGTGGATTGACATACATATCTACATATTGAGGGCGCGCCATGACACGGGCGGCCGAGGTACGAAGGATGACATCATCACTCAGATCCATAGCCAAGTTAAAGCTCGGCAGGAATTCAGAGTAATCACCGTCTATGTCCTCTTTCAAATAATTGCCATCGGCATCCTGCAGATAGTAAATAGAAGAGGCATCAGTAGTAACGTAACGCACACCAAAATTACCGCGCACATTATCGCTACCGAAAGTTGCCATCACGTAGACCGCGCTATTGGTTTCATCAACCTCACTGTAGGAACCCAGATCTTCCTCTTTGCCAATAGTAGCGGATCTGGCCCAGTCCTTAGCCGCATCAGCATCGATTTTTGGTATCTCGTAGCTGCCGGCGTCTATGGTTCCATCCAGAACCTCAGCAGTGGGGATCGCCGGATCGAACGAGGAACTCAGTAAGTAAGTGTATTTACGGCTGCTGGTATTGTGGTCGGACCACTTCAGGCCTGCTTTAATCGCATTGATCGCACCAAATTCCACATCGAATTCCAGATCCGATTGAAAATAAGTCTCATCGTCTGTCTTGGGTGTGGCATTGTAGTTAGCGCCTGTTCCCATAGCCAGTGAGCCGGGATCATAGCTGCTCATGTCGAAGCTACCGAGGTCCCAGGATTGCCCTCCGAAGAAGTCGTAAGTGCCATCTACAGGGGTACCACCAGATCCATCATCCAAAACCATTTCAAAATCAGTACCACCGGAGGAAGTGGTTCTTCCCGCCTGGAAACTGAGAACATAGCCGTCACCGGAATAATCGACACTCAGATCGTAAACGTCCGAGCTCATGGTGGCTTCGCGAGGTCGTGCCTGATAATAAGCAACCGCTATCGGCCCGCGAGCCGTAGTGCCATTGATTTGATCCGCGGGATCAACAGTGATCGGGTCGCCATTTTCGTCTGCACACCAGCCGCAGTTACCCTGGGTAAGCCACAGAGCATAATTGGTGTTATCCGCCTCCATTTTCATATCGATAGCGTTAAATACGATATCCAGGCGGTCGTTGGGCTGATACTGAAAAGTGGCGGTAACCGCTGAACGCTTGCGCTCTTGTTCGAAAGCCACGGGACCGGCACCCCACTCCCAGAAAGCTTCATTTCCCTGGCGCTGCAGGCTGCGTTCCTGGGAAACAGCGGAGACCAACACACCGAAAGTTTCAGAGTCGTTTTTCCAGCTGGCAAGTCCCGACGTCTGCGGGTCTACTTCACTGGAATCCGATTGGTAGGAGCCTTCCAACGACCCGTGCAAAGTCATGGAATCCAAATCCAGCGGTTTGCGGGTATTGATTTCGACGGTGCCGCCCACACCACCTTCCGCCAGGTCGGCCTGTGCACTCTTGTATACTTTGATGTCACCAACCAGCTCGGACGGCAGCAGCTCATAGTTGAAACTGCGCTTGGCCGGCTCCAGTACAAACCAACCGGTGGAGGCGACGCTCTGGCCGTTCAGGGTGGTCAGGGTCAGATCGTTACCGGCGCCGCGAATAGAAACGGCGGCACCTTCGCCAAACTGACGCTGGATGGTTACGCCGGGTACACGCTGCAGTGATTCGGCGACGTTTTTGTCCGGGAATTTGCCGATATCTTCGGCAGAGATTGCATCTACAATCGCGTAGGAATCGCGTTTGGTGCTGAGGGCGTCCTGGAGCGAACCGCGAATACCAGTTACGGTAACCTCTTCCAGGGCTTCACCACTTTGGGCCAGAGCCAGTGGTGACACCAGGCCGCCACTGAGCATGGCCGCACTGATGGAGAGTGCAAGTTTGTTGCGCTTGAGCATCGATGTCCCCTTCCTTTTTTATTGATATAAAGGTTTGGTTAGAAATTTTTTCATCTTGTCCCCCAAATGATAGCGCTGTCATTATTTCTTATGATAGCGCTGTCATTTCCATCGTCGACAATACACAGAAAGAAAATAAAAAGCTACTGCCTCGGCGACAATTTGGCGAAAGGTTTGATTGATTTAGCGCAGGTCCGGTAAACAACCGGCGCTCAGAGATGAAAATACTTTGAGAAACAATAACTTATAGATAATTTCGAGCGAGTCGAAAAATAGTTATTTATGACAGTTTAGGCACTTCCACTTGTCTGAAATTGATCAGAAAACCGCCAGGATGAAAGGCTTATTCAACGGAGATTTTTGAAGCATCTGCCCTGCCCCACGCTTGGCGCAGGGGGCAGAGACAGACCGGTTAAATATCACTCAATTTCCTTGATACGCATAGAGCTGGTGTGTCCGCCCACGTTCAGGCGTTCACCCTGGGTGATCAGAATCCGCTGGCCCTTTTGAAGGTCCAGGCGGGAACCGAGCACTTCGATGATCGAGTCGGTCAGGTGGCCCAGGGGCACCGAGGCAGGATCGAATTCCACCGCTTCCACGCCGCGCAGCAGCACCAGTTGGCGCGCCACCCGCGGGTGGCGGGTAAGTGCGTAGATGGGCAGGTGCGTGGTGGCCCGGGACATGATGCGCGGGGTGCGCCCGGACTCGGTGAGCGCAGCCACCGCGCACAGGTTCTCGACCCGCGCGGCCACGTCGATGGCCGCCTGGGCGATCACCGTGTCGATGCGGTCGGAGGCGCTCTGGTTTGCGGCCGGTCGCGGTACGCTGCCCAGGTACTGTTCCGCCCCCACGATCACCTCGGCCATGGATTCCACCGCGGCCACAGGAAAGTCGCCGGCGGCGGTCTCGGCGGAGAGCATCACCGCATCGGTGCCGTCCAGCACCGCGTTGGCCACGTCCATCACTTCGGCGCGGGTGGGCGTGGGGCTGGTGATCATGGATTCCATCATCTGGGTCGCGGTGATCACGCCGCGGTCCAGGGCATTGGCGCGGTTGATCAGCTTTTTCTGCACGCCGATCAGGGCCGGATCGCCGATCTCCACGCCCAGGTCGCCGCGGGCCACCATAATGGCATCGGCGGCGAGGATCAGGCTGTCCATCTGCTGGTCGTCGGCTACCGCTTCAGCGCGCTCCACCTTGGCGACGATGGCTGCCTGGCTGCCCGCCTTCTGCATGGCCTGGCGCGCGGTCTCCAGGTCCTCGGCGCAACGGGGGAAGCTCACCGCTAGGAAATCCACATCCAGTTCGGCGGCGAGAACGATGTCCCGATAATCCTTTTCTGTCAGCGCGGGGGCTGAAAGGCCGCCGCCGAGAAGGTTGATGCCTTTGTTATTGGACAGTTTGCCCCCTTGGAGCACCCGGCAGAAAAGTTTCTGCGGAGTGGTACCGGTGACTTCCAGGCGGATCTTGCCGTCGTCCAGCAGCAGGATATCGCCGGCCTTGCAGTCGCTGATCAGGGTCGGGTAGTCCACACCCACGCGGTGCTGGTCACCGCCCTCTGCCGGACAATCGGCATCCAGGGTGAATTCGCTGTTGTTCTCCAGCCAGATACTGCCCTCGGCAAAGCGGGCAATACGGATTTTTGGACCTTGAAGATCCCCCAGTACCGCGACCAGCTTGTTTTGCGCGGTGGCCGCGCGGCGCACTTCCGCCACGCGGCGGCGGTGGTCGTCGGCGGAGCCGTGGGAGAAGTTGAGGCGCACGATATTGACACCGGCACGGATCATTTCTTCGATCACATTGGGCTTGTCAGTGCCCGGGCCGAGGGTGGCGACGATTTTAGTATGGCGAATCATAGTAACCAGTTAGAGTTATTTGGTGAGACTGGAGAGATTAATCCCCTCTCCCACATGCGGGAGAGGGAAAAATAAGCGCGGGCCTCGCGGCTCGACGCGGAGCTGGAGCCTTCAGCTCACCTAAAAAGCTCCGCGCTCCCGGGATATCAGGCAGTTTCGGCTACGCGCTCCTGCAACTGCAGCGCTTCCGACATCGCCAGGCTGGTGTCCAGCATGCGGTGGGAGAAGCCCCACTCGTTGTCGTACCAGGCCATCACTTTGACCAGGTTGCCGTTGACCCGGGTGTGGTTGGCGTCGAAGTGGCTGGAAGCCGTGGTATGGTTGAAATCCACGGATACCAGCGGCTGGTCACAGTAGGTCAGTACGCCGCCGCTGGTTTCCGCCGCTTGCTGCATAATGCTGTTGACCTCTTCCACTGTGGTTTCGCGACCGGCGATAAACTGGCAGTCCACCAGGGAAACATTGTTTACCGGCACACGCACGGCCATGCCGTCGAGCAGCCCCTTGAGTTCCGGCAACACCAGGCCCACCGCCGCGGCCGCACCGGTTTTGGTGGGGATCATATTGTCGGCGGCGGCGCGGGCGCGGTAGATGTCCGCATGCACCGCATCCTGGGTGTTCTGGTCGTTGGTGTAGGCGTGCACGGTGGTCATAAAACCGCGCTCGATGCCCAGCTCCCGGTGCAGCGCCTTGGCCACCGGCGCGAGGCAGTTGGTGGTGCAGGAAGCGTTGGAAACCACTTTGTGGTCGGCGGTGAGTTTGTCATCGTTTACGCCGTAGACCACAGTGAGGTCTGCATCCTTGGAGGGCGCGGAAATCAATACAGCTCTGGCGCCGGCGGCCATATGTGCCGAGGCCGAGGCCTTGTCTGTAAAGCGTCCGGTACATTCCAGCACCAGGTCCACCCCAAGTTCTTTCCAGGGCAGTTGTGCCGGGTCGCGCTCCTGGCACACCCGCACGCGGTCACCACCGATCACCAGCGCATCGCCATCGACAGATACCGGCGTGTTGAAACGGCCGTGGATGGTGTCGAAACGGGTCAGGTGCGCGTTGGACTCCACCGGAGCCAGGTCGTTGATGGCCACCAGCTGTACGCGATCGCGATAGCCGGATTCGTAGATAGCACGGGTTACATTGCGTCCGATTCTGCCGTAGCCGTTAATGGCGATCTTTATTTTCATCTCGCTTTACCTTCAATATTTTGGATTTTCCAACCAGCCGCGCTTTCTCAACCTTTCAGCGCGGCTGCCTCTTTCGCCAAGCGGGTAATCTCCCCCCAGTTCTTTTCCACGACCAGGGAGGAAGCCGCCATCCAGGAACCGCCCACACACATCACGTTGGGCAGCGCCAGATATTCCGCTGCATTGCCCGGGCCTATTCCGCCGGTGGGGCAAAACTGTACCTGCGCCAGGGGACCGGCAATGGACTTCAGCATGGGCACGCCACCCGCTGCCTGGGCGGGAAAGAATTTCTGGTAGCGATAGCCCCGCTCCAGCAGGCGCATTACTTCAGACGGGTTCGCAGCGCCGGGCAGCAGCGGTACCGTGGAACCTTCCGCGGCATCCAGCAGTTTTTCGGTGGCACCCGGGCTTACCAGAAAGCTCGCGCCGGCGTCCACGGAACGCTGTAAATCATCACCGCTCAGTACAGTGCCCGTGCCCACATGGGCGTCCGGCAGGTGTTTGGCTATCCGCTCCACCGCCGGCAGCGCCGCCTCGGTACGCAGAGTGATTTCCAGCACGTTCAGGCCCCCTTCCACCAGCGCTTCGGCCAGCGGCAGGGCGTCTTCGACATTATCGATAACCAGGACCGGGACAACTCCGGCCTGCTCCAGTATTTCGGAGATATTCTTTTGCATCATCAAATTCCAAATTGCTCGTTGTAGCGGACCTGCGGCCCGCGGGCCGGGCTGATACCCGGCGGCGTTTACGGTGCCCAGTAGACAGTGACCGGTTTCAGGCCCTGTTTGAGAATACTGCGCACCGGCATTTCCAGTTCGTCGCTGCCCAGCAACGCCTCGCGGTAGACCCTGAGTTTCTCTTCACCGGTGATCAGCAGCTTGATATCCCGCGCCTGCAAAATTGCCGCAAGGGTCAGGGTCATACGCTCGGTGTGGCTACCGGTGACTTCACTCTGCTGCGCGGTAATCGCGCGGCAGAGCTGATCGGACTGTGGGTCCAGCGCCTCCTGCAAACCCTGGGCGTGGGGAAACAGCGAGGCGGTGTGGCCGTCGCTGCCCATTCCCAGTACACAGACGTCGAAGGGTCTGGGCAGTTCGCTGTAGACCTGCTGGCAATCCGCCTCGCCTTCCGCGGCGGTAGCGTGGGGCGTTTTCATTCCCAGGAAGGGTGCTCCCGAAGCATTGTTCTGCAGCAGGTTGTCCTCGATAAACGCGTGGTTGCTGCCGCTGGCCGTTTTGTCCACCCAGCGCTCATCCACCAGGGCGACTGTAATCTGCGGCCAGGGAAGCGGCCTTTTTGACAGGGCCTGGTACACGGGCTTCGGCGTGCTGCCACCGGAAACCAGGAAGGCCGCCTGACCGCGCTCCTTGATGCCCAACTGCAGCGCACTGGCACAGTCGTTGGCCAGGGCCAGTACCAGACGCTCGCGATCCGGATAAAATTTCTCTTCTACCATTGCGCCCACCCCGATGTTATTGCGCGTTGAACCAGTGGCGCCCGTCCTGTTCCAGCAGGTCACCGGCCGCCTGTGGCCCCCAGCTGCCGGCGCGGTAGAGCTGCGGCTGGTTATTGGTCTCGTGCCAGTGATCAATGATCGGATCCACCCAGGCCCAGGCCGCGGCCACTTCGTCGCGATGGATAAACAGGGCGGAGTTGTTGGCCGCCGCATCCAGCATCAGGCGCTTGTAGGCGTCGCTGCGGAAGGTGTCGTAGGTGTCCGACAGGGTGAGGTTCAGCTCCACCGGTCGCAACTCCATGGTCAGGCTGTCCATTTTCTTCGCCATCAGCACCAGCTTGATGCTCTCCTCGGGCTGCAGGCGGATCACCAGTCGGTTGGGTAATACATCTCCCGCCTCTGGGCTGAATACCCGGTGAGAGACTTTTTTGTATTGGATTACGATTTCCGCACAGCGCTTTTCCATGCGTTTGCCGGTGCGTAAATAGAAGGGCACACCCGCCCAGCGCCAGTTGTCGATATGGGCGCGAATGGCGACGAAGGTCTCCGTACTACTGGAGGCCGCTTCCAGCTCCTCCAGGTAGCCGGGCACCAGCTCGGTGCCCAGGCCGCCGGCCACGTACTGGCCGCGCACAATATTTTTGTCCACCGTATTACCCGCCAGCGGGCGCAACGCTTCCAGCACTTTGATTTTTTCCGCGCGAATATTTTTTGCCGACATGCTGTTGGGGGATTCCATCGCAATCAGGC
This sequence comes from Microbulbifer sp. TB1203, assembly GCF_030997045.1. Classification (NCBI taxonomy): domain Bacteria; kingdom Pseudomonadati; phylum Pseudomonadota; class Gammaproteobacteria; order Cellvibrionales; family Microbulbiferaceae; genus Microbulbifer; species Microbulbifer sp. TB1203. The sequence continues at coordinate 208,238 of NZ_CP116899.1, read as the reverse complement.
ACAGCAGCTGCAGCAAATGGTTCTGGACCATATCGCGCAACGCGCCGGTCTCGTTGTAGAAACCGGCCCGCCCTTCCAGGCCCACGGTTTCCGCGATGCTGATCTGGATATGGTCGATGGACTTGGCGTCCCAAAGGTGCTCGAACAGCACGTTGCTGAAACGCAGCGCCAGCAGGTTCTGTACGGTTTCCTTACCCAGGTAGTGGTCTATACGGAAAATATTCTCTTCCGGGAAATAACTGGCGATCTTGCTGTTGATTTCGTCGGAGGTCTGCGCGTTGTAGCCGAGGGGTTTTTCCACCACCACCCGGGACTGGCCGTTGATCAGCCCCTTGAGAGACAGGTTTTCGCAGCAGGGGCCGAATACCGCCGGTGGAATCGCCAGATAGAAGAGCCGCACGCGATCCTCTTCGGCGCGGAGGATATCCGCCAGCTGGTCCCAACGATCGTCCGGCTCGGCGATATCCAGGGCCACTGCGCGCAACAGTTGGCTGAAAGCCTGCCAGGCGGAATCGCTGTACTCGCCGTCGCGCAAATGGGTCTTCAGTGCCTCTTGGGCAGTGTCCAGGTACTGGTCGGCGTCTTCCTGGCGACGGCACACCGGAAAAATGCGGCAGCCTTCTGCCAAACTGCCCTCCAGATGGGCTCGGTACAGTGCGGGAATCAGCTTGCGCAGGGCCAGGTCGCCGCCGCCGCCGAATAACACCATGTCGAAAGGAGTAGCCATAAATTTGCTCTTAAAATTTCTGTATTTTTCCCGGTGCTCCACCGCCACAGACGGCTATCGCGCACCGGGAAGCATCAAAACAATATGCTGGCACCGCTCTCCGCACCGCTGGCCAGCGCGCGCATATTGGCGAACAGTTCGCGTCCGGTACCGCGGGCGCTGGCAGACAGGTCGCACTCCGCCGGTTCCCGTGCAGCCAGTTCGGCGTCGTCCACATCTACACGCAGGATACCCGCCTCACAGTCCAGCTCGATCAGGTCGCCGTCCCGGATTTTGGCGATGGGGCCGCCGTCGACTGCCTCCGGGGATATATGGATCGCCGCCGGCACCTTGCCGGAAGCACCGGACATACGCCCGTCGGTAATCAGTGCCACCTTGAAACCGCGGTCCTGCAGCACGCCCAAGGGTGGGGTCAGCTTGTGCAGTTCCGGCATGCCATTGGCGCGGGGGCCCTGGAAGCGCACCACCGCAATAAAGTCTTTGTCCAGTTCGCCGGCCTTGAAGCTGTCGATCAGTGCGTCCTGGTCGTGGAACACCACCGCCGGCGCCTTCACTTTCAAATATTCCGGTTTGAGAGAGGAAATCTTTATCACACTCTTACCGAGGTTGCCCTCCAGCAATTGCAGGCCGCCGTGACTGGAGAAGGGATCGCTGACGGGGCGGATAATCGTCGTGTCGCCGCTCTTCTCTGCGGTCGGGCGCCACACCAGGCCGCTCTTGTCTTCGTTGAGGAAAGGGTCGTAGCAATAGGGTTTGAGGCCGGAGTCGCCCAATACCGTGTGTACATCGTCGTGCAGCAGGCCGGCGTCCAACAGTTCGCGAATCAGGAGTTGCATGCCGCCGGCGGCGGCGAAGTGATTGATGTCCGCAGTGCCGTTGGGATACACGTGGCACAGCAGCGGCACGATGTCGGAGAGCTCCGCCATATCCTGCCAGGTCAGCTGAATGCCCGCCGCGCGGGCCATGGCCACCAGGTGAAGGGTATGGTTGGTGGAACCACCGGTGGCCAACAGGCCGACGATGCCGTTGACAAAGACTTTTTCCGTGAGAATTTTCGAGAGGGGCGTGAACTGGCTGGGCTCGGTGATCCGCACCAGTTGTTTTACCGCTTCATCGTTGAGCGCGTTGCGCAACTCGGTGCCGGGGTTTACGAAGGAGCTGCCGGGCAGCTGCAGGCCCATGATTTCAACCAGCATCTGGTTGCTGTTGGCAGTACCGTAAAAGGTACAGGTGCCCGGGCTGTGGTAGGAGGCACTCTCCGCTTCCAGCAGTTCCTTGCGCCCTACCTTGCCCTCGGCGTACAGCTGGCGCACCCGCACCTTTTCCGCATTGGACATTCCGGTGGGCATGGGTCCCGCCGGTACGAATATCGCCGGCAGATGGCCAAAGGCCAGCGCACCGATCACCAGCCCGGGGACGATCTTGTCGCAGATCCCCAGGTAGAGGCCGCCCTCGAAGACATCGTGGGAAAGGGCCACCGCGGTGGACATGGCGATCACATCGCGGGAGAAAAGTCCGATTTCCATACCGGGGCGACCCTGGGTCACACCGTCGCACATGGCGGGTACGCCGCCGGCCACCTGCGCGCTGGCACCGTTGCGCGTCGCGGCTTCTTTCAGCTGCTGCGGATAGGTACCGTAGGGTTGGTGCGCCGATAGCATGTCGTTGTAGGCGGTGACTATCGCCAGATTGGGCCCGCGCCCGGAGGCGATCAGGTTTTTGTCGCGGTCGCTGGAAGCGGCGATGGCGTGCGCCAGGTTGCCGCAGGACAACCGGGCGCTGGCGCGACCCTCGATATGCTCGCGCTCTACTTGAGCGAGGTATTCCGCGCGCGTCTCCTCGCTGCGCTGGATAATCCGCTCGGTAACCGCCTGGATTTTGCTTTGTACCATAAAGATCCGTAACTCAACTGGTTGTGTAGGATGGGCAAAGCGAAGCGTGCCCATCGCACGCTGTAATCAGACGGCAAATCCGAGCGCTGCGGCGCCGGCCTTTGTCCGCCGGTAGTCTTCGGTCAGCTGCGCGGTGGAACCCAGCCGGGTAGATCGCTACTTTCCAATTGTGTTGTAGCGCCGCAGCCAGCCCTTCCCCCAGTTCCACGCCACACAGGCATGAGAATAAATTTCCAAAATAATGCCCAGACCAAAAATCTTGTGCTCATACAGGGCAATCAGTGCATCCAAAGGTACGGAGCCAGCAGCTTGTGTAGCAGAATTGTGTTGCGCGGAAACCCTCGAAACCGATGGCAAATAGCAAGGCCGCCATTATGTAGTAAAATTACAAACACTTTCAAGTGCCTCAATTCACTTTCCACCTGGAAGGATACCGACGCATCTTCAACCTTCACCACTTCCGGCAAGCCTCCGCACAATCTGGGGTGTAGAACCGGGCGCCGGTCAGGGAATTGGCGTTGTTTACTCTTCTCTACCGACAGGCGCTGTACCCTCCCGCAATAAATGATAACGCTGTCATGTCAACAAAGAATCTCATCACAAGATGGACTGTCAATTGGTTTTGTAGTTTTCCTTCACAACGGGAATGAGCGGACCTCGAGTTCTACCGTCCCCCAGGTGCCCTGTACGCACCTCCCCAGTCCCCGGTGTTAGAATGCCCGCCTCGGCCAAAACAAGGACAAGCGCCACCGATGAAAGCCACGATCAACGACGTCGCCGCACAGGCGGGCGTTTCCATCAAGACCGTTTCCCGGGTGATCAACAACGAGCCCTCGGTTCGTCCGACCACCAGGAAGAAAGTGATGGAGGCGGTAGAGGCGCTCAACTACCAGCCCAACCTGGCGGCGCGCAACCTGGCTGGAAGCCGCTCCTACACCATCGCGTTCATCTACGACAACCCCAACGCCTACTACGTGATCGATATGCAAAACGGCATACTCGAGGCCTGCAAGGCGCGCGGTTATGAACTGCTGATCCACCCCAGCAACTCCAAATCCGCCTCGGTGCACGACGAACTGAAGAACCTGGTGGAGCACTCAAAAATTGCCGGCCTGGTGCTCACCCCGCCCTTCTCTGAAACCCAGGCGGTGATCGACACAGTCAAATCCCTCAAAGTGGATTACGTGCGCATCGTCTCCAGCGCCGCGGCGCTGGAGGACGAGGAAAACTGTATCCAGGTGGACGATAGCGCGGCGGCTTTCGATCTCACGCAACACCTGTTGCAGCTGGGACACAAACGCATCGGTTTTCTCTGTGGAGGCGAGGAGCACGTATCCACTTACGGCCGCCTGGACGGCTACAAGCGCGCCCTACAGCAGGCGGGTCTCGCCGTGGACCCGAACCTGATCCTGGAGGGGGAGTACTCCTTCGACTCCGGGGTTCAGGGGGCCAAAACCCTGTTGCAGTCCGCCGAGCCACCCACGGCGATTTTTGCCAGCAATGACGAAATGGCTGCGGGTGCACTGTTTGCCGCACGCCTGATGAATATCGATATTCCGGGACAGCTTTCCATCGTCGGCTTCGAGGACAGCCCCTTCTCCCGCCAGACCTGGCCCAAACTCACCACCGCCCATCAGCCCAACAACGAGATCGCCAAGTGCGCTGCGGCGCTGGTACTGAGCAAAGCGCGCGGCAAGGGCGCGACGGAAAGCGGCACCGCGACCAAGGAGGCGGGAATCGTGCGAGAATTTATTCCGTCGCTGGTAGTGCGGGACTCCAGCGGGCCGGTGCCGGAACAATAAACAGCATTCATCGGTTATTGGTAAAAAAGCCCTCACAGGGAGGGCAGGATGACGAGAGTCAAAGAGAAAAGCAGCAGTAAAAAGTGCTACTTCCAGCTGCGCATCTTGTGACCTTTGAGTGCGTAGAACAGGATAAACAGATAGCAGGGCAGCGCGATCCAGTACCCCATCCGGGTTTCACCTGTGACCTCCGCTATGGGGCCATAACCGAACAGCGGAATGATCGCGCCGCCGGCGATCCCCATAATCAGCAGTGCGGAGCCCTGGGCGGTAAACCTGCCCAGCCCTTCCAGCGCCAGCGGCCAGATGGAAGGCCATACCAGCGCATGGGCCAGGCCCATCAGGGCGACAAAGGTCACGGTATCGGGCACAACCGGAACACCGCTCCAGCCCCACAGCACGCCGGCGATCCCGGTACTTTCGGAAGAGCCGAATACCGCACCCAGGACACAGAGGCTGCCGGCGACGGCGGAACCCAGCAGGGCCTGCTGCTGGCTGATAAAGCGTGGAATACCGAAGACCCCGATCAGGTAGCCGATCACCATAAACACCATGGTGTAGGAAGTGAGCGAGGAGAAGTTGGCCAGGCCCAGGCGCTCGCCGTACAGGCCGATGGTGTCGCCGGCGATCACCTCCACGCCCACGTATGTGAACAGCGCCAGCGCGCCCAGAACCACCTGGGGAAATTGCAGGACACCGGATTTGCTTTCGCTGTCTTCGGTCTTGTCTTCCTCGATATCCGGCAGGCCGGAAAACTTGACCAACCCCACCAGCAGCGACAGCATGACAGCCATATAGATATAGGGCATGACCAGGCGGCTGGACACTTCCTCCAGTTTGGCTGTGCGCTCCGCCTCTTCCAGCCGGGCAATCGCCTCAGTATTGAAATCGCTCAGCCCCGAGAGTACCAGGGCGGTAAATGCGATGGGAGCGAGCACCCCCGCGCCCTTGTTTAGAATCCCCATCACCGCGATGCGCGTGGCCGCGCTTTCCGCCGGGCCGAGCTTGACCACATAGGGATTGGAAGCGGTCTGCAGGATAGTCAAACCGGCGCCGAGGCCGAACAGCCCCAGCAGAAATATCGGAAAGCTGCCGGTCTGCGCCGCGGGGATAAATACCAGTGACGCTGCTGCCATAATTGCCAGGCCAATCGCCATACCGTCCCTGTAGCCAGTGCGGCGCAGGATATACGACATCGGCAGTGCCATCACCGTGTAGGCGATATAAAAGGCGAAGGTGACGAACAGGGCCTGAAAATCATTCAGGTTGCACAGAATTTTCAAAAACGGAATCAGTGACCCATTCAACCAAGTCACAAAACCAAAAATAAAAAACAACATGCCGATAATCGCCATCGGCAACAGACTGCTTCTCGACCTACTCTGGGTTGCTACTGCGGCTTCCATAGGAGCACCTTCTTTATCGTTATGATGTTTTTTGGAAATTTATTTTTAAGAGCCTGTTCAAAGGCTTCGAAAATTCGACCTCAGTGCGGGGCCGGTATGGATGCCTCTTTCCGAGACACGCTGTAAATACGTCCCTGTACGCTCGTAATCGGCATCCATGCCTCATACGGTCCCGGAAAGAGGCATCCATACCGGCCGGGCGAGCTTCGCGCGAGATTCCAAACAGGCTCTAAAAAACTTTCCTGCCACCTATCCAGGTTTTCTCAACCTCTAACTTCTCATTCAGCAAAACCATGTCTGCAGGCCCGCCGGCTTCCAATCGGCCGGCTTTCAGCCCCAAAAACTGCGCCGGGTAGAGAGCGCCCATGCGCAGCGCCTCGGTCAAATCCACACCGCACCAGTCGCGGATATTGCGCACTGCCCCGATCATATCCAGGTGTGACCCAGCCAGTTCACCGGTGGTTGAGGTAAGCCTGTCACCCTCCCGGGTCACCACCCGATCGAACAGCGGAAAACTGGTTTCGTCGCTGCCCACCAGGGACATGGCATCAGTTACCAGCATGATTTTTCCGCGCGGCTTGGCCTTGAGCGCCAGCTGCATGGCCTCGGCGCAGACGTGGTGGCCGTCGGCGATCAGTCCGCACCAGGCGTCGTCGGTGATCAGCGCTGTTCCCACCATCCCCGGCTCACGGGACTGCAGCGGCGACATGGCATTGAACAAATGGGTAAAGCCCGTGGCTCCCACAGCCACCGCCGCCGCGGCCGTCGCGCCGTCGGCATTGGAATGGCCCAGACAGACTTTCACCCCCAGGGAAACCAGCTTGCGGATATCGTCCACCGCGACATTTTCCGGTGCCAGGGTGACTACCTTGACCCCAAGGTCGTCGCGGGCGTAGATGGCCAGCTCCTCTTCGCTGAGGGGGCGGATAAAGTCCGCTTCATGGGTGCCTTTCTTCGGCTCGCTCAGGTGCGGCCCCTCGAAATGCACTCCCAGCACACCGGGCACCTCCTCACGCAAGGCGGTGCTGACCGCATCTGCCGCCCGTAACATCACGTCCACCCGGTCGGTGATCAAGGTGGGCAAGAACCCAGTGGTGCCGTAACGCGCGTGAGCCGCGCCAATTTTGCCCAGCGCGTCCACGCTGGGGTCGTTGTTGAACAGTACCCCGCCACCGCCATTCACCTGTACGTCCACCAGCCCCGGGACCAGCAGGCCATTAAGGCGCTCGGCAGCGGCGGCCGCCTCGCCGCCCAGGGACTGAATACGTCCCTTGTCGTCCACAACGAGCGGAATATCGCGATGCATCTGTTCGCCGTCGAAAAGCTGTTCCGCGATCAGTGTACGCACTACAGAAAACTCCAAATTCAGCGGGTCAAAGGGTCCGGGTGACTTTTTTCAGCCCGGCGGGTTCGTCCGGGTTGATGCCGCGGCTGATCGCCACATGGGCCACGTCGATATAAAAACGTTGCAGCAGCGCCAGAGGAGCCACTCGCGGGTGCACCCCCTTGCTCGGCACGTGCAGGTTCACCAGGGTGCCGCCGCGGCGGATGATGTCGGCGATTTGTTCGCTGTGTGCCTCGAAGGATTCGTCCTCGATGGGCACGTTGACCACGGTGAGCTTCTGCTCCACCAGGGTCACCGGACCGTGCAGGAATTCCGCGCTGGAGAAAGACTCCGCGTGGATATTGCATACTTCCTTCAGCTTCAGGGCCAGTTCCCGGGTAATGGCATAGCCGGGGCCGCGGCCCAGTACCACTAGGTTTTTTACCGACGCCAGGTCCTCCGGACGCAACTGGATGTCGGAGTGGACCGCCTCTTCCAGGGTCTGCGGCAGTGTGCCCACCGCGTCGAGCAGTTCCTCGTCGCGAGTCCAGTTGGCCACCAGTTGCAGCACCGCGGAGAGGGTCGCCAGGTAGCTCTTGGTGGCGGCGACCGCTTTTTCCGGCCCCGCCTTCAGCGGCACCATCAGGTCGACGATATCGCCGATGGGCGCTGTTTCGTCGTTGACCAGCGCCACCGTGTAGGCGCCCGCCTCTTTTGCCATTCTGGCCTGGGCGAGGATGTCCGGGCTGCGACCGGACTGGGAGATCACCAGCACCAGGGCGCCCTCCAGCTTGAGCTTTCTGTCGTATACGCTGGATACCGACGGCGCCGCGGCGAAGGTGGGCGTGCCCGTTTCGATCTCGATCAGGTACTTGGCAAAAACCCCGGCGTGGTCGGAGGAACCGCGCCCCACAATCATCACAAAACGCGGCGGCTCGCGGCGCAGGCGCTCGCCCAGTTGCGCCATGGTGTCGGCGTTGTTGCGCAATTGCTCGGCGATGCGCCCCGGCGCTTCGCGGGCTTCGGTTTCCATTACGGTGGTGGGTATCGGTGTCGCCTCGGAGGGAGTTGCTGCGGTCATGGAAAGTCTCTGCTCCTCGATCAGCCAAACAGCGCTTTGCTGCCGGTGTTTTTCCCAGATTCTCCAGCATCCCGAGCCAGGGATTGCTGCGCGAAATAAACACAGCCGATTTCCGGCGCGTCCAGCGGCTCGGCCAGGCGCTTGACCACATGGGGGGCGAGCCAGGGTCGCAGGCGGGGCGCCAGGCCGCCGATCATGGACAGGCGGGGCGGATTCAGCTCCAGCAGCTTGTCCGCCAGGGCGCTGATATAGGCGGCGCCGTCGCGCACGATGGACACCGCCACCGGATCGCCGGCCTCCGCGCACTCGATCACCGGCACCGCCAGGCGCGCGTAGTGGCTGGAAGACTTGCCGCCGATTTTCTCGAACACTTCGCTGGCGTCGCTGCTCCCCAGGGCCTTGAGCAGTTCGCCCTTCAGGCGCGAATCCTCCGCCAGGCCGTCCAGGGCCAGGAACAGGTACTTGACCGCCTCCATGCCCATCCAGGCGCCGCTGCCCTTGTCGCCGTGGGGAAAGCCGTGGCCGCCGATCAATTTACTGCGGCCGTTGACCCAGGCGTAGCCACAGGAGCCGGTGCCGGCGATGATCACCGCGCCGTCGCCGCCGCGGTGGGCGCCGAGGCAAGCCGAATGCTGGTCGGTGGTGAGATACATTTTCCGGAAGGGATGGGCCCAGGAGGCCATCTCGTTGTACAGGCGCGGCATATTCACACCGGCCAGGCCCACGCCCGCCACCAGCTCTCCCAGGATTTCCGGCGGCAGCTTGGCGTCGGCCAGCGCGAGGGCGGCGGAGCGCACGATGGAATCGATGGTCTGGGCATAGCCGTGCAGCGGGTTGGCCGGGCCGGCGACACCGGTACCGAGCAGGCGATTGTCGGCATCCACGACAGAGGCGCGGCATTTGCTGCCGCCGCCGTCGATGCCAATAAAAAGTGTATCCCTGTCTCTCAAAGCAACCATCTGTATCGGCCTCTAAGATTTTGTATTGTTATGTGTTTTTACCGGGCTTCCCAATACATTTCCCCCGGAAACCCGGCCGACGCACACCCACGCGGAGTGGCGCCAATGCCAATATAGGGGAGATACTACACCAGAAATGACAGCGTTGTCATCTAGTTTCTGTAAAAATCGCCAACAGAGGGCGCCGACTGAGTTCCTTGCTACTCAAAAAACACAGGTTCCATGCTGGCGTTGATGAAGTATATAGGTTCTTGTGTACCAGCTCATATCCACGGCGCCGCAGCCGGCACTTATCCGCACCTGCGGATGATGTGGCGTGCAGGCGAACGGGTTGCGGAGCTCTGCCCTCTTCGCCTGACAGATTTTTGCTCCTGCAAAATCTGCATTTCCCCTGGGCGGCACTCCGCCATCCATGGCGGTCACAGCAGGCTCCTAAGGGCCACCATGCAGGGCCTTCCTGCAGGGGAATGCCGTTCACCAAACTGTAATAATTTCGTCACATTTTTCTGCGATAAACCGGCGGCCAAAAACACAGGAGGTCGCCGATGGGGAGTTCGATCAGGCGCGGGGGTATCGCGCTGCTGTTGTGCCAGTTGCTGCTGGCAAATCCGCTGATCGCGGAAACACAAACACTGTTTCGACTCACCGGCTCCAACACCATCGGCGCCGAACTGGCCCCCATGCTGGTAAAAGGCTATCTGCAACACCTCGGCGCGGAGAACATCCGGCAACGCAACGAAGGCGAGCGCCACTGGATCAGTGCACAACTCAAAGGCCGCGCTGTGGAAGTGCCCATCGTGGCCCTCGGCTCCAGCACCGGTTTCAAGGCGCTGAACAGCGACAGTGCCGACATCGGCATGGCCTCGCGCAGAATCAAGCGGAGCGAGGTGGAGATGCTGGCGCGTTTCGGCGACCTGGCCGGCGCTGAGGCGGAGCATGTGATCGGCCTGGACGCGCTGGTGGTGGCGGTCCATCCCGACAACCCGGTATCCCAGTTGAGCATCGCACAGTTGCGCAAAATCTACCGGGGTGAAATCCGCAACTGGCGCGAACTGGGCGGCGCCGACCTGCCTGTCCGTCCCCTGCACCGGGACACCGAGTCCGGCACCCGGGCCACTTTCGATGAAGAGGTTTTTGGTGGCAGCCACCCCGCCGCGGGGGTGTACGAAGTGTCCGGCAACGCGGAGACCCACCGCATAGTCCTGCAACAGGCCGGCGCTATCGGCTATCTGCCCTACGCCGATGCCGGAGACGTCAAAAAACTGGCCATCAAGGCCGGCGAGTTGGCGGCGGTGGTGCCGGACCCGGGCATTATCGCCACCGAGGATTTCCCCCTCACCCGCCGGCTCTACCTGTACAAGAATCCCAGCCGGCACAGGCCCCGGGTCGACGACTTCCTGCACTTCACCGAATCGCCGGCGGGGCAACGCCTTGTGGCCGAATCGGGGTTTATCGATCTCACGCCGGTCGCACTGAAAATTCCCCCCTACCCCAACGCCCCCGACGCCTACCGCGAGTTGATGGCCTCCGGCGAGCGCCTGAGCATCTCATTCCGCTTCGCCGACAGCAGCTCGGAGCTGGACAGCCGCGCGCTCAAAGACCTGCGGCGACTGCAGACGTTTATGGAAGAGCACGCCAACCGCGAGCTGAGCCTGACCCTCGTCGGCTTCTCCGACCAGAAGGCCAACAGCACTATCGCCGATATCATCTCGCGTTTTCGCGCCCTCAAGGTGCAGGGCGCGCTGCTGCGCGAACACCAGCTGGGCGACAGCCGGGTACTGGCCCTCGGCGCCTTCGCCCCCCTTACCGCGGACAGCCAGCGGGCACCGGTGAAGAACAGCCGCGTGGAGGTATGGATAAACTGACTCGGCTATGCTTGTGGTCGGCTTACCGGGTGACCGCCACAAGGAAGAACCTATGACCCTAGGGGTAAATCAACTGCCGGACCGGATACTGCGCCTGCTTCCGGCTACGACCCTGTTGTTGCTACTGGCCAGCTGTTCCAGCGTGCAGCTCGCCTACAACCATATGGACCGCTGGATACGCTGGCATCTGGACGATTATGTCGACCTCAAGGGCACCCAGAAGCAACAACTGGCGGCGGCACTCGACAGCTTCCACCGCTGGCACCGACAGACCCAACTCCCCGACTACGCCAACTACCTGGAACAGCTGGCCGACCGGGTACAGCAGAGCCAGTTCACTTCGACCGAACTGCAAACCGTGGAAAAGCAGGTGCGCGTCTTCTGGGACACCGCCAGCACCCAGTTCTACGACCTCCTGCTGCCGCTGGCCGCGACACTGGACAGCGGCCAGATCGATGAGTTGGAGGAGAACCTGCAGGAAAAGCGCGAGGAATCGCTGGAGAAATGGCGCTCACCGGAAAAAATACAGCGCCGCCGGCTGAAACAGATACGCAAGCACAGCCGGCGCTGGCTCGGCAAACTCAGCGGCGAACAGGAAGCCCTGATCGCCGAATGGGTCGCGCAGGTGGAATACAACCCGCTGCTGCGCGACCGGCAGCGCCAGCTGTGGCAGGCCCGCGTTATCGAACTCCTGCGCCGCAAGCCCGACGGCTACCTGCAACAGCTCCGCGACCTGATGGTAAACCCCGAGCAACTCTGGTCTGATGAGTACCGTCGGATGCAGGACCAACGCCACCGGCAAATCCGCTCCCTGAGCGAACGGATACTCGCCACCATCACCCCCGAGCAGCGCCTGCACCTGGAGGCGGCACTGCGCAGCCACGCCGGGGATTTTCGCAGCCTCTCCCACGAATAGGATGCAAGAGTTCCCGCGAAACTGCTAAGCTCGCCGCTTCCATTCACCGGCCAAACCAAACGAGGAAACCCCGTGCGTATCGACTCCGCCAGAAGCGACCAGTTGCAAGAGTGGGAAAGTGAACTGAGCGCGCAGTACCAGCGTATCTGCCAACACGAATTGAGCCTGGACCTGACCCGCGGAAAACCCTCCGCGGACCAGTTGCACCTGTCGGACGGGCTGGACGGGATTCTCAACGGAGACTACCGCGCCGCCGACGGCACCGATACGCGCAACTACGGCGGCCTCGAGGGCCTGCAGTGCGCCCGTGAACTGGGCGCGGATATCCTTCAGGTCCCCACCGAAGAAGTGATGGCCGCCGGCAACAGCTCCCTCACCCTGATGTACCACGCGGTGCTCACCGGCTACCTGTTCGGCTTTGCCGGCAACACCCCCTGGCGGGAGATGAAGTCGCCCAAGTTCCTCTGCCCGGTGCCCGGCTACGACCGCCACTTCTCCATCTGCGAACAGCTGGGCATCGGCATGGTGAATGTCCCCATGACCGCCACGGGCCCGGATATGGACGCGGTGGAAGAGCAGATCCGCGGGGACTCCGAAATCATCGGCATCTGGTGCGTGCCCAAATTCTCCAACCCCACCGGGGTTACCTACGACAAGGAAACTGTGGACCGCCTGGCGCAGCTGGGCCAGTTCGCCAACCCCGGCTTCCGCATCTTCTGGGACAACGCCTACGCGATTCACGACCTGGAGCATCAGATCAACCTGCCCGGCATTCGCGAGGCCACCCACGAAAACGACACCGGTGACTCGGTGCTGCAGTTCGCCTCCACTTCCAAGGTGACCCACGCCGGTGCCGGCCTCGCCTTTGTCAGCGCCAGCGAAGCAAACCTGGCCTCGCTGAAAAAGCAGATGCAGGCCATGACCATCGGCCCGGACAAGGTGAACCAACTGCGCCACTCGCGCTTTTTCGGCGAGTTCACCCTACTCCGGGAGCATATGCAGAAGCACGCGCAGATACTCAACCCGAAATTCGAATGTGTGCAGAGCCAGCTGGAGAAGGCCTTTGCGGATACGGACCTGGGCACCTGGGAAGAACCCAAAGGTGGCTATTTCGTTTCTTTCAATACCCGTCCCGGCTGCGCCGCGGCGGTGATCCAACTGGCTGCGGACGCCGGTGTCAAACTCACCCCCGCCGGCGCCACCTTTCCCTACGGCAAAGACCCCGAGGACCGCAATATCCGCATCGCTCCCAGCTTCCCGCCCCTGGAGGAACTGGATACCGCCATGTCGGTGTTTGTGCTCTGCGTGAAGCTGGCCAGTGTGCGCAAGCAGCTAGGTATGAATGCGGAATGATGAATGCGGAGTGCGGAATGGCACGAGCTGGGCATTCACGAAGTGCGTCCCTGCACTTCACCCGCTTCGCGGGCGGCCTTCGGCTGTGCAAATCTGCTCCCGACAGATTTGTCCGCATTCCGCATTCCGCATTCCGCATTCCGCATTCCGCATTCAGCATTCAGCATTCAGCATTCAGCATTCAGGAAAGATAGCGCCTGGCGAATTTCGGATCCACCTGCTCCAGGTCCACCACCACGAGCCCGTCCACCGAATCACAGAAATCCGGGTCCACATTGAAGGCGTGAAAGCTGGTGCCGCCGGGCCGGGTAACCGAGGCGTACTTCTTGAAGAGCGGCGGCAGCATCACTCCCTCTTCCTTCAGGATTTTTTTCAGCTGCGCCATATCCTCGCCGGCATCGCCACTCAGCACCGGCAAATCCTCCCGTGCCTCCGCAAACGGCAGGCGCGCATCCCCCAGTGGCTCGTCAGTGGCAAAATGGTGAAGGAAATAGCGCACTATCGCCGACTTGGCGCGCACGGAAAAATTGCCCGGCATAGAGACGGGGCCAAACAGATAGCGCACCCCATAGCGTCCCACCCAGCGGCCGATACCGGACCACAGCAGGTCCAGGCCACGGCCGCGCCAGTACTCCGGGAGCAGGAAGCTGCGCCCGAGTTCCGCGGAGCCGGGCAGGCACTGCCGCGGCGGGCGCGGGTAGTTGAACAGGGTACTGCTGTAGATCTGCTCCGCTTCCAGGCGGTCGGTTTTCGCCAGGCGATAGGCGCCGGCGATCTGTTTCTTTTCCCGGTCCCACAACAGCAGATGGTCGTAGTGGGCGTCGAAGGCGTCCCAGTCGCGGCTGTGGCCGGTGCCCTCGCCCACCGCGCGGAAGGCGATTTCGCGAATGCGCGACAGCTCGCGCATCACCGGGCAGTCCGCCCGTTGGCGGTAGAGCTTGACCGCGAACTCACCCTGCTCGATCAGGGTGTCGCAGCTGCCCATCACCTGCGCCACCTCCTCCCCGGGCTCCGCGGGGGCAATTATTTCCGGGCCCAGCGGGCACGGGGATTTGTGCAGCCGGTGTACATACCGGCGCCACAGGTTGGCCTGGGCGCGGGGTGTCAGCGGCCAGTCGCGAAAGTGCTCCGCCGCCACCGCGCTGCCGATGCGGATATCGATGCCGCGGCTGGTCTGCTTGAACATCTCGCGCACCAGCCACAGGGTCGACAATGGCTTGTTGACCATGGAGAGGCCGTAGAACCAGAGGGAATTGCGCCCGCGCACCTGCACCGGCAGTATCGGCGCGCCGGTTTTCTCCGCGAAGCGCGCAAAGCCCGGGTTCCAGCGTCCGTCGCGCACGCCCTGGGGCGTGAGCCGGGATACCTCACCGGCGGGAAAAACGATGATGGCTCCACCGCCGTTCAAGTGCCGGTAGATCCCCTCCACATCCGAGCGTCGGGTGCGCCCGTTGAAGTTGTCCACCGGCAGCAGGTAGGAGCGCAGCGGTTCAATATTCCACAGCAGCTGGCTGGCCACCGCTTTCACATCCTTGCGCACCCGCGCCACCATATCGATCAGCGCCAGGCCATCGAGACTGCCCAGTGGGTGGTTGGAAACGATCACCAAAGGGCCGGTGGTGGGAATCCGCTCCAGCTCAGAGGGGTTTATGTCGTAACGGAAATCGAAATAGGCGAACACCTGGCGGATAAAATCCAGCCCGCCCAGATGCGGGTAGCAGCGACTGAAGGTCCGGATCTGCTCCTCGCAGCAGATTTTCTTCAGCGCCGCAGAGGCCAGCCGGCGCGAAGGCTTCTGCGGTGCAGCGCTGTACCAGGGGTTTTTCTGCAACAAGTCTTCAAGTTGAATCATGCCGCCACCGCCTCTGTCATGATGTGCGCCAGTTTGGGCGCTCGGTGCCAGTGCAACAGTTCCAGGCGGCCGTCGGGCTGCTCCACCACGGCGGTCATGGAATCCACCCAGTCGCCGCAGTTGGCGTAAGTGATTTCCTGTCCCCCGGCGCCGCTGTGGCGGATGCCGGCGCGGTGGATGTGCCCACAGATCACTCCGTCCAGGCCGCGGCGGCCGGTCTCGCGAATGGCGACCTCCTCAAAGCTGTTCATCATGCGCTTCGCCGCCTGCACACGATTCTTCACGTGGTTGGCCAGGGACCACCAGGGCTTGTCGAAGCGCCCGCGCCAGTAGTTGATCCAGCGGTTCAGGCGCAGCATCAGGTAGTAGCTGTGGTCGCCGATGTGATAGCTGATGGGATTGATATTGATCTGGTGCTCGAACTGGTCGCCGTGGGTGACCCAGTAGCGTTTGCCGTCCCTCGCGGTGTGCACCCAATCGCGCTCCACGCGGATATTGCCCAGGCGCTTGCCCGCCCAGCTGCGCATGGGCGCATCGTGGTTGCCGGGAATATAGATGACTTCAGGCGTCCGGCTGGAGAGCTCGGACAGCATGCCCAGCAACAGGGAGGAGGCCTGACACCAGCTGCCCCGGCCCTGGGACAGGGCTTTCATATCGAAGATATCGCCGACCAGGTAGACGGTGTCGGCGCGGTTCTGGGCCAGGAAATCCGCCAGCCGTTGCGGCTCGCTGTCCCGGCTGCCCAGGTGCACGTCGGAGATCCAGAGTGCGCGATAGCGGTTGCTCATAGCAAAGTCCCAACTTTCGGTTGGGGTAACTTTGCAGGGCTTTTCTTACAAAAAAGCGACGGTCAGTTGAAGCTTGTATTGCAGGGATCGCCCGACCCTTTGGCCGGACGGAGCGCTACTCGGTATCGCCGGGATGGCGCATGGGGGCGGGAAACGGGAACTGGGTGACCTTGTCGCCCTTGGCCTCGACGATCTTGCCCACGCCTTCCTTCTCCACCTCGTCGATACGCACGATACTGTGCATGGGGATATAGGAGCGGGTCACCGAGGCGAATTCGCTCTTGAGCTTCTCCTCGCTGGGGTCCACCACCAGTTGGGCCTTCTCGCCAAAGACAAACTCCTCCACCTCGATAAAGCCGTACATATCGCTCTGGTAGATGGCCCGGGCGTAGAGCTCGTACACCTGGTTTTGGTTGTGAAAGATGACTTTGTAGATAGGATTCGCCATATGCGTCTCAAAAAGGTCCTGGCCAGGGAAATAGTAGTGTTAACAGGCCCCTCCGGGTCGGAGCTCCGCTCGAAAAAGCGGGCAAGGATAACAGCCCCAAATATAGCCGTCTATGCAGTCCGGGGCGGTATCGCTATAATGCCCCACCATTTTGACTGAACAGTTTTTAACCAGGCGCGATATGTCCGAAACCACGCCCCAAACAAGGGTGAAAAAGCTCTATATCAAGACCCACGGCTGCCAGATGAACGAGTACGATTCGTCGCGCATGCGCGACCTGCTCGGAGAGTCCCACGCCATGGTGCCCACCGACGATCCGGAAGACGCGGACGTACTGCTGGTCAACACCTGTTCCATCCGCGAAAAGGCCCAGGAAAAGCTGTTCCACCAGTTGGGCCGCTGGAAGCACCTGAAGGAAAAGAATCCCGACCTGATCATCGGCGTGGGCGGCTGCGTCGCCAGCCAGGAGGGCGAGGCCATCGCCAAGCGCGCGCCCCACGTGGACCTGATCTTCGGCCCCCAGACCCTGCACCGGCTGCCGGAGATGATGCAGACCAGAGCACAGAAGAACGGCGCCGTAGTGGTGGACGTCAGCTTCCCGGAAATCGAGAAATTCGACCGCCTGCCACAGCCGGAGGCGGACGGCGCCACCGCTTTTGTTTCGATTATGGAGGGTTGCTCCAAGTACTGCACCTTCTGCGTGGTGCCCTACACCCGCGGTGAGGAAGTGAGCCGTCCGGTGGGGGACGTGCTGGAAGAAGTGGCACACTTGGCGGACCAGGGGGTGCGCGAAGTGAACCTGCTGGGGCAGAATGTGAACGCCTACCGCGCCCCCGGCAGCGACGGCCAGATCGTCGATTTCGCCGAGCTGATCACCTATGTAGCGGCCATCGACGGCATCGACCGCATCCGTTATACCACCTCCCACCCTGTGGAGTTCTCCGACGCGCTGATCGATGTCTACGCCGAAGTGCCGGAGCTGGTGAACCACCTGCACCTGCCGGTGCAGAGCGGCTCCGACCGCATCCTGATGGCGATGAAGCGCGGCCACACAGCGCTGGAGTACAAATCCAAGCTCCGCAGGCTGAAGAAAATCCGCCCGGATATCTCCCTGTCTTCGGACTTTATCATCGGCTTTCCCGGCGAGACCGAGCGCGACTTCGAGGCCACCATGAACCTGATCCAGGAGGTGGGTTTCGATACTTCCTTCAGCTTCATCTACTCGCCGCGCCCGGGCACCCCGGCGGCGGATCTGCCGGACGACACTCCCGCGGAGGTCAAGAAGCAGCGCCTGCAACTGCTGCAGAACCGCCTCAACCAGCAGGCCGCGGCCATTTCCCGGCGCATGGTGGGTAACACTGAGCGGGTGCTGGTAACCGGCGTGTCGAAGAAAGACCCGGGCCAACTGCAGGGGCGTACTGAAAACAACCGGGTGGTCAACTTCCGCGCTGGCGATCTGGGGTTGATCGGCAGGTTCGCGGATGTGCTGATCGAGGAGGCACTGCCCAACTCGCTGCGCGGGGTTCTGGTGGCCTCGGAATTGGACGGTCCGCTGGGGTAATTCGACAGTCTTTTCCCTGTAGGAACGGCCGTGGCCGCGATCAATATACGAGTGCCCACAAAGTCAGGTCGCGGCCACGGGCCGCTCTAATACCGCAACGGTATAAAGGGTCGGACTGTTTAGAACCTATTCGTCACACTCTACCCTTTCCCATACCGGGAAAATGGGTATACCCTAGCAATGAACCCCCTAAACAAAAGGTGCCGAAACCAATTTGGAAACTCATACCCTCGCTCACAGTATCACTCTTGAGCCCAACGACGCCCGCCGCCTGGCCAGCCTCTGTGGCCAATTCGATCAACACCTGCGCCAGATTGAACAGCGATTGGATATCGAGATCCGCAATCGCGGCAATCAGTTCGCCTTTTACGGGGAGCCCGAGTCCGCCCGCGCCGCCGGCGAACTGCTCAGTTCTCTGTATCGGGAAACCGGCGACCGCGACCACCTGACACCGAACGAGGTCCACCTCGCCCTGCAGGAGTCCGGCGTCGAGGAGTTGCTGGAGAAACCGGCGAGCGAGGGCACGGAAACGGAACAGGTGGTGCTGATCCGCACCAAGAAATGCTCCGTGCGCCCGCGCGGTCTCAACCAGCGCAAGTATGTCCGCGCTGTGCAGAACAACGACATCAACTTCGGCGTGGGCCCAGCGGGTACCGGCAAGACCTATCTGGCAGTGGCCTGCGCGGTAGAGGCCCTGCTCAAGGACCAGGTGGAGCGCATCCTGCTGGTGCGGCCGGCGGTAGAGGCCGGCGAGAAACTCGGCTTCCTCCCCGGCGACCTGAGCCAGAAGGTGGACCCCTACCTGCGCCCGCTGTACGACGCCCTCTACGAAATGCTCGGTTTCGAGACCGTGGGCAAACTGATCGAGCGCAATGTGATCGAGGTGGCACCGCTGGCCTATATGCGCGGGCGCACCCTGAACAACGCCTTCGTGATTCTCGACGAGAGCCAGAACACCACCCGGGAGCAGATGAAGATGTTCCTGACCCGCATCGGTTTCGGCTCCACCGCGGTCATTACCGGCGACCCCAGCCAGATAGACCTGCCCCGCGGCCAGGCCTCCGGCCTGCGCCACGCCATCGAGGTACTGGGCAAGGTGAACGGCATCAGCTTCACCCATTTCGGTGCCAAGGATGTGGTCCGACACCCGCTGGTACAGCGCATCGTCGAGGCCTACGACACCTATGAAGCGGCCCGCGACGCCCTGGCCGGCAAACCGGACGAAGACGCAGCCTAGCGCATGGATCTTCGACTCGACGTGCAGCGGCCCAGCCGCTGCTCCGGCCTTCCCAGCGATGAACAGATAGCGGCTTGGGCGCGCGCCGCGATCGGCGATGCGCGCGAATCCGCGGAACTCAGTGTGCGCATCGTCGACGAGGACGAAAGCCTCGCGCTCAACAGCCGCTATCGCGGCAAAGACAAGCCCACCAACGTCCTGTCCTTCCCCGCCGATCTTCCCGAAGAGTTGGGCTTGCCCCTGCTCGGCGACCTGGTTATCTGCGCCCCGGTGGTCGCCCGGGAAGCGGACCAGCAGCATAAAGCACCCCCTGCGCACTGGGCACACATGGTGGTCCATGGCACACTGCACCTTCTGGGCTACGACCATATTGAGGACGCGGACGCGGAAATCATGGAAGGCCTGGAAACCCGGTTGCTGGAGGGATTGGGATTCCCCGACCCCTATACGGCAAAAGAATTGGACGAACACGAGTAACCCGGAGCATGGCCACATCCATGACCACAGACGAACCCCCAAGTAGTCGCTCTTCCGGCAAATCCCGATCGGGGGAGAAAAACTGGCTGGAAAAGCTTCTCGGCGCATTTTCCGCAGAGCCCAAATCCCGAGACGAGTTGCTGGACATCATCAAGGATGCCGCGGAAAACCAACTGGTGGACGCGGAGGCCCTGTCCATCATCGAGGGCGCGCTGGACGTATCCAGCCAGCAGGTGCGCGAAATCATGATCCCCCGCTCGCAGATGGTGGTGGTCAGCCTGCAGGACAAGCCCGAGGAGTTCCTGCCCAAAATCATCGAATCCGGCCACTCCCGCTTCCCGGTAATCGGTGAAAGCGTGGACGATATCCGCGGTATCCTGCTGGCCAAGGACCTGCTGCCGCTGGTACTGAAAGGCGTGAAGGAATTTCAGCTCGAGGACATCATCCGACCGGCCAATATCATTCCCGAGAGCAAGCGCCTGAATATCCTACTGCGCGAATTCCGCGAGAACCGCTACCATATGGCGGTAGTGATCGACGAGTACGGCGGCGTCTCCGGCGTAGTCACCATCGAGGATATCCTCGAGGAGATCGTCGGCGAGATCGAGGACGAAACCGACGAGGAGGAAGCGGACAGCTTTATCCGCAAGGTGGGCGACAACGATTTTATCGTCAAGGCCCTCACCCCCATCGAGGATTTCAACCACTATTTCGACAGCGAACTAAGCGACGAGGAGTTCGACACCATCGGCGGCCTGGTCATGCAGTCCTTCGGCCACCTGCCCGGGCGCGACGAAGTCACCCGGCTGGGGAATTTCACCTTCCGCGTGCTCTATGCAGACAACCGGCAGGTTCACCTGCTGCGGGTGAGTCGGATGAGGAATGCGGAATGAGGAATGCGGAATGGCGTGGGATGGATAAGCGCAGCGCACCTGCCGACAGACAGTTGGAATCAGGCCAGCACCAAAAATTGGAGCCGATCCGGGGACTGAATGAGTAAACATTCCGCATTCCGCATTCCGCATTCCGCATTGGCGGCCGCCGCCGGCGCCTTGCTAACCCTCTCCCTGGCCCCTTTCGGCTGGTGGATCTGCGGCCTGCTGTCCCTGTCGCTGCTGGCCTGGCTGAACCTGCGCGCCGCCGGCGAAGGCCGGCAGCTCGGTGGAGGCCGCAGCCTGTGGCTGGCGCTCTGCTATGGCCTGGGCCTGTTCGCCAGTGGCGGCTCCTGGGTGTATGTCTCCATCACCCAGTTCGGCGGCTCATCGGTCCCCCTGGGCCTACTGCTCACTGGTGCCTTTGTGTCCATTATGGCGCTGCTGCTGGCACTGCCGTTTTACTTCCTCGGCCGGTTTACCGACAACAAAATCAGCTTCGCCCTCGCCTTCGCCGCCCTTTGGTTTGTCAGTGAGTGGCTGCGCAGCTGGTTCTTCACCGGCTTCCCCTGGTTGTTTGCCGGCTACGCCCATATCGGTACCTGGCTGTCCGGCTGGGCGCCGGTGATAAGCGTCTATGGTATTGGCCTACTGCTGGCCTTCACCGCGGCCGTGATTGCGCTGGCCGCCAGCGGGCGCCTGGCGCCACTGCTGACCCCGGAAAACAAACGCGCACACATCGCCCTGCTGCTGGCAGCGGCCCTCCCCTGGCCACTGGGCGCACTGCTGTCACAGGTGGAGTGGACGGCACCGGAAGGGAAGGAAATCTCCGTGGGCCTGGTGCAGGCCAATATTCCCCAGGAGAAGAAGTGGTTGCCGGAGTTCCGCGGCGAAACCATCAGCCGCTACCAGGACGGCACCCGGGCCCTGAGCGAACGCGGCGTGGACGTGATCGTCTGGCCCGAGGCGGCGCTGCCGCTGTTCTACCACCAGGCACCCAACCTGATGCAGGCGCTACAGCGCAACGCGGAAAACAGCGGCATCGACCTGATCAGCGGGGTACTCTACGACAGTGATGACAACGGCCTGCGCATAATACACAACTCGGCAGCGGTATTCGGCCGCAGCCCGCAGGTATATCACAAGCGCCACCTGGTGCCCTTTGGCGAATATGTACCGCTGGAGGAATGGATTCGCGGCACTATCGAATTCTTCGACCTGCCCACCTCCTTCATTCGCCCGGGGGGTGAAGGCCAGCAACCGCTGCACGCCGGCGGTGCCAGCTGGGCCCCGCTCATCTGCTACGAAATCGTCTACCCGCAGATAGTGGCGGACAGCGCCCTCTCCGCCCAGGTGCTGCTGACCATCAGCAACGACGCCTGGTTCGGCGACTCCATCGGTCCGTTGCAGCATATGCAGATGGCGCAAATGCGCGCGCTGGAAACCGGCCGCTATCTGGTGCGCGGCACCAACACCGGCGTGACCGCCATCGTGGACCCCCGCGGACAGATCATCGACAGGCTGCCGCAGTTCGAGCGGGCCGAACTGGTCGGCCGGATCCGGGCGGTGAGCGGCAGCACGCCGTTTATGCTCGCGGGCGTCTGGGGCGTCTTCGCGCTGGCGCTGCCGATGCTTGTTTCCGCGCAGCTGTTGCGGCGCAGAAGGACCTCGCGGGCGGATACGCCGCTGGTTGGCGAGGCATCGGACTGAGCCGGTAGTGCCCATACAGGGCACTAGTGTGGTGTGCAGTACTAATTGTATATATCAGCTAGTACGGCGTATAAATTTGCCGCTTACCTCTCCACTTTCACCTAAACTGCGCATAAGCCGTATCACAGTGTCGGCGCCCTCTACCGTCCCGCGTCGTCCGCGATACGCCAAGCCTCTAACCAAATGCCGGCACGGATGCCTTCCCTATGCATTGTTTAATCAGCGGCGGCACTGGCCTGATCGGCCGCCTGTTTTGCCAGTATTGGCTCGCCCGCGGCGATACGATTACGGTGCTCAGCCGACGGCCCGAACAGGTGCGCGACCTCTGCGGAGAGACGGCCGTGGGCTGCCGCAGCCTTACCGAAGTCCATACACCGGTCGACGTGGTGGTGAACCTGGCGGGCGAGCCCATCTCGCGCCGCTGGAACAGCAAGCGCCGCGCAGAGATTCACCGCTCCCGCCTGGAAATCACCGAAAACCTGGTGGAATGGACCCTCTCCCAGGAACAGCGGCCGTCTTATTTCCTCTCCGGTTCCGCGGTGGGTTACTACGGCGACCGCGGCGGTGACCTGCTGCGGGAAAGCAGCGGCCCCGGCGGGGGCTTCGCGGCACAGCTGTGTCGCGACTGGGAGGCCGCCACCCTTCCCCTGCAGCGGGCCGGTGTCTGCGTGGGTATTATGCGCACTGCCATAGTCCTCTCCACTCGCGGCGGCGCGCTGACGCAGATGCTGCCGGCCTTTCGCCTCGGGCTGGGCGGCCCGCTGAGTTCCGGCGAACACTGGATGAGCTGGATTCACGAGGAGGATATCGTGGGGCTGATGCTGCACGTCATCGACCACCGGCTGTGCCAGCCATTCAACGCCTGCGCCCCCGAAGCGGTGACCAACAACAGCTTCGCCCGTCTGCTGGCCAAGCAGTTGCACCGCCCCAGCCTGGTGCGCACACCCGCGTGGACGTTGAAACTGATGTTCGGGGAAATGGCCGAGGAACTGCTGCTGGCCAGCCAGAGAATGGAGCCGCGCACCGCCCTGGACAGCGGCTACACCTTTCGCTTTCCCACCCTGGAGCAGGCGCTGGAAGACCTGCTGGCCCCGCCGCAGGGGAGGAAAGCGCGAGCCTGACCCCAGCTCCCTAAATACCGACCTCCGCCGGTATGGCGAGTCAATGGGCGCTTGAGGCCGCTACGCAGCCTCAACCGGGCGGTTGAGGGCCTGGGCCAGGTAGCGGCGACCCGACTCCCCCACCACCTGCTCGGCGCGGCACTCCATGGGCGCAGTACCCACCCACTGGGCGTGCCAGCGGTACCATTGATGCTCGTCGCCCTCGCCACGCAGCTCGACGAAATCCACCTGGGTGGGATCGAGGTTGAACTCGCGCACAATCTGCCCGGCAAAAGTCTCGAAGTTCTTGCAAACCTGCGCCGCCCTGTCCGTGCCGCTGCACAGAAACACCAGTTGGCGGTCGTCCTGCTGCCCCTGCCTGAAACCCAGCCACACCGGGCGGTTGAGACGATTGTGCAATTGGATTGGGGAAAAAGACGAAGGGATGCCCGTCATCTCGAAAGTACCTCTCTCATTGTTGTCCACAGCCGTCACTCCACTTCTACAGTTGCCGGCAGTCCGATCAATCGACTGTGAGCCCCCTACCCGGACTTTGTCGGGTAACGCGTTTTCAACGATCTTCGAATTCCGGTGTCGGGTTGACTGTTTAAGAGCTGTCATCGCCCCAAAGGTTCCTCAACAGGAGGATCTCACCGGCGGCAGGGCCGTCCAGTGGTACCACCGACGCGCCAGCCATTCCCGCCAGTACACCTGGGTGCGCAGCAGTGCCGGGGCGCTGGGCAACCAGCGCAGCAGTCCGCTCTGCGCCCGGGGCAGCAGTTCAGCCGAAGTGCCCACCGGCAGGGGCTGCACCTGCAGGCCAGAGCGGGCAAACACCTCCGCGGCGCGGGGCATATGCCACCAGTGGGTCACCAGCACCACACTTTCCACACCGGAATCGTGCAGCAGCGCCGCACTGTTGACCGCATTCTCTGCGGTTGTTCGACTGCAATTCTCGCGCCAAGTCACCGGGCGTTGAAACAGCTCCTGTATCACCCCGGCCATCAGTTCGGCCTCCGGGGCCCGCTCCCCTTCGTATACCCGCCCCCCGGAAACCATCAGCGGCAGCTGCGAGGGAGCCTTTTCCATGGCCCAGATCACCCGCTCCAGGCTGGTGGCGGAAAGGCGCTCGTTACCGGAATTCTCATCCCGGTAACGGCCACCGCCCAGAATCACCACCGCTTGGGGCACCGCCTCCGGCGCCGGCGACATCCTGTTCAGCCGCTCCCCGAGCCAGGAGGAGAAGGCCGGTGTTGCGCAAGTCCACAGGACGGCAAAGGAGAGGATAGCAAGGGGCAGTGACAATTTGGCGAAAGGCGAAGTGGCGGGGAAAAGCCACAAGACAAAGGCCAGCAACAGGCCCAGCAAGGGGAGGAACGGCGGCATCACCAGAGCGGCCAGAGTGGTGTGCACTTCCACCCTATTCGTCCAGGCCGCCTTCGATCTGCCGGAAGCAGCCGTAGCCGCAGCGGTGGCAGGGAGTGATCTGGCTGTTCTGCGGCGGCATGGCCCGGTAGCCACAACCCAGGCACTGCAGCTCTTCGCCAGCGCCGACCCGCTCCCCGGCCAGGGCCCAGGGCTGGCCCCGCCGGATACAGCGCATCAGGTTGGGCCAGGCGGTCTCGGTAGGGTCGGCGGCATCCAGCAGCCAGTCGCCGGTGCGCTCTTCCAGTGTCCGAATTTCACCGCCCAACCCGCGCATATAGTCTCCGGCACGGTGCAGATCATCTTTCAACCAGGCGCGCAGGAAGGCCACCTTATTCGCGGTGAGATCTTCCACCGCCAGTTCGTCCTCTATCAGGTTCTCCAGGTCCCGGCGCAGTTCTTCTGTCAGGTCCTCGTCTTCCGGCGGCAGCTTCGGTTCCTTCGTCACGGCATCCCTCCTATAATTCGGCGCTTCGGCATCGTAAACGATGTCGCTCCTACAGGGTAGGTTGAAAATTCCCCCCTCAAATTTCGATCACAGAGTATAGGTCCCCAATCGATGGAAGAGCAGTACAACCCCTCCGCAGTCGAAGCGTCCGCCCAGCAGTTCTGGGAGGAGAAGAAGAGCTTTGAAGTGACGGAGGACCCCAGCAGGGAGAAGTTCTACTGCCTATCCATGTTCCCCTACCCCAGCGGCAAGCTGCACATGGGCCATGTGCGCAATTACACCATCACCGACGTGATCTCACGCTACCAGCGCATGCAGGGCAAGAATGTACTGCACCCCATGGGCTGGGACGCCTTCGGCCTGCCCGCGGAGAACGCAGCCATCCAGAACAAGACGGCGCCGGCCAAATGGACCTACGCCAATATCGATTACATGAAAGGCCAGTTGAAGGCGCTGGGCTTCGGCTTCGACTGGTCCCGGGAACTGGCCACCTGCCAGCCGTCCTACTACCGCTGGGAACAGTGGTTTTTCACCCGCCTCTATGAAAAGGGCCTCGTCTACAAGAAGAACTCGGCGGTGAACTGGTGCCCCCACGACCAAACGGTACTGGCCAACGAGCAGGTGGAAGACGGCTGCTGCTGGCGCTGCGGCACCACCGTGGAGCGCCGCGAACTGGCACAGTGGTTTATAAAGATCACCGACTACGCGGAAGAACTGCTCGCCGACCTGGACAAGCTGCCCCACTGGCCAGAGCAGGTGCGCACGATGCAGCGCAACTGGATCGGCAAGAGCAAAGGAGTGGAGCTGAGCTTCGCACTTCCGCAGGCCATCGCCGGCGTCGATCACTTCGATGTTTACACCACCCGTCCGGACACCCTGATGGGCGTCACCTACGTCTCCCTCGCCGCCGAGCACCCCATCGCCCTGGCGCTGGCGAAAGACAACCCCGGACTGAAGGAATTTATCGCCGAGTGCAAGAGGCAGTCCCTTTCCGAGGCCGATATGGCCACCATGGAGAAGAAAGGGATGGACACCGGTATCAAAGCCATCCACCCGATCACCGGCGAGGAGGTTCCGGTGTGGATCGCCAACTATGTGCTGATGGACTACGGCTCCGGCGCAGTGATGGCGGTGCCGGCCCACGATCAGCGGGACTGGGAATTCGCACACAAATACCACCTGCCGATCAAACAGGTGGTGGAACCGGCGGACGGCGAAGCCATCGATTTGGAAAAGGAAGCCTTCGTGGAGAAAGGCCGGCTGATGAATTCCGGCCCAGGTTTTGAACAGTTCGACGGACTCGATTTCAGTGCCGCCTTCGACGCCATCGCCGAGACCCTGAAGGCCGCGGGCAAGGGCCGCGTCGCCACCAACTACCGGCTGCGCGACTGGGGCGTATCCCGCCAGCGCTACTGGGGCGCCCCCATCCCCATATTCAACCTGGCAGACGGCGGCGAGATCCCGGTACCGGCTGACAAGCTGCCGATACTGCTGCCTGAGGACGTGGAACTGGACGGTGTCCAGTCGCCGATCAAGGCAGACCCGGCGTGGCGCAAAGACGAGCTGAACGGCAAGCCGGTGGAGCGCGAGACCGACACCTTCGACACCTTTATGGAATCCAGCTGGTACTACGCCCGCTACACCTGCCCGGATTTCGACCAGGGAATGCTGGACCCGGAGCGCGCCAACTACTGGCTGCCGGTGGACCAGTACGTGGGCGGTATCGAACACGCCATCCTGCACCTGCTCTACGCGCGCTTCTTCCACAAGCTGATGCGCGACGAGGGCCTGGTGAACAGCGACGAACCCTTCGAGCGGCTGCTGTGCCAGGGCATGGTGCTGGCGGAATCCTTTTACCGAGAAACCGACGGCCACAAGATCTGGATTGCCCCCTCCGACGTGGAAGTAACCCGGGACGACAAGGGCAAGCCGGTAAAGGCGGTGCAGCGTTCCACCGGTGAGGAAGTGATTCCCGGCGGCGTGGTGAAGATGTCCAAGTCGAAGAACAACGGCATAGATCCCCACGCCACAGTGGAGCAATACGGCGCGGATACCGTGCGCCTGTTCACCATGTTCGCCGCGCCGCCGGAACAGACCCTGGAGTGGCACGACGCCGGCGTGGAGGGCGCCAGTCGATTCCTGCGCAAACTGTGGAAGACAGTACACAGCCACCGGGCTGCCGGCGGCAGCAGTGCAAACATCGACACCGATGCGCTCAACGAACAACAACAGCAGCTGCGCCGCAAGACCCACGAGACCATCCAGAAAGTCAGCGACGACTACGGTCGCCGCCAGACCTTCAACACCGCCGTGGCCGCAGTGATGGAACTGCTCAACGAAGTGGGCAGGCTGGCCGAGCGCGAAAGCGCTCAGGGCCTGGCGGTGGAACGGGAAGCACTGCAGGCCGCTGTACTGCTGCTCGCGCCCGTGACTCCGCATATCTGCCACAGCCTGTGGCAGGCGCTGGGCAACAGCACACCGCTGGTGGACGCGCAGTGGCCGCTGGTGGACGAAAACGCACTCGTGCGCTCCAGCATCACCCTGGTGGTGCAGGTGAACGGCAAGGTGCGCGCGAAGTTTGAAGCCCCTGCCGACGCGGACAAGGAAACCCTGGAGAAGCTGGCGCTGTCCAACGACAACGTACAGAAATTTATCGGCGACGCCACGGTGCGCAAAGTCATCGTCGTGCCGGGTAAGCTGGTCAACATTGTTGCGAAATAATGTGACCGCGCGCCGCCGGGGAAACCGCACACTTCGGGGGATCGGGCAGTGAAAAATCGATGGGCAATCCTGGTGGCCGGCCTGTTGGCCACCGTTCAGGTAGAGGCTGCGGAGCTGAACAGGGAACTCGTCGGCGACTGGTTGAGCCTGTGCAAAAAGGCCTCGGGCAATTACCTGCAGGTCACCAGCAGTTTCACCGCCGACGGCGATTACACGGCCAAAACGGTTTTTTACACCGATGCCGGGTGCAAGCAGACCATGGGAATGGAAATCATCTCCAGTGGCAAATACCAGCTCGGTGAGTCAGTATCTGCTGAGGGCGGCGAATCGGCGCGGCAAATCGATATCGATGTGCACGAATTACGCAGTGGGGGCATGCAGTTGCCCGGCGGCAAACAGAAAATCCTGCAGATCATCACCATTATCGACGGCAAGCTGATCTTCGGCGATGCACCTGGAATACAGGCAGTCACCAAAGGCGTGCGGCCGCAGAAACTCAATCACACTTTCTATTCGCGAAAACAATGAAACAAAACTTCAATCGCATCCTGGTCCTGTTCACCCTCATCGCCATCGCCAGCTGTGGCTGGCACCTGCGCGGCGCGCCAAAGAACTTCCCGCCGGGCAGCCAGCTGTATATCTTCGCGGAGGACCCGCGCAGCGATATCGCCGAGGAACTGACCCGCCTGCTGCAAAACAGCGGCCTGCCCATGGCGGAAACCCCCGAGGAAGCCGACTACGTACTGATCATTCACAAGGAAATAGAGCGCAAGCGCACCGTGGCGGTGGACGCCAGGGGCCGCGCCTCGGAGTACGAACTGATCACCAGCGCCATCTACAGCGTGCGCGACAGCAGCGGCCACACCCTGCTGAACCACGCCGAGGCAGACGTCTACCGCACCCTGGAGTGGGACGACAACGAAGTGGTGAGCAAGGGCGAGGAGGAGATCCTGCTGCGCGAGGAAATGCGCCGCGAACTGATCGGCCGCATTATCGACCGGCTGCGCCGCATCGACGTCAATGCGCCGGCGGAAGACAAGAGCTACTGATCCAGTGCGCATTAATCCCGGACAACTGCAGCAGAATTTGAACAAGGGCCTGGCCCCCATCTACATCGTCTCCGGCGACGAGCCGCTGCTGGTGCAGGAGTGCTGTGACAGCATTCGCGCCGCCGCCAGGAAACAGGGATTCAGCGAGCGCGAGCTGCTGCACGCGGAACACAACTTCGACTGGGGCCTGCTGTTCGCCTCCGCCGGCAGTCTGTCCCTGTTTGCGGAAAAGAAAATCATCGAGCTGCGCCTGCCAAGCGGCAAGCCCGGCGACAAGGGCAGCAAGGCGCTGCAGGAATTCGCCGCCGTCAGCGACGGCGACCTGCTGCTGTTGCTGGTACTGCCCAGGCTGGACCGCTCCCAGCTCAACAGCAAGTGGATCAAATCGCTGGAACCAAAAGGCGCATTGATACAGGTGTGGCCGGTGGACGCCCGGGAAATGCCCCGCTGGATTCACCAGCGCCTGCGCGCTGCGGGGCTGGATGCGGAGCCGGAGGCTATCCAGATATTGGCCTCCCGTGTCGAGGGCAACCTGCTGGCCGCCAGCCAGGAAATCGAAAAGCTCAAGCTGCTCAGCACCGACAACCTGATCACCCCCGAAACCATGAGCGACGCGGTCGCCAGTTCCGCCCGCTACGATGTGTTCGGCCTGATCGACAAGGCCCTTGCCGGCGATGCCGAGGGCGCAATCAAAACCCTGCACGGCCTGCGTGCCGAGGGTGTAGAGGCACCGGTGGTGCTCTGGGCCCTGGCGCGGGAAATCCGCGGCCTGCTGGAAATCGGCGAGAAGCTGGAGCAGGGCCAGCAGCTGGCACGCCTGGTTCGCATCCAGAAACGCCAACCTCTGGTGCAGGCCGCCCTCGCCCGCCTGCGCCCGCGCCAGTTGGAAGGCCTGTTGCTGCGCGCCCGCGCGGTGGACGCCGCAATCAAGGGCGGCAAAGACCAGGACCCCTGGACGGGGCTGCTGGAACTGACGCTGAACCTGTCCGGCAGGCGCAGCGTCTGACCCGAATGGCACGAAGTCGTAGGATGGGCAAAGGAGCGTAGCGACGTGCCCATCTTCCAGGACCTTGATGGGCACGCTACGCTTTGCCCATCCTACAAATATGCCGATTTTCGGCTTAAGGTAGCGGTATTAGCGTCTGACCCGGATGGCACTAAGTTAAGCGGAATCTCCCTGTAGGAGCCTGCTTGCAGGCGAATTGAAGTCGCGGCAGGGCACCGGGAATGTTCGCCTGCAAGCAGGCTCCTACAGCGCAATCCTCAGGAGCAGGAGCAGCTCGGAGCTTAACTTAGTGCCATTCGTGTCTGACCCGGATGGCACCGGGTTAAGGAGAAACCCTGTGGGAGCCAGCCCTGCCGGCGAAACAAATATTGCCGATAGCACCGCCCCAATCGCCTGCATGGCAGGCTCCTACAAACTGGCTACAGAAACTCTCAACTCAGTATCATCCACGCCTGTCCCCAGTGCTACCAAGTTAAGGCTGGCCCGAAATCTTCACACCGCCAGGTACTGCCGAATCAAACCGTCGTCCAGTTTCGCCATTTGATCGGCGGCCACAATCCGCCCCTTCTGCATCAGACGGAACTCGCGCCCAACGCGGCGGGCGAAGCCCAGTTTCTGTTCCACCAGGATGACCGTCAGCCCGTCCTCCTCGTTCAGCATCCGGATCACATCGCCGATCTGGCGCACGATGTTGGGCTGGATGCCTTCATTGGGTTCGTCGAGGATCAATACCTTGGGATCGATCACCAGTGCGCGCCCGATGGCCAGTTGCTGTTGCTGGCCGCCGGACAGGTCACCGCCACGGCGGTGCAGCATGTCCTTCAGTACCGGAAACAGTTCAAAGATCCGCGGGGGAATCCGGCGCGCCTTGTCCTTGCGGGCCGGCAGTCCGATCTGCAGGTTTTCCTCCACCGTCAGCAGCGGAAAAATATCCCGCCCCTGGGGCACATAACCGATGCCGAGATGCGCGCGCGCCTGTGCCGCGCGCCCTTCAATGGGCTTGCCCCCGAACAGAATGCGCCCGTCGCTCGCCGGCAACAGCCCCATCAGGCACTTGAGCAGGGTGGTCTTGCCGGCGCCATTGCGGCCCATGATGCAGGTGCACGAACCTTTTTCCACATCCAGGTCGAGATCCCAGAGAATCTGCGTACCGCCGTATTTCTGGTTGAGTTTTTCGATTCGGATCATGCGCCCTCCCCCAGATAAACCTCGATCACGTCGGGATTGTTCTGCACCTGGTCCATGGTGCCCTCCGCCAGTACCGTCCCCTGGTGCAGTACCGTCACCGTGCGCGCAATGCTGCGCACGAATTCCATATCGTGTTCCACCACGATCACCGTGTGCTCGCCGGCCAGGGAGGTCAGCAGTTCCGCGGTGCGCTCGGCCTCTTCCGCGGTCATGCCCGCAACGGGTTCGTCGATCAGCAGCAGGCGCGGCTCGGCCGCCAGCAACATGCCGATTTCCAGCCACTGCTTCTGCCCGTGGGAGAGAGCGCCGGCAAGTTGGTAGCGCGCCTTCGCCAGCCCGATGGTTTCCAGCACTCGGTCGATGCGGTCGCGCTGCTCACCGTTGAGGGCTGCGGTCAGGGCAGACCAGGCGCCCTTACCGCCTTTCAGGGAGAGCTCCAGGTTGGTGTACACCGTGTGTGCCTCGAACACCGTGGGCTTCTGGAATTTGCGCCCGATACCCAGCTGCGCAATCGCCGCCTCGTCGTGCGCCAGCAGGTCGATGTTCTGGCCGAACCAGGCGCTGCCGCTATCGCAGCGGGTCTTGCCGGTGATCACGTCCATCAGCGTGGTTTTGCCCGCGCCGTTGGCCCCGATCAGGCAACGCAGCTCGCCGTCGTTCACATAGAGATTCAGATCGTTCAACGCCTTGAAGCCATCGAAACTGACACTCAGCCCCTCGATGTACAGGATCACCTGATGTGAGACGTCCACGGCCCGCTGGCGCGGTACCAGAAATGGCCAAGTGGTATCGCGTCGCAACAGTTCGCGTGCCTGTGCCGTTACGTTCATGCCCGAGCCTCCCCAGTGATCGGTTCAGCAGGCGCATTGCCTGCTGAAACTTCGCCTGTATTATTTTCCCCTCGCGTTTCCGCATCTGTCGTCCGGGCGCGCTGCAGCAGGCCGACGAGGCCTTTCGGCAGCAGTACGGTGACCACCACGAACAGGGTGCCGAGGGCAAACAGCCAGCCGTCCGGCATCACCGCGGTAAAACGGGTCTTGGCGTAGTTCACCAGCAGGGCACCGACTATGGCGCCGTACAAGGTGCCGCGGCCGCCGACCGCGACCCACACCACCACCTCGATGGAATTGAGTGGCGAAAACTCGCCCGGATTGATGATGCCTACCTGGGGCACGTAGAGCATGCCCGCCACCGCCGCCACCACCGCGGAATAGACGAACAGCCACACCTTGTAGCGCTCGGTGCGGTAGCCGAGAAAACGCGCGCGCGGCTCGGCATCGCGGATGGCCACCACCACGCGCCCGAGCCGCGAGTGCACGATGGCACGGCTTGCGACAAAGGTAAGCGCCAATAGCAACGCCGTCGCCATCAGCAGGGCCACGCGGGTGCCATCTGCCTGCAGGTCGAAGCCGAGTATGTCCTTGAAATCCGTCAGGCCGTTGTTGCCGCCGAATCCCATCTCATTGCGGAAGAAAGCCAGCATCAGGGCGTAGGTGAGCGCCTGGGTCATGATCGACAGGTATACCCCGGTGACGCGCGATCGGAACGCCAGCCAGCCGAACACAAACGCCAGCAGACCTGGCACCAGCAGGGCCATCAGCAGCGCGAACCAGAACTGGTCCATACCCTGCCAATACCAGGGCAGCTCCTGCCAGTTGAGGAACACCATGAAATCCGGCAGGTCCGGATTGCCGTAGACACCGCGATCGCCGATCTGGCGCATCAGGTACATGCCCATACCGTAGCCGCCCAGCGCAAAGAAGGCGCCGTGACCGAGGCTCAGGATGCCGCAGTATCCCCACACGATATCCACCGCCATCGCCAACATGGCAAAGCACAGGTACTTGCCCATCAGCGTGATGGTGTAGGTGCTCACGTATAGCGGCGATTCGGCGGGCAACAGCAGGTTGGCGGCCGACATCAGCAGCGTGACCCCGAGCAGGATCGCCACCAGCAGCGAGGAACCCTTGCCCGGCGCGCGCAGCCGCGCCAGCGCGCCGGCCAGGTTGCCAAACAGGGATCGGTTGTGTTCCGCAGTCGTCATTCGGCGGCCCTCCCGCGCTGAGGAAACAGCCCCTTGGGCCGCTTCTGGATAAACAGGATCAGGCACACCAGCACGATGATGTTCGCCAGCACCGCGCCGGTGGCGGGCTCGAGGAACTTGTTGGTCACACCGAGGGAGAAGCCACCGACGAGGGTACCGAGCAGATTGCCGACACCACCGAACACCACCACCATGAATGAATCGATGATGTAGGACTGCCCGAGATTCGGCCCCACATTGGTCAACTGGCTCAGCGCCACACCGGCCACACCGGCGATACCCGAGCCCAGGCCGAAGGTCATGGCATCCACCAATTCCGTGCGCACCCCCATGGCCTTTGCCATGTCGCGGTTCTGTGACACCGCGCGCACATTCAGGCCCAGGGAAGTTTTCTTCAGGGTCGCCAGCAGCAGCGCAAATACGGCGAGCGCAAACAACAGGATGTAAAGGCGGTTAAAGGTGACAGAGAACACCGGGTTGATAGCGAAGGCGCCGCTCATCCAGCCGGGCGTCACCACCGGCATATTGAGCGGTGAGAAAATCGTGCGCACTGCCTGTTGCAGGATCAGGCTGATACCGAAAGTGGCCAGCAGGGTTTCCAGCGGGCGCCCCTGCAGGTGACGGATGACACCGCGCTCGATCAATACCCCCACACCACCCGAAACCAGGAACGCCGCCGGTACCGCCACCAGCAGGGAGTATTCGATGGCGCCGGGCATCAGCTGTTGCACCACGTAGGTGGTATAGGCGCCGAGCATGATCATTTCACCGTGGGCCATGTTGATCACGCCCATCACTCCAAAGGTGATGGCCAGACCGATGGCCGCGAGCAGCAGCACCGAACCGAGGCTCAGACCAAAAAACAGCTGTTCCATAAAACCGTAGAACGCTATACGGCTCTCAATTTCTTCCAGCGCTTGCTGAGCAGCCACGCGGATTTTCCTGTCGCTTTCGCGCTCGTCGTCGAGCAGGCGCTGCAGCTGGTTGCGCACCGGCGCTTCGAGACGCCCGCTCATCACGGTGATAGCCGACAGCCGCGCGTCCGTTACGCTGGAATCGCGCAGCTCCACCATCGCCTGCGCCAGTTCAATCAGTTCGCTCACCCTGTCGCTCTGGCCGGCGTCGGCGGCGACCTCCAGCAGGCGCATATTCTGCGGGCTCAGGTCATCCAGGATTGCCAGCACTGCGCCCTCCTTTTGCGCCTCAGTGCCGTGCATCAGATCAACGCGGGCAATGGCATCGCGCAGGTGGCTGCGCAGGCGGTTGTTCACACGGACTTTCTTGATCGAACGACGGGACTGTACCCCCAGGTCCTCCCCGGTAAAGATATCGCTGCCGACCTGCTCGCCGGCCGGGTTCTTTTGTACCGCCATCAACTGGCCGGTCTCGCGGTGGTAGTAAAGGTCTCCCGCGAGCATGGTGGCAAAGAGCCCGCGCATCTCGCGGCCACCGGAACGCTCGAGCTGGTCCAGCACCTCTGCGCTCTCGCGCAGGCTGGCCTGGGTGAGCCGCGTCAGTAGTACCTGGCGATCACCGCCGGGTTCCTCGGACGCCGGCGTGGCGGACGGCGCTGCCTGCTCCGAAACGGCACTGCCGGCGCTCGCGGCCGGCAGTGTCGTCACCAGCGCCAACAGCAGGCAACCGGTCAATAGCAAATGCTTCACTTGTTCAACCCCATGTGAACTTACCGAGAGGTAACTACTTGCCTCCAGGACCCGGGACTCGTAGGGTGCGCCGTGCGCACCAAAAAGCCTGATACCTGCACCAGCCTGGGGCCGGTGCGCGCGGCGCACCCTACGAACCGAAACTTGAGGGCATCTCTAAAAATCGTCATTCCCGCGACTCGTCAGAGCAGCGAAGCTCACGCGGGAATCCAGAAACCCCGTGGCTACTGGACCCCCGCGTTCGCGGGGGTGACGAGAAAAGAATTTTTAGAAATGCCCTTGAATTATTTATATTTTGGCAAACCGCAGATGGATTACTGCCCTTGGCCTCCGCAGGCCTTGGCCTTGGTGTTGTAGTTGCCGCATTTTATGGGCGCGGTCCAGTCGGCGATCAGGTCTTTGGAGCCCGGCAGGAAGTCGGACCAGGCATCGCCGGCCACCAGGCCGTCGGTTTCCCAGACCACTTCAAACTGGCCGTCGTCCTGGATCTCGCCGATAAAGACCGGCTTGGACAAGTGGTGGTTTTTGTTCATCCTGGCGACGCCGCCGGAAAGGTTCGGGAACTCGATACCGATCATCGCCTGCTCCACCGCGTCCACATCGGTGGTCTCCGCCTTTTCCACCGCCTTGGCCCACATGTTGAAACCGATATAGGTGGCTTCCATGGGATCGTTGGTTACCCGCTTTTCATCGCCGGTAAATTTCTTCCACTGCTGGATGAAGTTCTCATTGGCTTCGCTGTCCACGCCCTGGAAATAGTTCCAGGCCGCCAGGTGACCGACCAGCGGACGGGTATCGATGCCGGAGAGTTCTTCCTCGCCCACAGAGAAGGCAACCACCGGAATGTCTTCCGCGCTGATGCCCTGGTTGGCCAGCTCTTTGTAGAAAGGCACATTGGCATCACCGTTGATGGTGGACACCACCGCGGTCTTCTTGCCCGCGCCGCCGAACTTCTTGATGTCGGCGACGATGCTCTGCCAGTCGGAATGACCGAAGGGGGTGTAGTTGACCATGATGTCTTTTTTGTCGACCCCCTTGGCCTCGAGATAGGCTTCGAGGATCTTGTTGGTGGTGCGCGGGTAGACGTAGTCGGTGCCCGCCAGTACCCAGCGCTCCACTTCCAGGTCGTTCATCAGGTAATCCACCGCCGGAATGGCCTGCTGATTCGGCGACGCTCCGGTGTAAAAGACGTTCTTGGAGGACTCTTCCCCCTCGTACTGCACCGGGTAGAACATCAGGCCGTTCAGCTCTTCAATCACCGGCAGCACGGACTTGCGCGACACAGAGGTCCAGCAGCCGAAGATAACGTCGACCTTCTCCTTGGTGAGCAGCTCGCGGGTCTTCTCCGCAAACAGCGGCCAGTCGGAGGCCGGGTCCACGACCACCGCCTCGAGTTTTTTCCCCAGCAGGCCGCCCTTCCTGTTCTGCTCGTCCACCATCATCAGGACCGTGTCCTTGAGGGTGGTTTCACTGATGGCCATGGTGCCGGACAGGGAGTGCAGCACACCGACTTTGATGGTGTCGGCAGCCATAACCGCCGCGCTCAATACGCTGGTCCCGGCGGCCAGTGCCAGTCCGGTGACGAATTTTTTTACGTTCATAAGATTGATCTCCTTTTTTGACAGGTCCTTACAGCTGCACCTGCATACCGAGGTTGATAATGTCCACATCGTCGCCGGCGTAGCCGCTGGCGTTGGCATCGCCACTGACAAAGCTGAGGTTGAAGCGTGTGTTGTGGCCGTTAACCACGTAGTTGAGTCCCAATTCGGCAGAGCTGCTGCTGTCGGCATCGGAGGGATCGTTTTCCACCAGACGCAGATAGGGCTGGAATTTGCCCGGGCCGGTGCTGTTGGAGAACAGGTAAGCGGCGGTGACAAAGGCGGAATCGCCGTCAAACAGGCAGAAGCAGTCGCCTGCGGAGGGCGGAGAGGCCAGCGTATAGTCGGTGTCAAAGCTCTTGTATTCCGCTTCCACCGTCACTACGCCACCGCCGCCGAGCACGGTTTCGGAAAGCAGGTCGAGGGTGTAACCCGAGAAGTCACCGGCGCTTTCCGCGCTGCCGGTGCCGTCGGCCTGGCTCTGCAGCGACAGGGCCAGGGTGAAGATGTTGCCGAGGTCACCGTAGTAGGTGGAGCTGGTGTAGTAGCCGGGATTGGCTTCCATGTTCAGGAAGTTATACGCAAAGCGCGCGGCGTACAGGCGTTTGTCGTCAGTGTTGCTGTAATCTTCCAGGCCGTAGAAGGCACCGGCCGCATACTGGAACTTGCCGGCCGTGCCCCAGAAGGTAACCCCTTCATCGCGGCCGATAAGACCCGCCTGGCCACCCTGGTCAGACGGATAGAGGGGCTGGCGGTACTGGTTCCAGCTCAACGCGTAATAGGGCCCGCTCATCTCGATACGGTCCGCGGGTGTGAGCATGCGGCCGGCCCAGATATTGAATTGGGGCGAGAACTCAAACTGCGCAATAGCATCGAGCACATCGACGCTGTCGCCGTCCCGCTGCTGCAGGTTGAAGGTAAACTTCACATTCTCGTGCAACTGGCCGGCGGTATAGACGCGGATATCCGGCAGGGAAAAGTCACTGTCGCCGTCGACGGATTCAAACTGCGAACGGAAGCCGGCGCCGATGCTGAACCACTGCCCGCCTTCCATTTCCACCTTCTTGCCCGCCAGTGCCGGCAGCGGTGCCGCTGCCAGCCCCAGCGCCGCCAGTATGCCGGTGCTGCGCCACAAGGCCCCGCCTTGCCGCGCGTGCGGCCTGTTGATCAACTGTTCCATACTTGCCCCCCTTGATTATCGATCGGTTGTTTTTTGCTGGTACCGATTATTCGTCGGGGACTACAGGGGCTCCATACGCAGATTGACCTACGCATCTACGTCATTTGACGGTTTTTTCAGGAACACGACGACATATACTAAGGAAGGGGGAATTTGCAGGCCTCCGGATTGAAAGGCAGTGATCCTAATATCGCTACCTTAAGCCGCAAATCGGCATATTTGTAGGATGGGCAAAGCGTAGCGTGCCCATCAAGGCCGCGGAAGATGGGCACGTCGCTACGCTCCTTTGCCCATCCTACGGCTGAAACAACGCTCAAGGTAGCGGTATTAGGCAGTGACCCCGGTGGTTGAAATGTTCACGGGCAACAACGATAACGACAACAGGCAGGCCATGCGACCCGCACAGCAGGTATTCCGCGTCCGGCGGCATTACAACAAGTGGGTGGGAGACGAGACGCTCGAAGATTTCGCGCTGCGTTTTACCGCGGTGCGCGGGCGCCGTTGGTCCATCGAACAGGTCGCCAAAACGGCACTGGGCGCCACGGCGTTCCTGGCACTGGAGGCCATAGCCGCATCGGTAACCCTGAATTACGGCTTTACCAACACCGTGGCCGCGATGCTCGCTGTGGCGGCGGTGATCTTCATAACCGGATTCCCGATCAGCTACTACGCCGCCAAACACGGGCTGGATATCGACCTGCTCACCCGCGGCGCCGGTTTCGGCTACCTGGGCTCCACCATCACTTCGCTGATCTACGCCTCCTTCACCTTTATCTTTTTCGCCATCGAAGCCGCCATCCTCACCTCCGCGCTGCACGCCCTGTTCGGTATTCCTCCATTCATCGGCTACATCCTGTGCGCGCTCGCGGTGATCCCCATCGTGACCCACGGCATTCACGCGGTCAGTAAGTTCCAGATCGGCACCCAACCCCTGTGGCTGCTGCTGCAATGCCTCGCGCTTTTCACGGCGGCCTGGTTCGAACTCTCCCGCGTGGAAGACTGGACTCAGTTCGCGCCACAACAGACGCCCGGCAGTCACAGTTTCGACTGGATGCTGTTCGGCGCCGCCGCGTCTGTCTTCTTCGCCATGGTGGCGCAGATCGGCGAGCAGGTGGACTACCTGCGCTTCATGCCGGAAAAAACCCGCGAGAATCGCTACCGATGGTGGTTCTGGCTCACCCTGGCCGGTCCCGGCTGGATACTGATCGGGCTGATCAAAATGTTGCTCGGTTCCTTCCTCGCCTACCTCGCCTTCACCGGCGGTGCCTCCGCAAGCCAGGCAACCGACCCGGTATACATGTATCAGATGGTCTTCAACTACGTGACCCAGTCCCCCACCATGTCACTGATGCTGGCCGGCGTGATGGTGATCATCTCGCAAATGAAGATCAACGTGACCAACGCCTACGCCGGGTCCATTGCCTGGTCGAATTTTTTCTCGCGGCTGACCCGCAGCCATCCCGGCCGCGTCGTCTGGCTGGTGTTCAACGTGAGCATCGCGCTGATCCTGATGGAGCTCGGTATTTACCGCGCACTGGAAGGCGTTTTGGGAATTTTCTCGCTCGTTGCCATCAGCTGGCTCGGCTGCCTGTCCGCCGACCTGATGATCAACAAGCCGCTGGGCATCAGCCCTTCCTATGTGGAGTTCAAGCGCTCGCACCTGTACGACTTCAACCCGGTGGGAGTCGGCTCCATGCTGTTCGCCTCCGCCATCGGCATTGTCTGCTACCTCGGCTACCTCGGTGACGGAGCGAAGAACTTCGCCAGTTTTATCAGCCTGGCGATCTGCTTCGTCATGGTGCCATTGCTGGGCATCGCCACCCGCGGCCGCTTTTATCTCGCCCGCCACACCGACTTTCCCCTGGCGCCCGGTGAGGTAGCAGTCATTCCCGCGGTAGAAACGCCGCAGGCAAACCAGTCGCCGCTCACCTGCTGCATCTGCGAAAACCAGTTCGAGTCCCCAGATATGAGCCACTGCCCCGCCTACCGGGGCCCCATCTGCTCCCTGTGCTGCTCGCTGGATTCCCGCTGCCTGGACAGCTGCAAGCCGGACGCGCGTTTTTCACGACAGCTTGTCGCATTGCTGAAAATGCTGTTGCCGGAGCCGATCGTCAACGGCATCGACTCGCGGCTGGGGCGCTTCGCCCTGCTGCTGATGGGCGTCAGCCTGTGCATCGCCGGTTTTTTTGCCCTGGTCTACAGCCAGATGCAGCCGGCCACCGCCGCCGAGGCCAAACTGCTGCAGGACACCCTGTGGACCCTGTTCGTGGTGTTGCTGCTGGTGGCCGGGGTGCTGTCCTGGCTATTCCTGCTTACCCATGACAGCCGCGTGGTGGCCCAGCTGGAATCCAACCGCCAGACGCGCCTGCTGCTGAACGAGATAGAGGCGCACAAGGAAACCGACCGCGCGCTGCAGCTGGCCAAGGAACAGGCCGAAAGTGCCAACAGCGCCAAGAGCCGCTACCTGTCCGGCATCAGCCACGAGCTGCGCACGCCGCTGCAGTCGATCCTCGGCTACGCACAGCTGCTCGACCAGCAACAGGATATACCCGAGCGACACCGCAATGCGCTGCGCATCATCAGGCGCAGCAGCGAATATCTCACCGACCTGATCGAGGGGTTGCTGGATATTTCCAAGATCGAGACCGGCCGTCTCGACATCTACCGCAACCAGGTGCGCCTGCCGGAGCTGATCGAACAGATGGTGGACATGTTCCTCCCACAGGCGGAGGCCAAGGGTATCCGCCTCTACTGTCATATCCACAACCCGCTGCCATCCACCGTCATCGCGGACGAGAAACGGTTGCGGCAGATACTCATCAACCTGCTCTCCAACGCCATCAAGTACACCCGCGAGGGACAGGTGGATTTTCATATCCGCTACCGCAATCAGGTGGCGGAATTTTCCATCGTCGACACCGGCATCGGTATTCACCGCAACGATATTGCGCGCATCCTCAAACCCTTCGAGCGGGTCCGCAACGGCGTTGCCCCGGTGGCTACCGGCACCGGCCTCGGCCTGACCATCTCGTACCTGTTGACGGAAATCATGGGCGGGGAGTTGCGGGTGGAAAGCGAACTGGGCAAGGGCAGCAACTTTACCGTTTCGCTGCTGCTCTCGTGGGTGGACTCCGCGCACCACCAGGCGATACCCGCGCAACAAATCGGTGGCTACGTCGGCCCGCGGCGCACCGTGATGGTGGTGGACGACGAGCCCATCCACCGCGGCCTGATTGCCGACCTGCTGGCCCCGCTCGGTTTTTCCCTGCTGGAAGCCCAGAGCGCTGAGGACTGCCTGGCCCTGGTAAGACAACACAAGCCGGATCTGTTCCTGCTCGATGTCAGCATGCCCGGTATGGATGGCCTGCAACTGGCGGAAAATCTGCGCGACCAGGATATCCGCGCACCGATCATCATGCTGTCCGCCGACGCGCAGGAACGGCATCTCAAACCCGGGGGGCCGGGCGCGGACGCCGCCCATCACGATGCCTATCTGGTCAAGCCGCTCAACAACCGCAAGCTGCTCGACACCATCGGCCGCTTGCTGGCGCTGCAGTGGGAGTATGCCGCGGACAAGCAGCCGCAGCGGGCGCGCCCCGGCAAGCGGGAAGTGCAGGAACCGCTAGCAGACCATCCGTTGCTGACCGAATTGCTCGCCTACGCCCGCATCGGTTACCGCAACGGCGTACACACCACGCTGGACAAGATCGCCGCGGGTAAAATTACCGACCCGGGGCGTATCGACCAGTTCCGCCAGTTGGCCGATACCATGCGTTTTGAACAACTGAGTGAAGCACTGGAAGAGAGGGAGTGTTAATGAGTCACGACAACGCCACTGATGCCGTCCGACCATCCGCACATGGCCCTTCCGCCAACTGTAGCGATATCGTCCTGGTCGTGGACGACTCTCCGGACACCCTGAGCCTGATCAACGACACCCTGGAACAGGCCGGCGTCAACGTACTGGTCGCGCTGGATGGCAACCAGGCACTGAATATCGCCCGGCGCCTGCGCCCGGACATGATCCTGCTGGATGCGGTGATGCCGGGGCTGGACGGTTTTGAAACCTGCCGCCTGTTGAAAAGCGACCCGGAGCTGGCGGCGATCCCGGTTATTTTTATGACCGGACTCACCGATTCCGACAATATCGTCAAGGGGCTGGAATGCGGCAGTGTCGACTACCTGACCAAACCCATCCAGCCCGACGAACTGCTGGCGCGCATGCGCGTTCACCTGACCAACGCGCGCCTGACCAGCAGCGCCCACCAGGCCCTGGACTCCACCGGCCAGTTCCTGTTTACCGTCGACCTGGAGGGCAGGATGCAGTGGGCCACGCCGCAGACCTACGCACTGCTGAGCAGTGCCGGCGCCACCGAAGGCGAGCGGCAACGGCAGCTGGTAGAAGCGTTACAGCAGTGGCTTTCACGCCAACCTGCGGCCAGCCAGTCCTTGAAACTCCCGCATCTGCAAAAACCACTGGAAGTCCGGTTTATTGAACACCGGCGGGATGGCACCTGCCTGCTCAGGTTGCAGGATGGCGGCCGACCGGCGGGCGAGGAGCTGCTGCGGGAAAGGCTGTCGCTGACCAAGCGCGAATCAGAGGTACTGTTCTGGATTGCCAACGGCAAAACGAACCGGGAAATCGGCGAAATTCTCGCAGTCAGCCCGCGCACTGTGAACAAACACCTGGAAGGGATCTTTTCCAAGCTGGGCGTGGAGAATCGTACGACGGCGGCAGGCGTCGCCATCCGCACGTTGAATGCGGATTCCTGAGCGAAGCCTTTTTCAGCCCGGGTTTGCGGCGGCCCGGACTACTCATCCCTTGTAGGAGCGGCGGGGCGGCCATCCGCCGTTGGCCGCGATCAGCGAGCGGGTGTGCTATGTGCAAATAGCGGCACAGAAAAAGACCAACAACGGAAGCCAATCTCTTGCCGTCAATACTTTATTTAGGGAGTCTATGAACAAGTCCCGAGATGTCCCTGGCTTTCAAAGCGGTTCACAATCAAGGCGCAACTCCGCGGGAATATCTAGACCTTTCAAGACAAAAGGCTTTTCACGCCAGCCCTATTGAAACCCATCCGCATCCGTCCGCCGATAGTAGGCGCGGTGATCACTTTGCCCAAAGCGGGAACCACACACCCGCGTCCTGTAGCCTTGACGTGGCGGGGCTTTGCGGGCATTCTGCGTAAAATTTCACCAAGAGATATCGGTCTTGGGCAAAGTGGCCTTGGGGGCCACTATATAAATGTTAGATTGCTGGAAGCGTCATGAGCACAACAATTACCCTGGACGATGATGTGGCGCTCGTGCTGTTCGAATTGCTCGCATCTGAGCGAATCGAATCCGAGTTGCCCGGCCTCGAAGCACCAGAGCGGAACGCTTTGTGGGCACTATTAGGTTGCCTTGAGAAGAACCTTGTCGAACCGTTCTCGTCCAAATATGCGCAGCTTCTTGAAGAAGCCAGAGCATCACTCGTGAAGCGTTTCGGCGAATGAGCACGAGGCAATCTAACAATTCGCTGGAGCCGACGCCGGTGACCAAAGCGCGCTTCGTTCGGTTCAGCAGCGGCGCGGCTCAGCTCAATCGTTACATTTACAGGAGGTTTCATCATGGCTAAAAAGCCACCGTCTCAACACGTTGTAAAAAGCTCTGATGGATGGGCAGTAAAAAAAGGGGGCTCGACTAAGGCTACAAAGGTATTTTCTACTCAGAAGGAGGCCGTGACCCATGGACGTAGCATCGCTAAAAATCAAAAGGCTGAGTTTTACGTTCATGGTAGGGATGGAAAAATTCGAGAAAAGGATAGCTATGGTCGAGACCTGCACCCGCCAAAAGACAAAAAATAAGGCGGTAACATGCCACGTGATTTCGAGAAAAACGTATTTGTAAACTGCCCCTTTGATAACGATTTTAGACAGCTTCTGCTTGGCGTTGTGTTTACAATATTTTATTTCGGCTACAAACCTAGACTTTCTTTAGAGCGTGCTGATTCAGCTGAGAATAGAATCGATAAGATCACTGATCTCATTAAGGAATCAAAGTTTGGAATTCATGACCTGTCTAGGCTGGTGTCCACAGCAAAAGGAGAGGTCTATCGCATGAACATGCCTTTTGAACTTGGGATTGATTACGGCTGTAAGAAGCTTAAAGGCGGGAAATGGAAAGAAAAGAAAATACTGATACTTGAAAAGGAACGCTATCGCTTCCAACAAGCCATATCTGATCTCTCCGGCTGCGACATTAAAAGTCATGATGACGAAGTGGATAAAATAATCTGCTCTGTTCGGGATTGGTTTATAACTGAAGAGCTTGGTAGAGGCGATAGCGGCAACATGGTATGGGACCGGTTTAATGATTTTCAAGCGTACCTATACGATGAAGTAGTCGAGAAGGATGGCCATAAATCTACTGATGATGTTCAAGTTTCGGAAATAATTCATCACATGAACGAGTGGTTCGCAAAGAAAATGTAACAAGTGTAGGCTGTCGAACAAATTACTCGCTGCGCTCGCAATCTGCCGCAGCTACACGCGTTCAGGCTGTAGAAAAATTCTTAAAACCCAGCGTTTTTTGGTAAAATTTGACCCTCAAAGGGAGGGGATATGCCAAATTTCAGAAAATACAGCTACAGCCAGGACGCCATGGTCGTCATTAACTTCGAAGACCAACTCCAGCCTGCCACTTTCGAGTTCACTCTCCACCGTTTGATCGACGGGCGTATCGACCTCTCCCCCTTCTACGACAAATACAGCAATGATCAGGGCGGCAGAGCCGCTTACGATCCAGCGATTCTGCTCAAGATCATCCTGCTTGCCTACGCCAAAGGCATCACCTCCAGTCGCGAGATCCAGTGG
This sequence comes from Microbulbifer sp. TB1203, assembly GCF_030997045.1. Lineage (NCBI taxonomy): Bacteria > Pseudomonadati > Pseudomonadota > Gammaproteobacteria > Cellvibrionales > Microbulbiferaceae > Microbulbifer > Microbulbifer sp. TB1203. The sequence goes on along the minus strand of NZ_CP116899.1, from coordinate 163,691 downwards.
CAATGTGAAAACAATATCATCTTCAAAGCCCTCTCCTGCGACGCCGTCCCCCACTTCACCAGTATCGCGAGCTTTGTCAGCGGCTACCCCGACGCCATTGAGTCTGTCTTCGAGCAGGTACTGCTTGTCTGCGACCAGCAGGGCCTACTGGGCAATGAACTCTTTGCCATTGACGGCTGCAAGATGCCCTCAGACGCCTCCAAAGAGCATTCCGGCACTTTCAAAGAACTGGAACAGAAGCGAGACAAAATCCAGAAGAAGATCCGGCATTGCATCGAAGAGCACAAACGGCTCGACGGGCGAAAGCCCAAAGAGCGAGACCGAAAGAAGCAGCTCGCCCAGGCCACTGAAACCCTCCAAAAGCACTTCGACAAGATTGATCAGTTCCTAAAGACGGCAACCCCAAGGAAGGGGCAAGGAAAGAACCAGAAAGAAGTAAAGAGCAACATCACCGATAACGAATCCGCCAAAATGACCACCAGCAAAGGCACAATACAGGGCTACAACGGTATCGCCGCCGTCGATAAGGAACACCAGATCATTGTCGAAGCCCAGGCCTTTGGCTCCGGCCAGGAACAGCATACGTTGAAGTCGATTCTGGACGGTATCAGAAAGCGGTATCGTGATACCGGAATCCATGACGATATCCTCAAAAGTCAGGTAATCGTAACCGCAGATACCGGGTTCTCCAGTGAGGAGAATAATGATTATCTCCGCAAAGAGAACATCAACGCCTACATCCCTGACAATAAGTTCCGATCCAGAGACAAAGCTTTCTCTAAGCAGAAAAAGAAGTATGGTAAGCGGAATCAGTACAATGCCAAAGGCCAGAAGAAGATCATCCCGGCCAGCGAATTTCAAATCGATGCCAAGAACAAGATCTGTATCTGTCCGGCCGGAAAGTCTCTTTGGTTCGTTGGTGAATCTCGACCTGTCAAAGGTAAAAGAAAACTGGTCTTTGAAGGTAACCTGACCGACTGTCGCAGCTGCCAACTAAAAGACCAGTGTATGCGCAATCCAAGTGCCGCCGACACAAGGGAGGGGCACGGTCGCCAGGTATCGATTACAGTGACCAATGGCCACACCGCGACAGACTGGATGAAGCGACGCGTCGACAGCCAGGAAGGAAAGGTGATCTACGGGCACCGAATGTCCGTGGTGGAGCCGGTATTTGGCAATACAGGCACCAACAAGGGCCTAAATCGATTCACGTTACGCGGCCTGGACAAGGTCCAGGGGCAATGGCGGATGTTCTGCTTGGTGCATAACATTGAAAAGCTGATGAATTATGGAGCGATTCACTGAGCCAGAAGGCTCTTGACGAAGCCTCTCGATTGACTGCACAGATTGGATGACTATGTGAAAGGACTGTGTTTAAATCGGGCTCAATGATCAATCAAAATATGGCTGGAAGAGCTGATTCTCCGAAATAGTTTTTCTACAGCCTCGTTAACCGTCCAAATTATCTGAAAATATGAATATTGATATAATTGCGAAACTAGCCGCACCAGTTATTACCGCGATAGCCGGTTTTGTATTGAAGGCATATTTTGAAGCTAAGCCAAAGCTAGTGACATACTTAGTTCATGCTTCTGCAATCCCTCTTCACGATGACAATGGTACAAATGTCAACACACATAGCATTGTCGTAAGAAATTCAGGAAAAAAAACCGCAAATAATATTCGGATAGGTCATATTTTCTTGCCCAAGAGTTTCCGGCTTTTCCCTCAGCTTACTTATGAAGTTGAGGGTGAAGTACATGGTCCCGCTGAAATCCTTATTCCGACATTAGTACCTGGGGAACAGGTTAGCATATCGTACCTATACTTTCCGCCTATTCTCTGGAGCGGGATTCACGCGTACTGTAAATGCGATGAGACATCGGCCAAGTACTTGAATGTCATTCCCAGCCAGCAGATGCCCGCAGTTCAGAAGAGTATTCTTTGGGCGTTACTTTTTATTGGTGCTTCAACTGTCGTATATTGGAGTTTTTTGTTGGTTTGGGAGTGGGTGCAGTGATCACGGTTAACAAGGCCCTGAACTTCGCGGCTGCCGATTATGGCAACGTTAAGAGTCGACAATAGAAAGCAATGAGCAAAAAATTTGATATTTCAATATTCTTCTATAGCCTGGCACTATTTTCTGGGATTTCATATCTTTGGGGATTTTGGATAAAGTTTGATCTAAATATCCTTTCATATGTCGCCATCACCGACATAGTGAAAGTATCAGTGTACCCGGCATTGCCAGCAATTGGAGCTCTTGGCATATATTCTGCAATTGACGGATTCAATACAGTATCAAAAAAACAGTATGATGAAGATCTTGCGAAGAGCGGAAAGCTCAATAAAGGCTTTACGTATTTTCTTAAGTTTTATGGTTTTGCACTTGTTTTGTTAAGTTTAGGCGGCTCGGCATATACTGCTATTACAGAGGATGGGTACATGCGGTTGCGTGGCCTTTATCCTTTGATTTCGATGATATTGTTTCTATACATAATATTCAGCAATAAATTTTTATTGAACATACCTGTCAAGTTAAGAGTTTTCGTGGTTTCGATAGTCTGTTTTTTGCCAACAGTTGCATTTAATACGGGATATTCGAATGGTGAAGTGGCTGTTGATCACGGTGCGGAAGGTTTCTACGTAGTAGGAGCTGGCCAATGTTCATCTACAGACTCTGAAAAATTTAGATACATAAGTGTTCTTGGCAGTAGGCTTTTTACAATATCGTCAAAGGATAATAATATTTGCATTACTAAGTCAGAAGACTTTAGATTGATTAAGTACAACGAAGACGATCATAAAAAGGAACTTAACGCGGACTCAGAAGAAAACTCACCACCTGTTAGCTGAATGTTATTTTTCTGAGGTCTACGAAAGGGGCACACTCTTAATTAACTGTTAAATGACCTATGGATTACAGTGAATTTAAAGATTTAGAGGCGAAAGTTAAGGCAATCCGAAAGGTACGAAATGCTATTTTGCGCCTACCAAATCTTATAGAGCTGGGGAACAAGGAGCTGGGAAGTCATGTGGAGCTGCTATCTGCGGCTCAGGATGCACTCAAACTCCACGAGGAGAAATATGCTATTCACTCTGAGAAATGGCCTAAACAACCAAAAAAATCTAAGAAATCAAAGAATAAAAGAAAGAGAGGACGGTCCCAGTCGAAAAAGCCGGCTTTACAAGGTAGCGTAATGTTAGGTCTATCTGGAAAAACGTCCTCTAGAAATTGGAGGCACACCAAGTGAATCCATTTACCAGGCAATGCAGCCGACGGCCAACTCTGTGCACCTTTTGCGCGGTCGCTGCGCTCCCATTATTGCGTAAAATGCGCACAAAGTTGTCCGCGACTGATTGCGGCGTTTAATTTTAATCACTTCGAGACAGAATATGAGTGAAGAGTCCGAGTTAGTGAAAGCAATACTGGAATTAAAGCAAGAGAGTAACCCAGTCAAAGATTATATTTACCCTTTTTTGATTACTTCTCTTGCAGCATTTCTCGGACTATTTTCAGTCAAATATCAGAAGTATATTGATGCGCAAAAAGAAAAGCTGGAAGTGGCGAATAATTGGGTAGTCAGCTTTCAAGGTGCATTTGAAGGACTTATCTCCATAAAAAGAACTTACAAGGGAAAGCTATCTGATGATCCATTGCAAAGAACATCCGCTGTTCAGGAAATCATACATAGCGCAACGAAGATAGATCTCGATTTGGGTGGCCTTTCTTTTCTAGTTCCAGAGAAATCTGACACTGAGGCTTTAGAGGATAAATGGAGAAGCCTTCCTAGAATTAACTCAATGAAGAAGAACTACAATTTCCTAATCGAAGTTTGGGGGAAAAGAAACTTACATGCAGCCATAATCATACCCAAGATTATTAAGGTTCATGCAGAGAATGGGGTAGCCGATATGTCATATCCAAAAATAATTGAATGTGTTGGCCAGGAAGAGTTTTTGCCTTATATGGACTTGACTGAGTATGCAATAAAAATGACTGACGATCTTCTAATTGAAATATATGATTTTGTTTCAAATTTTGAAAAAAGTGCAAAAGAGTGTATTGATATTTTTAGAGTTAGAAGTTACGGACAAATACTTACGTACAAAAATGAAAATGCAGAAGTTAAAGACTGTCTCGAAAAGTCTCCAGCGCTAGATTACGCACATCTTTCTCAATTATTTAATGTCCCAGAAGAACATTTAAGGGCAAAATACCACACTGGATATGAAGATCTTGTGTATGTTGAACCAGAAGTCAAAGATCCAATAGAAGAGAATATACACAATTTTAAAGAACGTGAACGCCTAAAGAAGAAGCACCGAAAATGGTGGTAAAAAAATTTAACAAAGCGCTGCTGTCGGACAAATTTTCCGCTGCGCTCCAAATTTGCCCGTGCTGCGGGCGTTAGAGCTTAATTTCTTAATCAACAGAAGGAGAACAGGAAGTGAATGTTGAAGATTTATTTATGGCGCCAGAGGATCTATTTCGTCTTGGAAACTCTACAGATCCACGTCTCACAAATGTACGGAGACCCAAGGATATAGATACAATAGAAGTCAATGGGATTCTTGTTGTTGTATCAAATGGTAAAGGAGTTTCACTTTCAACCAAGGAAAGACTAGACTCTACCCCTATGTCTGGCTGGGTTTGGAAAATCCCTAGACATACTGTCGTACCAACTGGACTAAAACTTATCAATGATCGCCCAGGGCATTACAGTATATGTCCAGTTTCAAACATGCCTCTTGATGAGTTCAAGGGGCTTCTTTCTAAATTGGCCATGAAGTGTCAAAAGGTATTTAAGAAGCAGGTTTCATAATGAGTGTTCTACGAGAGCTTAAAACCTCACTTTTAGACTGGGAAGCTAGAGTCGTTTTAGAATCTCTTTCAAGAGAAATTCAGCGATTAAAAGATATAGCAGAGAACTCTACTGATGAAGATGAAGCTGCTGATGCTGGCAATGATTGCTTGGAGGTTGTCGGCTTGAAAGAGCGCCTAGAAACAGAGGCAGCCTCTGTTTTCGGAGATCAAATCAAAGATTTCAGTCGCGACGAGGTCTAGCCAACAAGCCGAACAGAAGGACTTGGCCGATATTCAAAATATCACCCACTGGCGAAAGATGGCTTAACGAATCAAGTCGCGCGCAGCCGCGACCTTATCCAAATATTCTTGCAGCCAATACTTTATTTAGCACCAGAGACCACTTATACTGTACATGCATCCAGCCTCTACAATTTACCAAAGAGGATGGACAGCAAAGGAAGTAAGGAAAGAAGGCCAAATACCGGTCTCTTTTATAAAAAAGGCGCTGGCCCTGGGTGCTACCAACACCCAAGACCAGCTAACCATCACCGACTAAACAGGAGTCGACAATGGCTGACGCGAAGTTTACTCAAAACCCCTCCCCCTGTCACAGCCTTCAGGCGCTGACAGCCCACCCCACCGCTGACCCGGTCATCTTCTTTGACCGGTCTGCCAAGCCCCTTGATTTACTGGATACGGCCAATCACCGTCTGGGCGCTGCCCAGAGACTGCTGGAACTCACCGCCTCTGACGACGTACAGAGTGCCGATAGCCGCGCGCTCAGCGTGGTATCCGAAGCCGCCTACCTGTTGCTGTCCGACGGCTACGACCTGTTCCGAGCTCTGACCAGCGACTAGAGCGCACTAATATCGGCCACCGGCAGGTGGCCGGAAAGATCCCCAAGCCCGGCCAGCAATGGCCGGGCTTGGAGGACTACCACCTGCACTTCCCAACCGGGTGAGCGTATTGCGTAAAAATTGGACACCCGCTAAACAAAAGGCTTTTTGCGCCAACCCTATTGAAACCCATCCGCATCCGTACGCCGACAACCACCGCGTTCAGCGCCGTCTTTCATAAACGCCCTCGATCGTTCATGCAGCATTGGCAACACGAGTGCCAATGGAAAAACGATCACTGAGGCCGATATCTCGGCACAAAATCCAAAATCGTCAAAAATCACAATAGAAATAAGTAGTTACCTCTCCCCCTGAAAATGGGATAGCAGGCGCAGTGATCGCTTTGTCCAAAGCGGGAACCACACACCCGTATCCTGCAGCCTTGACGTGGCGGGGCTTTGCGGGCATTCTGCGTAAAATTTCACCAAGAGATATCGATCTTGGGCAAAGTGGTCTTGGGGGCCGCTATATATTAAGGGTCTCATAATTGTCTTCACAGTTTTTCAGGACATATCGCGGAAATGCCTATTTTTTAGACCTTTCTTCAAGAAACTTCTGAAATTTTAGTAAAGACAATTTTGAGACCACTAATAAATGTTAGCAAGGAGGTAGGATAGTGCCAGAAAGACTCAGATTGACTAAGAATGCACAATTTTACAGAGTCAATGAGCCTGTAGAAGATGAGCTAGTTAAAAATATCCTGGACACTGCCTCTGACAATATGAATCCAGATAGTGGATTTGTAATTGATGTGTTTAGGCAGGAACGGAACTTGGACGAACAAAGTTTAAGTTATATCTATTCAGCTAGGGTATTTCCTTCTAGTCGGCCAGTTTATTTCTTAGACGATAATTTCGAAGACAAAGTTTATGCATTTATATTGATCATTGAGATTGGCGACTATCTTGCTGTTCTAAAGAAGAGCTGTACCAACATATTTGACCTGATGGACGAAAACTTTACTCTTGTCGGCAGCAAGGAGTTTTCATCGTCATTCTCTGATGATGATGTAGAATTTCAGAGGTTGGCGCTTAGAAATATGACGGTTTCAGATCGCGCAATGAGATCTAGATCGTATGAGGCGGCTGACTTAAAAGGCTTGCTGTCTACTCACTCAGCAGGAAGATCAATCCCTTACTACTTTAAGCTCCGACAAGGGGCCAAAATCAGATCTATATCAGGAACTGGTCGGGTTGTTGAATCATCTAGTAGAGAAACAATCGATAATGTCGCTGTATGGGTTTCCGAACAAATCAATCTAATAGAATCTCCTAGCAATACAAATTTCTTAGATGCTTTCGCAAGTAAAGTGGAGCTAAGTGAAGTCTTAACGATTTGTTCGCCGAATGCCATCCTTATAGAGAGTCCTTCCTTGTTTGATCGCCTGAAGAAGGATGGTGTCCCAGTAAAATATAAAACAAAGAAAGGAAAAATCATCAGCGCTTCCAATCGCGTCTACAAAAATCTAGAGTCTGCACTGGAGAAAGTATACGAGATAGATTCAGATTTAAACATCATCGGTGTTAATGACGGTTCCCGGATTCGAGCCAACAAGAAAAGTCTGACTTTATATTCAAAATACCTTACAAAGTTCCGTGTGTCTGAAAACGGGAAGTTAGTAACCCTTCAAAAGTATATTGTTAAGCACGGGTTTTATAGTGTTACTTTTGACGACCCAAAATACATGTACTTTATGGGGTCGTGTTTCGAAGATTCTTCTGGGGTCTCAGAGATCGACAACATCCTCGAGATATTTCAACCAATAGAGGCAATTCCTGCCGTCAATTCGGAAAAAGGTAGCTTTACGGAAGAAAGCGAAAATTTTACAGAAGACTCAATGTTTGATGTCATTGAGAAGATTCATGCTGAAGATGATTATATATTTTGTGATGATCTAGGTGATGAGTGGGCAGATCATATAACCTTTAATAAAGAGAACTCAAACATATGCTTTATTCACTCAAAACATGGTGACCCCAGCACATCAGCCAGCAACTTGCACGATGTTGTGGGCCAAGGAATTAAGAACCTTGGAAACATGTATTTTGATGCGAATGCTATGCTATCGAAATTAGATAAAACCTTTAAGAATTATTACAAGTCAGGAAAAGGTATCCAGACGAGAATACCGAGGATACGAAAGGGCAACATCGATGATTTTGAATGGTATCTGGCGAACTTGCTTAAAGATTACAAGCTCAATCGCAGCTGCATCCTATGCTGTTCATTCCTTTCGATCTCAGACGTTACAGATGAGTTTAATAAAATAAAAGAAGGAAAGCCTGTGAGAGGGAATATTGTCCAGCTATTATGGATTATTTCTTCCTTCGCGCATGCGGTCAAAGATATGAACGCAAGGCCAATAATATATTGTGCCGAGTAATATTGCTAACAATGCCATGCACGCGACAAGCGCGTGATGGCGGCGGCGTTATACGATGCAGAGATGAAATTCGCTTTCGACCCATTGCGGGCTGAACAGATCATATAATTAGAACTCAAGACTACCGCGCAATAAAACGGAGTAACTATGGGTGGTTGGCATGTTACGGAAAATGACATTAAAAACTGGACTGCGACAGATAAGCGTAGATCTGAAGAGTTACTCCCTCAGCTTATTTATAAACTTATCTTAGCTTCATGCAGTCCGAGAAAAATCGATTTCCCGTTTGGAGACTCTGTATCTACAGGAGGCTGGGATGGAGAGTTGGAAGTTGATCAGGGGAATTTATTTGTGCCTTCGGGCGTGTCAGCTTGGGAATTTGGAACCGATAAAAGCGTTAACTCTAAAGCTAATGATGATTATGAAAAGAGAACCAAGGATCCTGAGCCATTTGATAAAAAGAAGACTACCTATGTATTTGTAACTTCGAGGCATTGGAAGGATAGATCCAAGTGGGAAGCCGATAAAAACCTTGATGAAGAATGGGGTAGCGTAAAAGCAATTAATGCAAGAGTTTTATGTGATTGGCTAGAACAGTGCCCGGCAGTCCATCGTTGGTTTGCACAGTTAATAGGAAAGAGGTGCTCTAACTTATGGGATATTGAACAGAGTTGGTCAAAGTTTTCTAATATCACAGAAATTTCACTCACTGATGAATTCTTCCTTCACAACAGGGATGAACTATCGGATCGTTTGAAAGACTCTTTATTGGGAGATCCCGCTAGTTATACAGTATGCGCCAAATCTATTAATGAATCCCAAGGGTTTATTCTTTCGGTCATATTTAAAGATGCTTCTCTAAGCTCTAAATTTCTAACAGTACTTGACCAGTCGACCTGGGATGATATTGCTTCATCTAAATCTCCACTCATATTAATGCCTATTAATTTTCAGCCAAGCGGTGTTGGCGATGCTGTGAGCAATGATCACATTGTTATTTTGCCCACGGATGAATCAAGTCAGCAGACCCCTCTTATTCGTTTAGACAAACGGCCTCGGTTGGTTCAGCAGGAGGCTATACAAAAACTCGGCTTTAACGATAGTCAAGCGTCTAAGTTATATTCTGATACTAAAGGCTATTTGGAACCTTTGCTGAGACATGAAATATTAAGGCCCCGTGAATATATTGCCCCAAAGTGGCCAGCAGAAATTGATGCAGATGTCTTATTTTCAGCTTTATTCGCTACTGAGTGGAATTTGAATAATGATAATGACAAAGATATTTTGTCCGCTTTATCTGGTATGGATTACGATCAACTTGAAAAGCAATTAGATAGGTTGTCCACTTATTCTGACACGCCGATCCGTAGAGTTGGTACGGTTTGGCAAGTGATTTCTAAGATTGACTTTTGGCTGAATATAAGAAATTTAATGTCCATGTCCCATATCGATAGGCTTGGGGACATTTGCGGCAAAGTATTGGGAGATATTGACCCGTCATATAACATGGACCCTGATGAAAGATGGATGGCTTCAGTTAAGGGTAATACGCCAAAATACTCTGGGCTATTAAAAAGGGATATAGCCGACACATTAGCTCTGCTGTCAACTTATAGTGATGATCATTCCTCTCAGCTTGGAGGAGTATCAGTTAAAAGTAAAATTGAGCTATGGCTTAGCAAGCTTTTTAAAGAAAATAATACGACAGAGTTTTGGTATTCCTTGGGGAGATCTACCTCGCTCCTGGCTGAAGCCGCTCCAGAAGTCTTTCTTGACGCGGTAGATAGTTCTTCGTTAGGTGAAAGTTCACCATTACTCGGCCTATTTAACTCAGAAGCCGAAGATAGTTTTACTGGAGGATGCTATCATTCTAATCTTCTATGGGCTTTGGAAACTATATCTTGGAATAAAAACTACCTCACTAGAGTCTGCCAAGCTCTGGCAAGATTGTCTGAAATAGATCCAGGTGGTAGATACAGTAATAGACCATTTTCATCCTTAGTCGATATTTTTATTGGTTGGGTTACATATAGCTCTGCTACTCATGATGAACGGGCCAATCTTATTAAAGAGGTGCTTTTAAAACAGTATCCTGATGTTGCCTGGAGATTGATGCGTGATTTATTGGTTGGTAATACGAGGATGACTAGTGGGTTAGCTAGTCCAGATTATCAAGATTGGGCTGAAGGGGTTAATAAATCGACAAAACAAAGCGACTATTTTTCATATGTCGGAAAAATTGTGGACATGATGATCGCTGAAGCCGACAAAGATCCAGATAACAGATATATTGATTTGGCCAGTAACTTTGACTCCTATACCGTTTCTCAGCGCGAAGCAATCATTGGAAAATTACTATCAGTTGATGTTGATAATAGATCCGATGATTCCCGAAAGAAATTGCTCCAGCGTTTAAGAGATTTAATCTCTAGGCACCGAGAGTTCTCAGATGCAGATTGGGCATGGCCAGATGAGGTGGTTACTAAATTAGAAGAGGTCTATCTTCACTTTAACTTTGATAGTCCAGTGCTCAATGCGAAATATCTTTTTGATGACCATTGGCCTGACCTGATTGACCCTGTAAAAAGAAGAAAAGTGCCATATGAAGAAAGGCAAGCATATCTAGATTCCTTGCGAGTAGAAAAACTAGAAGAATTATATGATGAGTCTGGGGTTGATGGCTTTAAAGAATTATTAGAAAGCTGCAAATTTCCTCGACTTGTAGGTTTTTCATTATACAAGTCTAAACTCAAGGACTTTTTTATTGATGATTTGGTTGTTTGGTTGGATCAAGATGATAGCTATCAAGAGTGTTCAAATGGATATTTTTCAGCGATGACGCATTCCGACTTTGCAGGTGCCAAGAAAATTCTTAGCGAACATCCTCTCATCGATGCATACATAAAAAGTCAAATGTTAGTAAATTTCCCTGTTATTAAAGAAACATTCGATATTCTTGAAAAATGTGATATTTCTGTACAAGAGAGCTATTGGCATAGAATAGAATATTACTTTGTTCAGGATAAAGATTCCTCATTGGTAGAGTACATTTCTAGAAATCTACTGAGAAATGGTAGGCCTGTGGCTGCCGTTGATGCATTTGCCCAGTCTCTTCACCGAGGTGCTAGTGCGGGAGATATGGATGCTAAGCTTGCTCATCAAATACTTATTAAAATCGCTACTAACCCTGAGGATATTGATAGAATCCCTATAGAGAGTGTAAGCCATGATATCACCCAGGCAATAAAGTTTATTCAAGATTCTGGTCAATGTAGTGACGAAGAGGTATTACAGATTGAATGGTTGTATGCGAAGGCATTTCGCCATCATGATTTCTCTCCAACTTTTATTCATAAATCAATTACAAAGGACCCTTCGAACTTTATCCAATTAATAAAGTGGGTGTTTGTCAGAAAGGATGGTGTTGAAGAAGAGGAGGCCATGCCTGAGGAGCAAGCTAAACAGGTTGCTAGTGCGGCGTGGAATATACTTGATACTTTACACCTTTTGCCGGAAGATGATTTTATTGAGGAATGGGTTTCGGTTGCTAGGGAACAGTTAATTGAATGCGGAAGGTTAGAAATTGGCGACCTGTATATAGGGAAATACCTATCCAAATGTCGGCCAGATGAAGAGGATGGAATCTGGCCTAAAAATTCAGTTAGAGGCATTATAGAAACTTTAAAAAGTGAGTCTTTCGAAGATGGTATAATCAATGGAAAATTAAATTCCAGGGGTGTTACCACAAGGCATCCATATGCTGGTGGAGAACAAGAGCGGAAGTTGGCCGAAGGGTATCAAAAGGACTCAGAATCAGTGCAGTTGATATACCCACGAACAGCTAAAATATTAAGGGGACTTGCAGAACATTATCGTTCTGATGCTAATTATCATGATCAGACTGTAGATTTGAATTAGCCGAATATTTAGGTAGGCATTTAAGGGCTAATTTTTACGGTTCATCCGGGTTTTGGGCGACTACAGACTAAGTACCGTATAATCGGGTAGCCGAGGGTCTCTAACCCTCACCCCCCACAACACCCTGCATGCGGGTCCGCACAGGGCGTTTCACTGAGAATGGTGAAGCTTGATCCATTCGTCTCGCAGCTCGTACAGTCCTTGAGATTTCAAATAAGCATTGGATAATGCCTGGTTAATCCCAGGGGTTTTGGAACTGCGCCACGGGCCTTTGCTGGTAATGCCACAGCCAACCGCTGTATGAACGTGAACACCTCCCTGGAAATGGGATAGTAGGCGCGGTAATCACTTTGTCCAAAGCGGGAACCACACACCCGCGTCCTGTAGTCTTGACGTGGCGGGGCTTCGCGGGCATTCTGTGTAAAACTTCACCAAGAGATATCGGTCTTTGGCAAAGTGGTCTTGGGGCCACTATATAAATATTATGCATGAGTCGATCAGTACCATGAGTAGAGAATTTCAAGACGTTGACATTTCTCCTGAGCAGTTTGAACTGCAGGTAAGAGAATGGTTACAGAACGCTGGCAATAATCTGGCTGGCTTTTCCGTGACTCACCTTGAACGCTTAAAAGGAGACAGTGGTGAGTACGAGATCGACGTACATGTAGAATTCTCAGTATTTGAGCAGGCAATTGTCAAAGTCCTCATTGAATGCAAAAAGTACAAGAGTCCGGTGAAACGCGATGTCATTATGGTGCTGGAATCAAAAATTAGAGACTCGAATGCTCATAAGGGTATGGTGTTCTCTACCTCTGGATTCCAAAGCGGTGCAATTGAATATGCATCAAGGCGAGGTATAGCCACTATTGGCGTGCAGCATGGGCATACAAACTACTTCACAAAGTCTTTAGGCGCCCTGCCTGCGAGCCCTCCTCCTTGGGTTGAAACGTCAGATTACATTGGTTGGTTCATTCGGCAAAATGAGCCAGGCGTCCAAAATTTCAGTCTCGTGGAAACAGGCAGGACCGAGGCAATCCATGAATGGTTAAACGAAAATGCATAACAAGGCCAAGCACAGCAATAACTTTTCCGTTGTGGCTTCGCCTCCACTACGAAGCTGCGCGTGTTGGCCGCATTAACCTTCCCGCTAGGAGGATCCATTGCAAGACCTAACTTTAGCAGAATCTCTTACTGGTCTATTCGGTATGTTTCTCATGCTTTTTGTTCTGGCGATAATTTCCGGAGCACTATTAAAATTACTGCTATTTATGGTCCCGGTGTTAGCGTTTCCCACCTATATCGGCCTGATCTATCTAGAGTATGGTTTCTCCTTCTTCAAGAATAATCGTAATAAACGAATACTCTCAGTACGATTCCCAAAAACTGACCCGTATAAGCGAATAATGAATGCATCAGCTGCATTTATAACGTTTAATTTCCTGCCTTACATCCAATTTTTGATTGACAAGCTTTCTTCTCCAAATGGTCATGTGGAATTACTTAAGGAAATGACTCGTGGAGAAGTGATTCATCCGGTTTTAATGTTTCTAATATTTGTAGCACTATTGGCAATTTATTTGGTAAGCTACTTCTTCGGGGAAGAGAAAGATTCCAGTCCAACAAGTAAATTGGAAAGGCTAGCAATACCACAACTATGGAAAGTGGTTGCGGCAAAAACGGGTTAAAAATTCGTTCCAGGGGACGGCCAACGCTATGCAAAGAGCCTTAAAAATGGATGAACATAGATACAGATTAATTGATCTTTCCATAAAGAGCTTTGCCCTTATGGGAGCCGCTATTGCATTTTTTTCGGGAATTTATCAGTTTCAAGAATCTAACGAGAAAGACTATAAACTCGAATTTTGGAATAAACAGTTGGAAGTGTGCTCCAAAGGTTCAGAGCTAAGCACAAAGCTAGCAATTGATGTTGAGGAGAAAATAAAGCAAGATGATATTTACGCTCTTTATCAAATTATTTATGGTGATGCGCGCTATTTTTTAACTGACAAACCTCGTGATGATTTGATGGCTGTAATGCAACATGGAGTTAATTGTAGTGGTGAGCGTATTTCTGAAGATGAATGCAATCACAACTACTTTAATAGCGTTGTACTTCGTTTTGCGCAAAGTTGTAGGGATATGCTCGCCAAGTCTTGGAATATGTCATTACATACGATAAATGATGGGAGAAGGTGGATCTACGATTAGGTTGGCATAACCAGTCGACCCAGGGTACAGGCCACAATATGCACCTTTTTCGCGGGTCGCAGCGCTCCCATTGTCGCGCAAAAGGCACACATTACGGCCTACCCCTGATCTCAATGTTGTGCCCCTAATAGAAAGATGAGAATTTGTATACGTTGTACACTAAATGTAAGAAAAATATTCAAAATAATGAAAAGTTCTACCCAGAATGCGGAGCTGAAATTAATGATGAGAAGAGCGATAAAAAATGGAAAACAGTAATAACTGCTGTACTTTCAGGTTTATTTCTGAAGGGCATGGGATCAAGCCTTACTTTTCCTACAGCCTCGTTAGCTATAAGAACCAGAGGAGATATAATCTTATGAATGAGTCAAACAAACCTGTAATTATTCAGAAGGAAAAACTTGCTTCTGTTGATAAGAGTAGGCGCATCACTAAAGCAGAAATTATTGAATCTGCGAAACGTGCAGAGAAAAAAGTTTTGCAGGAAACCGAAACTGAGAAGCCTACTAAATTTATTGAAATGGAGTAAGTCTTAATGGAGGTTAAGGTATTCGTAAGTCCTCTTCTCAGGGAAACATGCGAAACGGATAGGCTTTCAACGCTTATCCGTGATTTCAAAAAGTACAAAATTGAGGGGATAAAACCGGAAATATTTGGTAGAGATGTCCCATATGAATTTCCGGCTTCAGTCGCTCAGGCAGATATGCATCATATTCATGTTAAGGATAAAACATCGAGAAAATGGCATATTCAAAAGTTGGATTTTTATAAAACGAGCGATACTGCGCTGATATATTGTAAGGGGTTTATGCATATCAACTACTATTGCTTATTGGGATTTTTGGTGGAAGCTCATGAAACATACAAAAGTAATCCAATGTATCTTCTAAGTTTGGCAGAAGACGCGGAAAGGTTTAGGTCAAAATTTTAAGAGGGTTTTATGCAAGAAATTGAGTGGAAAGAAGGGGTTCCTTCGTTAGAAGGCTTATATTTTATTGCTGTTCGAATGGGGCCAGCTGCGGGGTGTTATGATTTTGCAAATTGGAACGGATCTTCATGGGAAAAAAATATAGAGGGCGATGTAGTTGCTTTCTGCGATGCAGGGAGTTTTATTCAGCAAATTTCAATTAAATGGCCTTTTGCTGATAATACGGAGTTAAGTTCAGAACCAAAATCTGGTAACGGAACTGAATTTGAAGAAGTTTAGCTAACAAGGTGCTCCACCTGACGGACAGTTTACTATGAGCACCTTTATGCGGTCGCTACGCTCCCATGATACGCAAAGGTGCTCTGCCCCCTGATCTCACGCTATGGTGAAGACAACGCTATTGCTAATCACGATCTCTTTTACGCTGCCGGTGCCGGAAAATCAACACGGCACCGGCCGCCATCGCCAGCGCCATCAGCAACCACACCAGATGATGCAATTCATGTATGAGGCCGGGGGGAGCATGGCCTTCGTGTGCCCAACCGAATACACAAAAGCCTGCGGAAAACAGCGCTAATAGTGCGGAAAAAATATGCTTGTTGGTCATTGTCGATCTCTCTGCCGGAGTTGTTGAAAAGGAATCTAAGCCGTCATTGCCGGTTTATCGTCCAGCATGCCCTCGCGGACAATAAACTGGATAATGTCCCGCAACCCCTCTCCCGCCTTGAGATTCGAGAATACGAAGGGCCGTTCGCCGCGCATTTTCTTCGCGTCCCGGTCCATGACTTCCAGTGAGGCTTCTACCAGTGGCGCCAGGTCAGTCTTGTTGATAATCAGCAGATCGGAACGGGTAATACCCGGCCCACCCTTGCGCGGGATCTTGTCACCGGCGGATACGTCGATGACGTAAATGGTGAGGTCAGACAGTTCCGGGCTGAAGGTTGCGCTCAGGTTGTCGCCACCGCTCTCCACGAACACCACATCCAGATTGCCGTGACGGGCCACCAACTCGTCGATGGCCGCCAGGTTCATGGATGCGTCCTCGCGGATCGCCGTGTGCGGACAGCCCCCGGTTTCCACGCCGATAATGCGGTCGGCGCTGAGCGCTTGGTGACGGGTGAGAAACTGGGCATCCTCCTGGGTATAGATATCGTTGGTCACCACGGCGATGTCGTAGTGGTCGCGCAGGGCCCGGCATAGCTCCCGCAGCAGCGCGGTCTTACCCGAGCCCACCGGTCCGCCGACGCCGACCCGCAGGGTTTGCCTGTTGGCCTGATTCATACTTCCTCCACAATATTTCTTTATCGATCATAACTACTCTCCCCCGGGGGAGGGGGCTTTGATCAGGCGCCCCCTCTCCCTAACCCTCTCCCCCAAAGGGGGAGAGGGGACTGTTGGAGCAAGTAGTCCGATCAGGATCGAAACAACCGGGTGTACATGTGTTCGTGTCGCGCACTGGCGATGGCCAGTGCCGGCAGTCCACTGCCCAGTTCGCTGTCATCCAGACTACGCGCGCATTCGATCGCAGCGGGCACCTGCAGCTGTATTTCACCCAGCAGCCTTTGGGCCTGAGTCTGGCCCAGCGGGACCAGCTTGGTAGCCGCGGCGACCTGGTTTTCCAGCCAGGACCACACCAGACCAGCCAGCGCCGCATTTTTGTCGATCTGCCAGTGGCGGGCAGCCAGCGCAAACGCGGTAACGAAACTTACCTCCGTCTCCGCCAGCGGATCGGGAACTTCCAGCTGCGCCAGCAGGCGCATCAGGGCGTTGCCGGTAGCGGTATCGGTCAGCAGCAGTTCCCGGGTTTCCCGGCACGCCAGCGCGTAGCGGTTCCAGTAGCGCAGCCTGTCCATCGCCCCCTCTTCCAGCGCCTCGTAGCAGCGCAGCAACAGCGGGCAGTCCACGTGCGCCAGGCCGTGTCGCAACTGCAGTTCCAGCCATTCGCGGGTTTCCTCCGCGCTGCGCACCCAGCCGGCATCGACAGCGTATTCCAGCCCCTGGGAGAAGGCGTAGCCTCCCACCGGCAAACTGGCACTGGAGAGCTGCAGCAGCCGCAACAGGCTCGCGTCAGTGGTGGTGATGGCCATGACTGTAGGCGCCGGACTCCGGGACAAAAACATCTTCTTCGCGGGTCAGGCTGAGCCCCAACAGCGCGAGCATTTCCTCGAGCACATGATCCGGCTTGATGCGCAGCCAGCGCTCGCCCACCTGCAGTTTCACGTGGCGGTTACCCAGGTGGTAGCAGGCGCGGCTGAAGGTCAGCCAGTCGTCGCTGCGGGCGGTGGTCACCGCCTCTTTCGCTCCCTCCACCAGGACGTGCCTGCCGCAGGCGCTGCGCAGTACCTCGCCCACCTGTAGCGGCTTACCCCGCTCGAGGAATATCCGCACTTCCTGCCCCTCGCTCGACTGCGCCCGCAGCCGGCCCTTGTCGCGCTGCAGGTGATCCAGCACCACGCGCGCGTCGATGGTTGGGGGCGTTTGCGTGTCGAGGCGTTGGTAAATTTCCAGCATGGTGTTCATCTCTCTGGTAATTCTCTGCAAGTAAATACTCGCGCCCTGTAGGAGCGGGGGGGCCATCCGCCCATGCCCGGGAACAGAGGCCGATCGCGGGCATGGGCGGATGGCCGCCCCCCCGCTCCTACAAAGTGGTTCCTTTAAAGTTAATTCGGGTTCCCTGTGGGTGAGTAGTTACCTCTACCACATCAGAACAGGCAGTAGCGCTGCGCCAGTGGCAGTTCGCTGGCGGGCTCACAGGTGAGCAGTTCACCATTGGCGCGCACCTCGTAGGTCTGCGGGTCCACGGTAATTTCCGGCAGCCAGTCGTTCAGCAGCATGTCGCGCTTGGTGATTGCGCGGGTGTTCCGGCAGGCAACCAGGCGGCGATGCAGGCCGAGGGCCTCGCCGATGCCAGCGTCCAGCGCGGCCCGGGAGGTGAAGGTCACGGAAGTCTTGGTCGCGGCAATCCCCAGGGCGCCGAACATGAGCCGGTAGTGCACCGGCTGCGGTGTGGGAATCGAGGCATTGGGGTCGCCCATGGGCGCCGCGGCGATCATGCCGCCCTTGAGGATCAGCGACGGCTTGATGGCAAAAAAAGCCGGTTTCCACAGTACCAGGTCCGCAAGTTTGCCCACTTCGATGGAGCCGACCTCGTGGGCGATACCGTGGGTGATGGCGGGGTTGATGGTGTACTTGGCCACGTAGCGCCGCGCGCGGAAGTTGTCCGCGCCTTCGGTCGCGCCCCGCGCATCTTCGGGCAGGCAGCCGCGCTGCACTTTCATTTTGTGCGCCGTCTGCCAGGTGCGGGTGATCACCTCCCCCACCCGCCCCATGGCCTGGGAATCGGACGCGATCATGCTGAAGGCGCCGAGGTCGTGCAGTATGTCCTCCGCGGCGATGGTCTCCTTGCGGATACGGGAATCGGCAAAGGCGATGTCCTCCGGAATACTGGTATCCAGGTGGTGACACACCATCAGCATGTCGAGGTGTTCATCGACCGTATTGAGTGTGTAGGGCCGCGTCGGGTTGGTGGACGACGGCAATACGTTGGGCGAGGCACAGGCCTTGATGATATCCGGCGCATGGCCGCCGCCGGCGCCCTCGGTGTGGTAAGTGTGAATGGCGCGGCCCTTGAAGGCTTCCAGGGTATCGTCGACAAAACCGGACTCGTTCAATGTATCGGTGTGGATCGCCACCTGTACGTCGTAGCGCTCGGCCACGCTCAGGCAGTTGTCGATCGAGGCCGGCGTGGTGCCCCAGTCCTCGTGCAGCTTGAGCCCGCAGGCACCCGCCTGCAGCTGCTCTTCCAGTGAAGCCGGCAAACTGGCGTTGCCCTTGCCGAGAAAGCCGAAATTCATGGGCAGGCTGTCGGTGGCCTGCAGCATTTTGCCGATATTCCAGGGCCCCGGCGTGCAGGTGGTGGCATTGGTGCCCGTGGCCGGCCCGGTGCCGCCGCCGATCATGGTGGTGACGCCGGACATCAGCGCCTCTTCCACCTGTTGCGGGCAGATGAAGTGGATATGCGCATCAATGCCGCCGGCGGTGAGTATGGAACCCTCCCCGGCAATCACTTCCGTGCCCGGGCCGATGACGATGTCCACACCGTCCTGCACGTCCGGATTGCCGGCCTTGCCGATGCCGGCGATGCGGCCCGCCTTGATGCCGACGTCGGCCTTGACCACGCCCCAGTGATCCAGGATCAGCGCATTGGTAATCACCAGGTCCGCGGTCTCTTCAGAGCCCAGCTGGCTCTGCCCCATACCGTCGCGGATCACCTTGCCGCCGCCGAATTTGACCTCGTCCCCGTAGCGGGTGAAGTCTTTCTCCACCTGCAGCCAGAGTTCGGTATCCCCCAGGCGCACCCGGTCACCGGTGGTGGGCCCGAACATCTGCGCGTAACTGTGCCTGTCCATGCGACTCACGACGGCTGTACCTCCGCATTTTCATCCAACGGCCCCATGACTTCGGCGCGGAAGCCGTAGACCCGGCGCGCGCCGGCGTAGGCGACCAATTCCACCTCGCGCCCCTGCCCCGGTTCGAAACGCACCGCCGTGCCGGAGGCGATATTCAGGCGGAAACCACGGGCTTTTTCCCGCTCGAACCTGAGCGCCGGATTCACCTCGTAGAAGTGGTAGTGGGAGCCCACCTGCACCGGGCGGTCGCCGGTGTTTTCCACTCTCAGGGTCACGGTCGCGCGCCCCGGATTGAGTTCGATGTCGCCGTCGGCGACTTGTATTTCCCCTGGAATCACGGGCGTCTCCTCAGGTAATCGGGTCAGGTAATCGGGTTGTGCACTGTGACGAGCTTGGTGCCGTCGCGGAATGTGGCTTCCACCTGTACCTCGTGAATCAGCTCACTGACGCCGTCCATGACCTGGTCTGCGCGCAGGATTTCCCGGCCGTAACTCATCAGTTCCGCCACCGTTTTGCCGTCGCGGGCGCCCTCGATAATTTCCATGGTGATCAGCGCCACCGCTTCCGGATAATTCAATTTGAGCCCGCGCGCGAGGCGGCGCTCAGCCAACAGCGCCGCGGTAAATACCAGCAGCTTGTCTTTCTCTCTCGGCAGTAATTCCATAATTTCCCCAACAAATAACCGACAGGTTCAGGTCGACCAGATACGCGGCGGGCAGGCGTCGCGCCCCAGCAACGGGGGCCGCAACAGCGCCCAGATCCGCGCCAACAGCTGCCGCATCGCAAAGGCGCAGCGGCCGAGGCAGCGCACCACCTGGAATTCCCCCACCACTGTGATCGCCGCCAGACAATCCGCTGCGCTTTCCCGCAGAAGGGTGCGGCACTGCGCCAGCACAGATTCGTCCGGCACCTGGGCGAAGGGGCCCATTACTAACAGGCCGGTGACGGGAAAGCCGCGCAATCCGGCCGCCGCCGATAGCAGGTCCGCCCCTGAGCCGTTCTGGTCAAGAGCGCCGTTCTGGTCAAGGATGCCGTTCAGGTCGAGGCGCTCCACAAACAACGGCAGCCCGTCGCGGCGGATTTCCAGCCGCTGCGACAGCGCACCGGCACTGAAAGTCTCCCCGCAGGCCGGCAAACCCAACGACGTGATCTCCCAGCAGGCAAAGCGACTTCCCTCCGCGAGTTCCACCAGCATGTCCAGGCGCGCATCGGCACCCGGATAGACAATATTTTCCAGCGGCAGCCATTCCAGCGAGCTGCCCGCCGCGAGCCGCAAGCGGACCTCCTGGCACTGCTTCAATCCGTCGCCGCGGGCCCGGTACACACGCCCCGCGCCGGTGGTGGTCACCAATGCCCGCGCACCGGTTTCCGCCTCCACCCGGATATCCAACTGGTCCCCGGAAACCAGCCCCCCCGGCGGGTGCAGCAGGTAGACATGTGCCAGGTCGCGACCCTCGGGGTAAAACGGCTTCTGCACATACAGCGGGCCGCGATGGCGGCTGTGCGCGAGCCGACAGCGGCCACCGGATTCCTGGAACCTGAGATCCAGCCCCGCGTACCAGCGATTGTCCACAGCGGGCGGAAGTTCCGGCCTTTTTGCAAGCGCGAGCTGGTTCATGAAAATCGGTCACACACTGCGAATACACCCAGGCAAACAGGATCAAAATCGTTGCGGCAGATGTAAACAAGAACAGGTAAGAATGGGTATGCGTCAATTGACGTAGTTTCCTGCGCCCGGCACTCGAAGACCCCGCACCTGCCGGGGAGGATATTCGGATGGATGGTCCGATGCTGCGCGCCGCGCGGGAGACGCCGGGATCAGGGGCGGGCGCGATGCCCCTGGGCGGCCGGCTGGACTCACTCTCAACCTGTCCGGTAGCCGCTGCGAAGGGACCTGGCCGGATCAGGAGCGCCATATTGGTATGACACTACTCGAAACGAGGCACAAACTCGGGTTTACTTCTGCGTCAGCAAAACCCATCTTTCCCGACGCACTGAGCGCCACACTAATAATTAAAAAGTTTTTATTTCAACAAGATAACTATCAAAACTTTATATCCGTACCAGCCTGTAAGCACCAATTGGTAAAGCCATTCCCGGTTGCGCAACCAGAATGCCCGTGCAAGTATCGCCATACCATATGACATCCAAGTCATATTGGTCAGGCAATGCTGCCGTACCCATTGCCCGAAAACGCGAGCTGAACCCGAAGTGCCAGCAGACACGATTCAGTGATTCGTTATCCAGGTGAGAAATTCAATTTGGATTTCGCGCGGCACCCAGAGCACCTGCAATCCAGGCGCTGCTCGCCAGGGACCGGCTCTTTTCACTTGAAGTGATACCAACAATTAAGGACGAGAGAATCAGCGATGAAAATTCAATTTCACAAAACCGCATTGCACAGGCTGTTTGCCCTGGTCGTGCTTTTATTCACCCTGCCCTTCGGCGCACTGGCCCAGCCCGAAGGCTTTGCCAACCTCAACGGCGGCACCACCGGTGGCGCCGGCGGTAGCTCGGTGACCGTGAACAACGGCACCGCTCTGCAGAACGCCATCGACAATGCCTCCGGGCCCATCACCATTTACGTCGACGGCACCATCACGCCGGGCAATTCCTCCGACAACAAGATCAACGTGAAAGATACCTCTGATGTATCGATCATCGGCGTCGGCAGCCGCGGCCGTTTGAATGGCATCGGCATCAAAATCTGGCGCGCCAGCAACGTGATCATTCAGAACCTGACCATTCACCAGGTGAACATAGGAGACAAGGACGCCATTAGTATCGAGGGACCGGCCAATAATATCTGGGTGGACCACAACGAAATCTACGCATCCCTCAATGTCGACAAGGACTATTACGACGGCCTGCTCGACAGCAAACGGGGCGCCCAGTACATCACCATTTCCTACAACTACTTCCACGACAGCTGGAAGGCCTCGCTGCACGGTTCCTCCGACAGCGACAGCGGCAATCGCTATATCACTTTCCACCACAACCGCTGGGAAAACATCAATTCCCGCGCGCCGCTGTTCCGCTTCGGCTACGGGCATATTTACAACAACTACTACAACAATATCGAAAGTACCGGCATCAATTCCCGCATGGGCGCGCTGCTGCGGATCGAGAACAACGTGTTCGAGAATTCGCAGAACCCCCTGGTGTCTTTCTACAGCAATGAAATCGGCTACTGGGACGTGCGCGGCAATATTTTCAACAATGTGCGCTGGGTGAGCGGCGACGGTGTCACCGCCGGGCCCAACGTCTCCTCTACCACCACCTATGACCCGCCCTACGGTTACAATCTGGATTCCGCCAGCAGCGTCAAAGACCGTGTCATCGCCTGCGCCGGCGTCAACAAGGGTTCCAATTGCGGCTCCGGTGACGGTGGTGGCGGCGGCAACAACAGCACCATCAACGGCACCTACCGCATAGCGCCGGTCCACAGCGGCAAGTCCGTCGACGTGACCTCCTGCGGCACCAGCGGCGGCACCAATCTGCAACAGTGGAGTTGGCTCAATAACAACTGCCAGAAGTTCAACATCACCCCGGTGGACGGCATCTGGCACCGCATCTCACCGGTCAACGCCCCGGCCATGGCCCTCGATGTGGACTCCTTCTCCACCAGCAACGGCGCCAACATCATGCTGTGGGAATACTGGGGCGGATCGAACCAGCAGTTCCGCTTCCAGGGCTCCGGCACCGGGCGCTGGCGAATCATCAACCGCAACAGCGAACTCTGTATGGATGTGTCGGGTGCTTCCAGCGCAGACGGCGCCAATATCCTCCAGTGGACCTGTATCGCCGGAAGTACCAATCAGCAGTTTGAGTTGATTCGCCAGTAACGACTTCTTCCCGGTATTTTCAGTGGAGTCTCCTTAGTCTCAATACTGTTGAGCTAAGCCATGTTTGTAGGAGCCTGCTTGCAGGCGAACAGCTAACGGAGTTCCGTTCTCGTTCGCCTGCAAGCAGGCTCCTACAGGGTGCCAGTCGGCTTACATGCGCGCCAGAAAAATGACCAACCGGAAAAACCAGGTCCAAAAATTGGATGGTGGCGTAACCACCAGCGTCACTTTTGGGCAAGTCCGGCGCCGATCCTGTCACTAGACTACTCTTTCCCCGGAGTCATCGCCTATTGATGGGCCAGCGAGAGTACCAATGTCCGATAAAACATCGCCATCCGAATTCGCCTATACCCACAAGGTCTCCAACCAGGTACCCCCCCTTACCGGCCACAATCTCTACGCCGGCGACGCGGCGCTGCGCGAAGCGGTTGAGCACAACGGCGGACACTGGGCGGAGGACGACCTGCAGCGCTACGGGGAAGTGTGCGGACGCCCGGAGATGATCGAGCGAGGCTATCTGGCCAATGAATTCAAACCCATCTTCGAAAGCCACGACCGCATAGGCAACCGCATCGACCTGGTGCGCTACCACCCCGCCTACCACCAACTGATGCAGCTGGCCCTCTCCGAGGGACTGCACAGCGCCCCCTGGACCGATCCCAAACCCGGCGCTCATGTGGTGCGCGCGGCCAAGTACTACCTGCACAGCCAACTGGAGGCCGGCCACGGCTGCCCGGTAACCATGACCTTCGCCTCGGTGCCCTCCATCAGGCTGAATCAAAAGCTCGCCGACGAGTGGCTACCGAAAATCACCGCCCGCGGCTATGACTCCAGCAACCGGCCGCACACGAAAAAATCCTACCTCACCATCGGCATGGGCATGACCGAGAAACAGGGCGGCTCCGATGTGCGCGCCAATACCAGTACCGCCACACCGGTCGGTGGCGGCGCCTACGAGTTGGTGGGCCATAAGTGGTTTATGTCCGCGCCCATGTGCGATGCCTTCCTGATGCTGGCCCAAATGGAAAAAGGAGGGACACCCGGCGGCCTCAGTTGCTTCCTGGTGCCCCGCTGGCGTCCGGACGGCACGAAAAACCCGCTGCAGATACAACGCCTGAAAAACAAATCCGGCAATGTTTCCAACGCCTCTTCCGAAGTGGAGATGCGCGGCGCCCTCGGCTGGCTGGTCGGCGAGGAGGGGCGCGGGGTCAACGCCATTATCGAGATGGTCGCGGTCACCCGCTTCGACTGCATGATCGGCTCCTCCGCCGGCCAGCGCCAGGCCGCGCTGCAGGCCATCTACCACTCCAGCCAGCGTAGCGCCTTCGGCAAAACCCTGATCGACCAGCCGCTGATGCAGAACGTGCTCGCGGACCTGCAATTGGAGGTGGAGGGCTCGGTGGCCATCACCATGCGCACCGCCCGGGCGCTGGATCACCTGGACAAAGAGCAGGAAAAACTGCTGATGCGCCTGGGCACCGCGGTGGGCAAATACTGGATCTGCAAACGCACCCCGCACCACGCCTACGAGGCCATGGAGTGCCTGGGCGGCAACGGCGTGGTGGAAAACTTTATCACCGCGCGCCTGTACCGAGACGCGCCCATCAACGCCATCTGGGAGGGCTCCGGTAATATCCAGGCGCTGGATGTGCTGCGTGCGATCGGCAAAACCCCCGCGGTACTGCTGGCCTGGTACGACGAACTGGAACGCAGCGCCGGCGCCGACCCGCGCCTGGACAGCGCCATCGCCAGGCTGAAAAAACAAATGGCGGACATGGACGACCTGGAATACCGCGCTCGCCAACTGGTAGACCAGATGGCGCTTACCATGCAGGCACACTTGCTGGTACAGGGCGGCAACAGCGCCGTGGCAGAGGCATTCATCGCCTCTCGCCTGGGTGCCGAGGGCACCAACAACACCGGCTGCCTGCCCACCGGGCTGGATGTGAAAACCCTCATCGAGCGGGGCAATCCCCTCTCTGCATAACCTTCCCTTTGCAAGCCCCCTGATGGGGGGCACCGCCTTCCCCGACCGCCGGCGAGGACACCAATGAGGCGCCTAAAACCACCTGGGTGATCCACACAGCGCCTTCAACACGGATTTCGTCCACTTATCCCACAGTCCTTTATCCTGATCGTCGGGATTTTATAGCCTGTAGCCACTTTCAACAGGCGCAGCCTATGCCCCCCTTCCTGTCAGGTGAGCGAGTATGCGGAACCCGCACAGACGTAATTTCCTAAAAATATCGGCACTGACAGCCGGTGCCATGCTGGTTTCCATCACCTTGCCCGTGCGCGCCCGAAGCAGTAGTGCACAACAGCCGGTATCTCCCCAGTGGTGTGTGTATGTCAGCATCAACAGGGACAACTCCGTCGTCATGCAGTCCCCCATTATGGAGATGGGACAATTCATGCGCACCGCGGGACCGATGATACTGGCCGATGAAATGGATCTGGACTGGTCCCTGATTCGCTTCAGCCTCGATATGCCCACTTACCTGAAGCGCAACCGGGAGGGAGACCTGGTCTACGACCATGCGCAAATAGGCACGGGGGGCAGCCAGACCCTGAAAAACAACTGGACCTACCTGCGCACCGCCGGCGCGACGATCAGGCGCATGCTGATAGAAGAGGCGGCGGAGCGGTGGGATTGCAGCCCGGACCGACTGACGGCCAAACTGAGCCAGATAATCGACACGCGCACCGGCCGGAAATTCAGCTACGGGGATCTGGCCGAAAAAGCCGCGCGCAGACAGGTGGATACCAGTCAGCTTAACCTCAAGCAACCCTCCCAGTTTCATATCATGGGTAAAAGCCAGCCGGCCATCGACGCCAGGGAAATCGTCACCGGTGCTCCCCTGTTTGCTATTGATGAAAACTATGCCAATGCCCTGCTGGTGGCCATAGATCGAGCCCCGACCATGGGGGCGCAAATTGCCGGCTACGACAAAAAGGCTGCCCTGGCAATTCCCGGCGTCAGACAGCTTGTGGAAATGCCCCACGAAAGTGGGCCCCACTGGCCGGATGGAAAGACCCAGCTTCGCGCCGCCGGAGTCGCCGTTCTCGCGGACAGCTTCTGGGCCGCCATGCGGGGCAAGGACGCACTGAAAACAACCTGGAAAGACACCAATCAATATGCGGGATTGAACTCCAAGGCGCACAGGGAAACCCTCAAAGCACTGGCCCGGTCCGATCAACCGGGCAAACAGCTGCGCGATGACGGCAAGGTGGAGCAGGCACTGCAACAAGCCGATACGGTAGTGGAGCACTGCTACGAACGCGCGTTTCTCGCCCACGCCTGCATGGAACCCCTCAACTGCATCGCCGATGTGCGCAAAGACAGCGCCACCGTGGTGGTGGGCCACCAGTGGCCCCACGTGGCGGCACTGGAGGTGGAGGATATCGCGGGCATAGACGCCCTCAAGGTGGAAGTGATCAACAAACGCATGGGCGGCGGCTTCGGTCGCAAAGGCGCGGCGGATTATCTGCGCGAGGCCATCTGGCTCAGCCACAAAGTCGGCCAACCGGTCCAGGTAATCTGGACCCGTGAAAACGATATGGAGCGGGACTTCTTCGCCCCCGCAGCGGCAGTACAGATACGCGCCGGCCTGAAACAGGGACGGATTCACGGCTGGCATATGCGCCAGGCGCAAACCGCCGGCGAGGCGGAATCCCACAATTTCCCCGCACACCTGGTAAAGGACTGCCGGATTGAAAGCCTCGCCGGCAATGAACCCTTCCCCTTGGGCACCTGGCGCGGCCCCAGGCAGATGCAGCAGGCCTTTGCCATAGAGTCCATGCTGGATGAGCTGGCCCACGAGGCCGCTGCCGACCCGCTGGCATTCCGGCTGGCCCTGATGGAGCCGGCCAAGGCCCACCCCATTGATTACTGGGCCGCCGGGCACCTGGACTCGGGGCGTATGGCCCGCTGCTACCGCTCCGCCGCCAAAATGGCAGGCTGGGGGCGGAAGCTGAAAAAGGGCGAAGGGCTGGGCATCGCCGGGCACTTTACCTTCGGCACCTATGTGGCCTTTGTGCTGCAGGTACATTTGGATGACAACAAACAGCTTTCCCTGCAAAAGGCCTGGGGCGCCATTGATTGCGGCTTCGCGGTGAATCCCAACCATATCCGCGCACAGATGGAAGGCGGCCTTCTCGATGGCCTGAATGCCGCACTGTTCAATGAAGCCCTGATAGAGAACAGCCGGGTACAGACCCGAAATTTTGGCCAATTGCGCTGGATGCGCATGGGGGAAGCTCCGCTCGAGATTGAAACAGAGATCATCGAAAGTGACGAAGAACCCACCGGTGTTGGCGAGCCCCCAGTCCCGCCCGCGCCGGCGGCCCTGGCCAACGCCATCTTTGCCGCCAGCGGCCTGCGTTTGCGCCGTATGCCATTTTCAGAGCACATCAGGATTTAACTATGGCCATTCACTTTTCCGTGAATCAGCAAGAGGTCGAGGTGGGCCCGGATGAAGAGGAGATGCCGTTACTCTGGTTTCTTCGCGAAAAATTGCGCTTGACCGGCAGCAAGTTCGGCTGCGGCATAGGCCAATGCGGTGCCTGTACAGTACATATGAACGGCACTGCTGTACGTTCATGCCTGTTACCCGTCGGGCAGTTGCAGGGCAGTCAGATCCGCACCATCGAAGGCCTGTCGCCCACAGGGCAGTTACATCCGGTGCAACAGGCCTGGCTGGATCAGGACGTCCCCCAATGCGGCTATTGCCAGGCCGGGCAGATCATGGCGGCAGTTTCGCTGCTGGAGCGCATCAATCAGCCGACGGACCAGCAAATTTCCGACAACATGACCAACATCTGCCGTTGCGGCACCTATACCCGTATTCGAAAGGCCATCAGGCAGGCGGCGGAAGCGCATGCCGAAAAGGCCGCTACTGAAGCTTGAACTGCTGCAACTCCCTGCGGTACTTCTTGCTCAGGGCCAGTGTTTGCCCGTTTTTCAACAGGACTTCACCGCCTCCCGATGATCGCCCGGTGATCTGGCTGATGGCCTCCCGATTGACGATATAAGAGCGGTGAATGCGCAGGAAGCTGTCCGCCGGCAGCTTTCGCTGTAATTGCTGCATGGTTGAACGAACAAGATAACTCGCTTCTTCGCAATGCACTTCCACATAGTTGCCGGATGCGCTTAACCACTGGATCTGTTCAATGGGCAGCAGGGTTTGGCCGCTGCCTTTGTTCACCAGAATAGACTCTGGACACTGTTCCGGTGCGGTGACCTCGCCTGCGTCCGGCGTTGTCGAAGTCCGCCGGACAGCCTTGGGGCAAAGGTAGAAGCGCCACACCAACAGCACCACCAAAGACGCCACCAGATAGCGTGGAAACAGAATTACCAGGCTGGCGATTTCGTCTCCTGTCTTTGCCATCAGATCAAGGCTGATCCTGATCACCAGGGCGACAACCAGCAGCATGGCCACCCCCAGCCATGGCTCGACCGACTTGTCACTGGCATGGTTGTAGCGTCGCAAGAACCTGAGTGCAACAGGGGTAAGAATCAACCACGCCCCCCATTCCCGGCAAGCCCAACCCAAGGTATTCCAGGCCACCGCCCAACTGACAGGGCTGGACAAAAGGACTTGTTTGTAAACCAGGCAGTAGCAGGTCAAGGCAACCAGGTACAGACCCCAACCCACCATGGGTGCGACCACATCCCTGGCTCCAAAGCTGAGTAGCCTGTGCCGGTGTGAAGGGACCATTCGAGAGGTGAATGTCGATAGCTGTTTAAACATGGTTGTTCAGTGCTTCTGCCTTCCAGTTTGCAAGTTTGAATGGAGCCGTGACTTAGGCCCTAACATTATCGCAGTGGGGTGTCGGGTCAACATGTTCACCTTCCCGGCAGCGGGCGGGTCGCCAGCCAGGAACCGCCGGCAGCGAACAGCAGCCCCAGCACCGCCAGCAGTCTCCAGTCCGCCCCCAGACCGCACCAACCCTATCACGCCGACATCCTACGCTGGGTGCGCACCATCGGCGACGTGGTGTTTATCGTCAGCGCCCTGGCGGTGTGCTGGCAGGTGGTTAAAGGGCTCTTTCTCCCGGATATTCCCGCATTGATCGAAGCCCCTATTTCTGCCCGAGCCCGCAATAGCTGAGATAAAACTGCTGCGCCGTATGTCCGCCGTGGTTCGCATGCAGATTGGGAACTGCCCGGCGGCGGTGCAGTGCTTCGCGGTCGCCTTTGTAGTCGATGGCCCCAGCATGCCGTCGGGATAAGCGCGAAGTGAAAAGACACGGCCGGGGCGGCACAGCCGGGTTTCGCATCCGGCGCCACGGCAGTTTTCACTGTTTTCAGCCTACTGGCAGCAGAGACGCCGGTAGCGGCCCATGGCCGCGATCTGTATCGTTTACGGGCCGCACCTACACTTCAGGCATAGCCCTCTGCCCCGTTTCCCGTACAATTGCGTCAGATCCTGCAACCACCCTAGGAGCCACCTATGCGGAATAACAATAATCGCGCTCTCCGCCACCTGATATACCTGATTTGCAGCTTACTGCTGCTCCCTCCGCTGAATACCGCTGCGGACGCAGCTGCGGAAAAACCCCGCATTCTGGTGTTTTCCAAAACCAGTGGCTGGCGCCACGAGTCCATTATCGACGGCAAAAAGGCGCTGCTGGAACTCGGGCAGAAAGAAGGCTTTGGGGTGGACATATCGGAAAACGCCGGGCTCTTCACTGAAAACACATTGAGCAGCTACGACGCGGTAGTGTTTTTGAGCACCACCGGCAGTATATTTAATAGCGCCCAGCGCAAGGCTTTCGAAAACTATATCCGCTCCGGCGGCGGCTTTGTGGGAATTCATTCCGCCACCGATACCGAGTATGAATGGCCCTGGTACAACAAGCTGGTAGGAGCCTATTTTGCCGGCCACCCGGAACAACAGGAGGCGGAAAAGGTGGTGTTGGATTTCGGACACCCGTCCACCCATTTTTTAAAGGCGGAGCTGGACGGCAACCGCTGGCGCCGTTTCGACGAGTGGTACAACTTCAAGTCCATCAATCCGGATATCGAAGTGCTGATGAATCTGGATGAAAAAACCTACGAGGGCGGCGAGAACGGCGAAAACCACCCCATCGCCTGGTACCACCAGTACGACGGCGGCCGCGCCTTTTATACCGCGGGCGGGCACACCAGCGAGAGTTATCAAGACCCCCTGTTTGTGCGGCATATTCTCGGCGGCATTCGCTACGCGATTGGAGAACCCGGCGACGCCGTCAGCGAAAACTGAGGTAAAACTGCTGCGCCGTGCGCCCGCTGTGGTTGGCGCGCAGCATGGCGAACTGTTTGGCGGCGGTGTGCAGTTGTTCCCGATCGCCTTGGTAGTCGGCGAAATACTGGTCGACCATTTGGAGGTAGGTGGGCCAGTCGGCGGGATAGAAACTGAGCCAGAGGCCGAAGCGGTCGGCCAGGGAGAGGGTTTCCTCCACACTGTCGCCGTAGTGCAGTTCGGTACCCACTATCCGGGTCTGCTCGTTGTCCCGCACATCTTCCGGCAGTAAATGCCGACGGTTGGAGGTGGCGTAAAGCAGGACATTTTCCGGGGGCAGTTCCAGGGAGCCGGCGAGCACGGTCTTCAGGCCCTTGTAGCGGGAATCCCCCTGCTCAAAGGAAAGGTCGTCGCAGAAAAGGATAAATTTGTAGTCCCGCGCGGAATCCGTATCCAGCAGGTCGACGATTTCCGGCAGGTCGTCCAGGTCCGGCAGATTCACCTCCACAAAGCGCAGATCGGCGTTACCGAATTCATTGAGCAGCGCCTTGACCAGGCTGGATTTACCGGTGCCACGCGCACCCCACAGCAATGTGTGGTTGGCGGGTTCGCCGCGGAGGAATTTTTCGGTATTTTCCAGCAGCTGCTGCCTCTGGTGGTCGATACCTACCAGCTGTTCCAGGCGTATGGGGTCCAGGCGGCGCACCGGTTTCAGGCGGGCGTGTCTGGCGCGCCAGATGGCGGCGGGGGTGTTCTTCCAGTCCAGTGTTTGCATAGTTTGTGGGGGTTTTGTCCTCTACTTGTAGGAGCGGCGGGGCGGCCCTCCGTCCTACAGGGTAGAAATGCGGTAAAAATCAGCAACCACCCGCAGAGCGGGTGGTATGATGAAAGCCCCCAGAGGGGGCTATGTTACAGCCCCGTCAGTCTCATCTGCTCCTGACGGCGCTCTTCACTTTCTTGATTCTTGATGTACTCTCGAATCATCTGCTCATCTAAGCCAACCGTGCTAACACAGTAGCCTCTGGCCCAGAAATGCCTACCGGTAAAATTTCTCTTCACCTGCAAGTACTCACGAAATATTCGAATCGCCGACTTGCCCTTCAGAAGCCCTACCGTATGAGCCACGCTGAACTTCGGAGGGATCATTAACAACATGTGGATGTGGTCCCTCATTGCATAACCCTCAACTAGCTCAACTCCCGCTTGGCGGCAAAGATCACGGAATATGGCTCCGATCTCTCTGCGTAAAGTCCCAAATATCGCCTTTTTTCGGTACTTCGGGACAAATACTACGTGATACCTGCAATAATGCTTGACGTGAGCTTGGCTCTGCCAATCTCTCATATGGCCTCCTAATAGAACTTGCCGGTTCATGGGAGGCCATATTCTCTACCCTGCACGACTGAACGGCAGAGCCCTGTCAAGTCTCACCGCCAGAGGCGGTGGTTTACCTATGTGTTAATTATTTCTTGTCCGGGGTCTTTTTACCGCCTTCCTTCACCACCCGCAACATCGACTCGTCGGAGCGGGAAATCAGGCCGTGACTCTCTTCGGCGACACAAGTTGCATACATGCGACATCTGTCGTACATTAATCCCATCAGTCACAAGGCAGGCCCTCATGAATCAGCAACCCTCAGCCTCGGAGCTGGCCATTCTCAAGGCCCTCTGGCAACAGTCACCTCTCAGCGCCCGCGAGATCCACCAGCAGGTTGAAGAGCAACTGGGCTGGTCCTATTCCTCCACCCGCAAGACCTTGGACCGCATGCAGGACAAGGGCTTGTTGCAGGCCTTCGAAGTGCATGGGCTCAAGGTGTTCGAGGCCAGGGCGGACAAGGTCAAGACTCTGGCCGCCTATGCCCGGGATTTCGCCGAGCGGGTGCTGGAGATCAAGGGGCCGGTGCCGGCCTCCTTCTTTGCCGGTAGCGAGCTGCTCAGCGAAGCCGAGTTGAAGGAACTGGAAGCGCTGCTTGCCACTGGAGGAAAAAAGGGGGGCGAAGATGACTGAATGGCTTGCCCAGTTGGCCCTATCCAGCCTGGTCTCCTTGGCCATCGGTGCCGCGATGCTGGGTATGCTGGTGCCGCTGGCCCGTCGCCTGGACTGGCTGGACGGCTGGCGCGAGCCCTGGCTGGCCGCGGCGGTGCTGACCTTCGCCAGCTTCTGCCTGGGTTTCCTGCCCGCCGTGGAAAAGGCGCCGGCCATCGAACTCAGCCTGTCGGCGTTGGCGGCGTCGACCCAGGCTGGCCCCGATGTCGCCGAACTCACAGCGGATATGGATGGCGCGGCATTCTCCTGGCAGTGGATGCTGCCGGGCTGGGGGCTGATCTGGGCCCTGGGCGCTGTCATCGGCCTGGGTCGCCTGCTGTTGGGCCAATGGCGGCTGACCGGGCTGGTCGGGCGGGGCAAGTCCCTGCCGGCAGAGGGCGAGCTGGCCCGGCACCTCGGGGTAGTGGATGCACCGAAGGGACTGAGGCTGGTGCTGGTGGAAGAGCGGATCTCCCCCTTTGCCACGGCCCTGCCAAGACCGACCCTGGTGCTCAGCCAGTGGGCGCTCGACAAACTGTCCCTCGAGCAGATCCGCCTGGTTCTGCGCCACGAACTGGAGCACCTGGCGCGGCGCGACCCCCTTGCGGTGCTGGGCCTGCAATGGATGGCGGCACTGCTGTGGTTCAACTGGCCGCTGAAGGCGCTGGCGAAACGGGCGGTGGACGCCCTGGAACAGGGCTGTGACGAAGAGGTACTCAGAAAAGAAAACCCGAAACGGCGAAGGGCCTACGCAGAGGCAATGCTGAAGACCCTTCGCCAAACCGCGACAGCTCACGCCAATGATCCTGTCGCGGCCTTCTCAACGCAAAACAAGAGGAGCTTTACCTTGAGAATCCATCACATTCTGAACGGCAAACAGAGCGCCCGCAAGGGCTCAAATACCGCACTGTGGTCGCTGACCCTGGCCGGCGGCGTGCTAATGCTGGGGATGCAGCCCCAGCTGGCCCAGGCCGACAAGGTCGCGGAAGCCTTTATCAACCCGCTACCTGAGGCCAAGGTCACCTCCGGCTTCGGCATGAGGCCCTGGCCCATCGAGGACGCGGAGCACAAGAAGAAGCGCCTGCACAAGGGCATCGACCTGGGCGCGCCCAGGGGCACCCGGGTACGGGTACCGGGGGCCGGAGTGGTCATCTTCTCCGGCGCCAAGGGAGCCAGTGGCGAGGTGGTGATCATCGACCACGGGCAGGGTGTCGAAACCCTCTATGCCCATCTGGACAAGCGCCTGGTGAACAAGGGCGACAGGGTCGAGCAGGGCCAGATCCTCGGCCTGGTGGGCAGTACCGGCAAGGCCACTGGCCCACACCTGCACTGGGAGTTGCGCCGGGACGGTGAGGTGGTGGATCCGGCCAGCCAGGTGCAGGTGCTGGCGAAGCAGTAGAGGAGACCGAGGCGCCCCTGTTCTGTTCGACGCACAGGGTTCCCTCTGTAGGAGCGGTGGGGCGGCCATCCGCCCCACCGCTCCTACAGGGGGGGATTGACCTACTTGTTGGAAACGCTTTTCTTCCGCGACTTCTCCCTGCCGCCCTCCCCGTCTTCTTTCACCACCCGCAACATGGGCTCGTCGGAGCGGTAGATCAGGCCGTGAATCTCGGTGGCGGTCTGGCCCTGCAGCAGTTGCTGAAGGAACTGCACTATCTGCGCAGAGATCTCCTGGCCGGGGACCAGTACCGGGATGCCCGGGGGATAGGGCACGATTTCATCAGCGCTGGTGCGGCCGATCAGGTTTTTCGTGGCCGTCACCCCGTTGTCCATCAGTGGCAGTTCCTCGGTGTCGGCGAAGTAGGCATCCGCCGGCAGGCAGGTGAGGCGGGTGAATTCCGGCAGGCGACGCGCTGTGCCGGCCTGGGGGCGTTTGCGGGGGTGGCGCGCCAGTTGCTTGAAGGCATGGATCAGCCGCAGCAGTTTGCTCTCGGTACTGCCCAGGGTCACCAGGACGCTCACGGTGTTGTAGGTGGTCTTTTCCACCTGGATGCCGTACTGGTCGAACAGTTTGATCTGCATCTCCTTGCCGGAATAGCCGCTCGCGGAGATATCGATGGTGACTTTGGTGGGGTCCAGGCGGATGTTGTCCCCGGCCAGCGGCTCGGGGATCAGGTCCTCGCGGGTGAGCGCGCGGAAGACACCGGTGGCGTCCACTTCCCGGCGCAGGGTCTCCACCATCTGCAGGCAGCGCTTCAGGCAGGCGTAGCCCTCCATGGCCATCTGTTTGCGCGCCACATCGAGGCTGGCGATCATCGCGTACTGCGGGCTGGTGGAGGCGTGCATATTGAGGTTTTCACGGAAGCGGAACTCGTCGAAGTCCGGGTCCTGCACGTGAATCATGCTGGCCTGGGAAAAGGCCGAGAGCATCTTGTGGGTGCTCTGGGTCACGTAGTCGGCGCCGCACTCCAGGGCGGTGGGGCGCAGTTCCGGATGGAAGTAACCGTGGGCGTACCAGGCCTCGTCCACCAGCACCTTGACGCCGCGCTCGTGGGCGTAGTCGATAATCGGCTTGAGATCATAACGCAGGCCGTCGTAGGTGCAGGAAGTGATCACCAGCAGGCGCGCGTCGCCGTGCTCGTCCAGGGCCTGCTCGATATCGGCGCGCTTCACCGGACCGTAGATACCGAATTCCGGGTGCAGGACCGATTTTAGGTACACCGGCTCACAGCGGTTCAGCACAATGGCGTGGTGCACCGACTTGTGACAGGCCTGGTCGACGATGATCTTGCCACCGCCGCCGAGGATCTGCTGGATCACCACCTTGTTGGCGGTGGAGGTGCCGTTGGTGAGAAAGAAGGTGTGGCGCGCGCCGAAGGTCTGTGCCGCCAGATCCTGGGCCTCCTGGATGACCGAGTGGGGCTCCAGCAGGCTGTCGAGCACCTGTACCGACACCGACAGGTCGGTGTTGAACACATGCTCGCCCATAAAGCGGTAGAAATCCCCCACCCAGGGGCTGTTGCGCAGGCTGTCGCCGCCGGAGTGGCCGGGGGTGTGCCAGGCGTCGCGGGCGGAAAACACGTATTCCTTCAGGGTGTCGGCGAAGGGGGTGGAGGCGCGGCGGGCGATAAACGCCTGCACCAGGCGGAACATCTGGTTGAAATTGCCCTCGCGGCGGTCGAAGAGTTCATCGAAACGCTGACGCACGGAGACGGAAATGGTGCAGCCCTGGGCGTCTGCAGAGGAACCCTGGGCCACCAGGAAGACGTTCAACTGGGCCCGCAGGCCGTGCAGCCGGTCCACCAGTTCCTCCGCGGCGGCCAACTGGTCGGGGGTGCTGCCACCATCCACGATCAGCGCCTGCAGGTTGTCCTCTTCGCGCAACAGTTTTTCCACCGCACCAGCTCCGGTGGCCTCGAAATACAGGCCGTAGGGGTTTTCGTGCTGCGCGGCGGTGGCATTGAGGGCATCGACCCAGTCACCGGCGAGCTTCCGGTCAGCGCTTACCAGGGCCACACGGCACTCCAGTGGCTGGCGGCGCTCACTCAGGTTGCCCAGATCAGGCATTGTCAGTTCCAAACCCATAATTCTTATCCATCAGCATAGCCCGGATATTCCCCGGAACTGCCGTCTAATCAATTTAACTCTTTGATTTTATTTGGTTTTTAAGATTCACGGCACGGACAAACCCATGCACCGCGGGCGCAAAGCCAGGGGGCAAATACTAAAGGAGCCGGGCGGGGAATGCCTCAGGCGGATAGTATTTAGCGATATTTGCCAAATGGCAGGGTGAAAACCAAATCCGCTGTCGCCGAAGGCGGTTAAATTAGAACTTTGCGCTTCTCACCCGGCCGTCGAACCGAAGGCATTCTTCGACGCGCTGACGCTGTACCGGCGACAGTGCCGACAGCGGGAAGTAGCGCAGTTCCGAGTGCTCGTCGGACAGTGCGACTGCGCCTTCGTCGCTGAAGTGGGCGCGAAAGATAAACACATGGGAGTTGTAGACCCGGTGGTAGTAGATACCGCTCAGGTAGTCGATGCGCACCGCGCGACCCAGCTCCTCGCGGCACTCGCGCAGCAGCGCCTCGTGGATTGTCTCACCGGGGTCCAGCGCGCCGCCCGGCAGGCCCCAGTTCTTGTCCGCGTAAGTGGCGCGCAATTGCAGCACTTCACCCAGTTCGTTGGTGATCACGGCGTGGGCGCTTAGTCGATAGGTGTCTTCGAAGCTCATGGGTTCTGCACTTTGTGTCACCAGAGCTCAGGGCCTGGAACGGGCCTGCGGCCCGGCCCTCTCCCCCAGCCCTCTCCCGCAAGCGGGAGAGGGGAGCTGTTCTCTCGGGCACTCCTCATTCATTATTCCGCATTGATGAGGCGCATCCCTGTGCCTCACCCGCTTCGCGGGCATTTGTCCGCATTCCGCATTCCGCATTCCGCATTCCGCATTCCGCATTCCGCATTCAGTTAGAACCCCTGCGCCAGCTCTATACCGACCCCCAGCGTCTGCACCGTTTCATCGTAGTCGATCAGGCTTTCACCGTAACCATTGAAGTATTTCACGTAGCCGCGCACCCGGTTGCCGATGGGGAAACCCCAGTTCAGCTCCACAGCGCCGCGATTATCGGAGCGCAGGTTGTTGCGCAGCATCATGGTCACACTGTGGGTGGGGCCTCGGTATCCGCCCCTCAGCTCGAAGTGCCCCAGGTAGGCTTCGATATCCGGGTTGTCGTCCTCCTCCGGATCCTCGGGAATGCGGTACCAGGGTTTGAAGGAGAGGAAATAGCTGTCCCGCTCGAAGATAAAATGGGCGTAGATGCGGTTCCAGCTGCGCGAGAAATCGCCGCTGCGGCCGTTGGACTGGTGGTTGACCGCCAGCTGGTTGGCCACATTGCGGAACCCCAGCAACTGCCAGTCGTTGAGCCAGGTCATGATCAGTTCCGGCTCGTGGTTGGTTTCGCGAAACGGCGACGAGTCGTCGGAGTTATAGGCCTGCCAGAAGCTGCGATTGGTGTAGGCCAGGCTCATAAACGATGCCTGGCCGAGAAAACCGCGCCACACCGGCACCTGTACCGAGAGTTGGAACTGGATTTCCACCGGGTCCAGTTGAATGGTTTCGCCCTCCGCTTCCCGGCCCTCCAGCCCGGCGCGGTCGGGCGAGGGATTGTACACCGCCGGCAGCAGGTAATTGGGTTTGTGGGAGGCGAGGGTAAAGGGGTTGTTGGCGGCATCGCGAATCGCCTGGGCGCGCTCGCTGACGCTGGGCTCACCGGCGGGAAGCGCCTGTTCCGGCTCCGGCTCGCTCACCGTGGCGAATATCGGCCGCGGCTCGCGCTCCGATGGATCCCGCCGCGCCTCCTCTGAACAAAAGAGGCGCATTTCCTCCAGGGTAGTGTCGGCGGGAGCCACCAGCAATTGTTCGCTCAGGCATACTTCCTCGCGCTCCTGCGGGGTCAGCGCCTCTTCCTCTTCTTCCGCTGCGCCCTGGGGCTCCGGTTCCTGCGCCCAGGCGAAGCACGCGATAGAGATCCATAAAACAACGCTGTGAAATAGCTGGCGGCGCGACAAAACACCCTCTCCCTGTAGGCCGGTTGCGCCGCAAGCTTACACTGAGAAAAGAGAAATTGCTGCGTTGGAGTCGGTGCCCTTGTAGGAGCGGGCCATGCCCGCGATCTGAGCCCGATCGCGGGCATGGGCGAATGGCCGCCCCCCCCGCTCCTACAGAGAGGTGTAGGCCGATGACCGATCGTACCAGGATAAATCCGACGACTGTTAAGCCGCGATCCCGGCCAACTGCGGCGACCACTCCAGGTCCCGCAGGCGAACCTGCCACAAGCGGCCGGTGCTGCTGGGCCAGTCGTAGCCCACCAGCAGGCCGCGGCCGTCCACATAGCAGTGAGCGTCGCGCTCCGCTTCGTCGCCGTGGTAGACGTAACCGCTCACTTCCGTACCCAGTTCCTGGGCGCCCTGGGTGGCGGCATCGCCTGCCATGGGTCTGGCACTCCGGTGGCTGACCCGCGGCGCCAGCAGTTTGCCCCGCTGCGAGGGATCGACAATATCCGGCATGACCACTTCGCAGCCTTCCCGGAATTGCCGCAGTTTCAACAGCAGCGGCCCCATAAAGATCCGCATCAGGGGGAACAGCAAGCGCCCCCGACCTTCCAACTGCGTCTCCTGGGGCCCGTTGGGGCCTGTCCAGTGCGCCTCTATGGGGTCGCCCATTTCCGGCGCCGCCTTCTCGGCAGTGAGTAATCGGTAGTGGGCCCTCACTTCATCCACCTGATCGCGCCAGTGGATACGGC
The DNA here is from genome assembly GCF_030997045.1 of Microbulbifer sp. TB1203. Classification (NCBI taxonomy): domain Bacteria; kingdom Pseudomonadati; phylum Pseudomonadota; class Gammaproteobacteria; order Cellvibrionales; family Microbulbiferaceae; genus Microbulbifer; species Microbulbifer sp. TB1203. The sequence goes on along the minus strand of NZ_CP116899.1, from coordinate 124,810 downwards.
ACTCGCTCACCAGGCCCGCGCTCAACAGCGCCCGCACCTCGATCCCGAAGCCCTGTTCACCCACCAGCCGCCGGCTTACCAGCAGGCGCCGACCCAGCCTGTCGTGTCCCAGTTGCCAACTGTCCTGGACCGGCATCTCGCGTCCATCGCAGCTGTATTGGTAGCGTCCCTGCGCCAACGTTTCGCTCAATTTCATGGCGAACCTCCTTGATTAACTCGCGCAGCAAGTTGCAGTACGCGGAGACAATCGCTGCACCAAGTATTGCACAGGAGAGGGCTTTACGCCGGGGTAGGAAGCGGTTGATTATCAGTGGTTAGTGACCCTAGTCACCATCCCAGGGACGCAGGCCGGCGGCCTCCCATTCCCAGGTCACGGAGGCGAAAGAGCGGCGCTTGCGCGGGCGCGCCTTGGCCGGCTCCGGCGTGCCCACCGAGAGCGCGCCCACCACACTGTCCTTATCCGCCAGGCCCAGCTGGCGCCACACCAGCGGATGCTGTTCCACCGTGTGCCAGATGGCCCCATAGCCCAGGGCGTGAATCGCCAACAACATCTGCTGGCAGGCGGCAGCGGCGGACATCTGCTGCTCCAGAACCGGTATCCGGTGGCCAGAAACCACTTCGGCGCAGACAAAAATCATCATCGGCGTATCGGCAATTTCCTCGACGAAAGCCCGCAGGTCCGCGTCGCTGAGATCGCGGCCGGAGTAGATTTCCCGCACCACTTCGGAGAGCTCGCCCATCCCCCGCCCACGCACCACGACAAAACGCCAGGGCTTGAGATTACCGTGGTCCGGCGCCGACATGGCCGCCTGCAAAATGATTTCCAGTTCGTCTTCCCCTGGCACCGGGTGGCGCAGCAGGCTGCGCACATAGGAACGCCGGGTAAGCAATGCCTCAATGGCATCCATGGCCGGTCGCCCCCGGCCCTTTTCGATCGATGACATAACTTCCCTTCAATAGCTTTATTTTTACCGCGCCTCCGACACGCGGTCGTGTGAAACTTCCGTTTGCAGTTCGCCGGCAGCAACCCAGGATACAAGCTTCCCGCTGTCCAGCTTGTAGACCCGGTCCGCCAGGTGGAAGTAGCGGTCGTCGTGGGTGATGGCGATCACCGTCTTTCCGGCCGCTTTCAGTTCCGGCAGCAGCTCGCGATAAAACACCTCGCGAAACGCCGGGTCCTGGTCCGCCGCCCACTCGTCCAGCAGCAGCACGGGGCGGTCCTCCATATACAGCAGCAGCAGCGCCAACCGCTTGCGCTGCCCCTGGGACAAGGCGGTGGTGGACAGGCGCCCCGCCTGCACGCGGACCTTGCCATCCAGCGCCAGACGCTCCAAGTAGTGCTCCACTCGCGCATCCACATCGCTATCCCGCCCCCGCTCGTCCAGCACATCGGCAAACAGATAGAAATCGGGAAAGATGGTGGCGAAATAGGCCCGGTGGTCCGGGGCGCTGAACTCGTCCAGGGGCACGCCGTTAAGGGCCACACTGCCCTCGCCGGGCAGGTAGAGGCCGGTGAGCAGCTTGCCCAGGGTGGACTTGCCGCTGCCGTTGCCGCCCACCAGGAAGATGAGTTCGCCGCGGCGAATGCGCAGGTCCAGGGGCCCCAGGTGAAAGCCCGGCTCTCCGCCCACGCCCGGATAGCGGTAGCCGGCCCCTTCCAGTGCCAGTTCCCGGAAAGGGGGCAGCGGCTCGCTGCTGTCGGGGCCGGAGTAATCCTCCGCCCGCCCCAGCTCCAGGCGGTCGATCGCCCCCAGGGCGACGCGGCCGCGGATCACCGCGGGCACCGCATCCAGGATGGTGGCGATGGGCGTGCGCAGGAACATGGTCGCCAGCACATATCCCACCAGCACCTCCCGGGTCACCAGACCCAAGGCGGTACCGGCGAAGAATACCGCCCCCAGCAGCAGGAATATCAGCGCCGTGGTCCAGTTGAGGTTCACCGCCCAGAGCGCCTCGGCGCGGGTGGCGGCGCGCATCGCCTCTTCCGCTGCCGGCTGCAGCCGCTGCAGGAACAGGTGGCGCCGCCGCGGCCGGCTCAGCCCCAGTTCGTTGCGCCCCTCAACGGCGGCCTCGAACTGCTGGAACAGGGTGTCGTCCAGTTGCCGCACCCGGCGCATCAGGCGCTTGACCCGCCCGCCGAGCAGCACATCGCCCCAAATCGCGAGGGCAATCACCACCTGGGTGACCAGGAACAGGACCAGGTCCAGCCACGCCAGGTAGGCCATGCCCGCGATCAGCAGCAGGCCGTTGTAGACGGCGATGGGCAACTGCTTGAAGGCGGCGGCGACCACGGTGATATCCCGGGTGAGGGCGTTGTAGACCCGGGGTGCGCCCAGGGATTCGAGCCGCTCCAGCGGGGTGCCCAGCACCCGCGCCACCAGTTGCAGGCGCAGCCGGTACACCAGCCCCTGGCCCAGGCGCACCAGCAGCACCTGGGCGCAGACGCCGCAGGCAAACACCAGTGCCACCAGGCTCCCAAACAGCCCCAGCGCCGCGCCGGTGTCGGCCATGCCGCTCTCCAGGGTGTGGTTGATCCAGGCGATCAGCCCGATACCCGCCGCCGCGCTCAGGGCGCTGGCCAGTATTGCGAGCAGGAGTTGCCAGCGCGCGGGGTGCAGTAATGTCGTTATCGATTGCATATTCCTTGTCCCTTCTGCCGGCGTCCCGGCCCCTCTCCCCCAACCCCTCTCCCGCAAGCGGGAGAGGGGAGCTATTCTTTCGAGCCCTGGTAGGATGGGCAAAGGAGCGTAGCGACGTGCCCATCGCCCGGGGCCCTGATGGGCACGCTACGCTTTGCCCATCCTACGAAACCGGCGACCGGCTTTCCGCCAGCCGTTCCAGCAACTGGCGGTGGAGTTCCGCCGAGGCCGGGATGGAGAAGTGGTCCGTCTCCAGGACCCCGCCCCACACCGGCCGGCGGCTGTAGGGCTGCCAGGCCGCGGGATCGCAGGGTCCCTCCCGGCAGGTCCACACCCACAGGGGTACGTCCACCCGCGGCAGCGGCGCAGCATACATCAATTTCTTGAACGCCCAGCGGGCCGCCACCCGCTCGCGAATCCAGTCCGCCGGCACGCCACCTCCAAGGGCCTCGAGTAAATCGGGCCGGGACAGTGCCAACTCCGCGCCGGCGGCGTAGTCGCAGCCGGCGATCTGCCCGGCCAGCGACCGGCGGCAGCCAGCCGGCAGCGCTATGCCCCGGGTCTCGCAGTAGTGATCCAGGTCCGCCAACAGTTGCCCCGCCTCGTCGCCGGCCCCCTGCAGGGTGTTGCCGGGGTCGTAGTCGAGCAGCGCCAGCCCCTGCACCCGAAACCCTCTCGCCTGGAGTTTTCCGCTCAGCAGCAGCGCGAGGCGCGCCGCCAGGCTCCAGCCCACCAGCACCAGCGGGATATCCCGCAGGGTATCCGGTATCGCCGCTGTATGGCCCTCCAGCAGCCGCTCCAGGCAGTCGGGATCGCTCTCGTCCGGGACCGCGCTGCCCGCTGCCAGACCGTAGAGGCTCACCCGACCGCGCAGCGCGTCGATCAGTGGGCGCAGGGGCAGCAGGTGGCCGGAGACGGCGTGCAGCACTACCACCACCGGGCCCTCGGGCACCTCGCCGTAGCATTGCCAACGCCGCGGCTCCGGGTCGCCGGCAATAGTCGCGGCCAGCGCGCGCACCGTTTGCGCGTCGAACAGCAGTGTGGTCGGCAGCGCCCGCCGCAGCCGCTCGCGCAGGCGCGCCACCACCTTGATCGCGGCCAGGGAATGGCCGCCGATATCGAAGAAATTGTCGGTGACGCCGATATCCTCCCGGCCCAGCAGTTCCCGCCAGACCGCCAGTATCGTCCGCTCCAGCTCTCCCTCCGGGGGAATCGGGGTGCGGCTGCCGGCCCGCCGCACCAACCCCGCCAGGGCTCCGCGGTCGATTTTGCCGTTCTCCCCCAGGGGCAGTGTGTCCACCGGCAGGATACGCGCCGGCACCATATAGTCCGGCAGCTGCCGCGCCAGGGCGGAGCGCAGCCGTTCGGCGAGGCCGTCGTCCGGCGCCGCCGCCAACAGCGCCACCAGTTGCGCGCGGTCGCCCTCCCCGTCCACCAGCGCCGCCACCCTGTCCGTTCCGGCGGCCGCGCGCAGGGCGCGCTCCACCTCTTCCAGCTCGAAGCGAAAGCCGCGCAGTTTAACCTGATTGTCCCGCCGGCCGAGGATGCGTATGGCGCCATCGGACTGCTGCAGCGCCAGGTCGCCGGTACGATACAGCCGCCCGTTGCCGAAGGGATTCGCGGTATAGGCCACGGCGGTGGCCTCGGGGTTGCCGAGGTAGCCGCGGGTGACTCCGGGGCCGCCGACGCAGAGTTCCCCCGCCTGCCCCCGCGGCACCGGCCGCCCGGCACCGTCCAGCAGGTGAATGCGGTTGCCGCCGATCGCCGAAGTGAGCGCAGTGTCGCCGCCGGCGGGATTTATCTCGGACCAGAGCACCCCGACGGTGGTCTCCGTGGGCCCGTAGTGGTTGAAGATACGGCAGGCGGGAGCGGTGTCCGCCAGCCGTCGCAACAGCGCCGCTCCCACCGGTTCGCCCCCCAGCACCAGCCGCTGGCGCGGCAGCAGAGCGGCGGCATCCTGCCCCTCGAGCAGCGCCTCCAGGTGCGAGGGCACTATCTTCAGCACGTCCAGGGGCCACTCCGCCTGGTAGGCGGCGAAGGCCCGGCCGTCGGTGGCCGCGGCCCTGTCCAGCAGGTGCAGGCAGCCGCCGCGGACCCAGGCGGGAAAGAGCACCGTATTGCCCAGGTCCGCCACCAGGGACGACACCAGGCCGTAGTGCCCGCCGGCGGGCAGCGCCAGGGCCTGAATCGCCGCCTCGCAGTAGTGATTCAACTGGGCATTCTCCACCTGCACCCCTTTGGGCCGGCCGCTGGAACCGGAGGTGTAGAGCACATAGGCGAGATGCTCAGGTAGCCGGGGCGCGGGGCGCAGCACCGCCGACTCCCCTTCGGCGGTGGGCCAGTCCAGTATTTCCCAGGGCCCCGCCGGGCAGTCGTCCTTATCTTCCGCCAGCAACACCGCCGGCTGTGCATCCTCGAGAATATTCTGCAGGCGCGCGGCCGGCTGTTGCGGGTCCAGCGGCAGGTAGGCGGCCCCCGCCTTGAGCGCCGCCAGCATGGCGATCACCGCTTCCGGCCCCCGCGGCAGGTATAGAGCCACAATCCGCTCCGGGCCGGCGCCGGCGGCCTGCAGGGCGGCGGCCACCCGGTCGCTGGTCCCGTCCAGTTCGCGGTAGCTGTATTCCCGCGAGCCGCAGCGCAGCGCCGCCCGCCGCGGATGGCCCGCGGCGGAGGCGCGGAAGCAATCGACGATATCCGCGGCGCGGCCCACCGGCTCGCGGGGCTCCAGTGCCGCGCTGCCCTCGTCGTCGAGCAAAATGTCCAGCTCCACCAGCGGCGCGTCCGGACGCTCCAGCGCCAGTTCCAGCAGCCGCAGCAGGCGCGCCAGCAACCGGCGCATCTGCCCTTCCCGGTAAAGCCCGGTATCGAACCACAGGGACAGCTGCCCGTCCCCGCTGTCGGTGCAGACCGCCTGCAACAGCAACTCGCAACCGCCATCGAGCGCATCGGCCTGCAGCGCCCGCCGGTGCGCCTGGCGGCGCCAGCGGAACCCCGCCTGGCGGCTGGGCCGCCACAGGGGTAGCAGTTCCGGGAGACTCGCGTATTCCTGCCAGTCAGCCAGTTCCGCCAATTGCGCCGACAGCTCCCGGACCAGGCCGCGCAGTGCAACCCGTTCGGGCAGTTGGCAGGCCAGTGGCAACAGCTGTTCGAAGAGCCCAAGGCTCCCGGCCAGTTCGCCGTAGTCCTCCCGGCAATCGTGGAAGTGGCCCAGTTGCAGGCCGTCGCGGCCGGTGAGCCGGCCCAGCAGCGCGGTCCAGACCGCGAGCAGCGGCACCGACCCGGCGCAATCCCACTCTCCAGCCAGGTCCGCAAGCCGCCGCTGCAATTCGGCGGGAAACGGACACTGTACCCACCCCGGTTCGCCGCCCGGGGAGCCATAGACCTCCGGCAGGCGTCCGCCGGACAGGCGGTCCAGGCCCTGGTTACGCCAGAATTGGGCACCCTCGCCGGTCTCGCCATCCTCCCGCTGCAGCTCGCGAATCCAGGACACATACTCCCGGTACTGCATCGGCGCCTCGCCGGCCTCCGTTGCGCCGCACGCGCAGGCGTCCAGCAGTTCATCCCGCAGCCGCAGCAGGCTGGGCTCGTCCACGGAAAGGGTTGGCAGCCCCAGCAGCAGGCGGCTGCCGCCTAGATGGTCGCGGTAGAGCCAGGCCACCAGATCGGGCCGGCTGTCGGCGGCGGCCGCCTCCGCCCGGCAGCGCCATACCTGGGGTTCCACACCCTCCTCCGCGCTGCCGGCGCACCAGTCCAAGCGCAGTTCCCCCGGTTCCAGCACCAGCTGGCGCAGTCCGCTCCAGCCCTCCGGCTGGCGGTAACGGGTGCGCAGGGCCTCGTGGCGGGCCATCAGTTGGCGCAGGGCCGGCTCCACCGAGGCGGCGTCCCCTCCCTGCCCCAGATCGAGCCAGGCCCAGCGCAGGGCCGGCGCCGAATCGGCGAGGGCTTTCTGTTGCGGCGAGAGGGGTTCGCCGCCGGTGTCGAGATTCACGATTGCACCTCCTCCTTGATTTTCCGCTCCCACGTTTCTTCCCCATCGGGCAGCGGCGCCTCCACCTCGTCGCGGCGGTAGAGGCCGCCCATGGCCACCGCGATGCGCCGCTCTCCCTCGAAGGGGTCCCGGGCGTGGGCCGCGAGCATATTGTCCAACATCACCACGTCTCCCCGGCGCCAGTCGAAGCGCACCGCGAAGCGCTCGTAGGCATCGCTGATCAGCGCGATCGCCTCCGGCTCCAGGGGTTCGCCGTCGCCGTAACAGACGTGCCGCGGCAGCCGCTCTTCGCCGCCGGCGGCGAGCAGTTCCCCGCGCACGTCGTCGTCCAGGAAAGCGGAGTGGTAGAGCTGGATCTGGTTAAAAAAACTCAGTTCGCCGGTAACCGGGTGGCGGATCACCGCCGGCCCCCGCTGGCGGGTGTGCAGGCTGTCCCCTTCTCCCCAGTGAAAGCGGATGCCGCCCTCGCGGCAGATGGTCTCCACGGCTTCCCGGCTGTCGGTTTTGAAGAAGTGCTGCCAGCTGACATCGATGCGCCCGTCGAAATTGCGGATATACAGCAGTTGTTTGCGCTGCAGCTTGTCCCGCAGCCAGCCGGGCAGCGCCTGGTACAGTTGGCGGCAGTCGACGATCGGGGTGGCGCCGCCCACCGCTGCCGGCAGCTCGCAATAGAACCACTGCCGCCGCGGCCAGCGGTGCTGGTGGGCGCTCTCGTTGTGGAACAGGATCATGCGGTCCGCGGGATAGGGGGTGGAGCGGTAGATCCGCTCCCCCACTTCCTTCTTGGGCAGGTCGCCGTACTGGCCGTAGAGCTCAGGGTAGAGGGCGCGGCAAAAGCGCTCGAAGTCCACCGCCGTTGGCAGGCGGAAGCCGCGGAACAGCAGGCCGCCGTGCTGCCCGAGCCACTGTTCCACCCGCTCCCGGTTGGCGGCGGCCCAGGCGGCCGGGTCCAGGTCAGGATCGCGATTCTCTACCAGTAGCGGGAAGGCCTGCCCCTCCCGCAGCGGGCGACTCTCCACCGGTGCCGCCGCCGGCGCCGCGGCGGCCGCGGGCCGGCGCCGGAGTTTGCCCAGCTTGGACAATTTGCGCTGCTTCTGCGCGGATGAAGCCATGCTCTCCTCACCTCCGGGGTGCAGATCGAATTCGCTCAGGGGAGTATCCGGCGCGGCCAGGGCCTGGCTCAGCAACCCGCAAAAGCGGTCGCGCAGGCGCTCGATGGTCTGGCGCCGGAACAGGCTGGGGCGGTAGACCCAGCGCATCTGCAGCGCCTCCTCCGTCTCGCTGGCGAAAAGCGCCATGTCGAATTTGGAGTGGTGTTGGGCGCCGGGCCGCGGGGTCACCTCGATACCCGGCAATTCCCGCCGCTGGCGGGGGGTGTTCTGCATTACCAGCAGCGCCTGCAATAGCGGGTGGGTGTTGCGCTGGCGCGGCAGGCCCACGGCCTCCACCACCCGATCGAAGGGCACCTGCTGGTGGGCGAAGGCGTCAAGGCACACCTGGCGCACCTCCTCCAGGTTACCGGCAAAACCGGCGTCCGGCCGCGGCTTCAACCGCAGCGCTATCAAGTTGACGAAGAAGCCGATCAGGGACTCGGTCTCCGCCGGTTCCCGGTTGGCCACGTCGGTGCCGATCACCAGGTCGCGACTGCGGGTCTCCCGGTAAAGCACCAGGCCTAGGGCCGCCAGCAGCAGCATAAACAGGGATACCTGCCGCTCGCGGGCGAAGTCCCGCAGGGCCCGCCACTCGGCGCCACCTAGTTGAAAGTCCACCCCGTCGCCGCGGCCGTCGTCCCGCTCCGGCCGCGGGAAGTCGAATGGCAGCGCCAGTTGCGGCGGCATACCGGCGAGGGTCCGGCTCCAGAAGGACAATCCCTCCCCGTACTGCGCCCGGCGCGCCTCCGACTGCTGCCAGGCGGCGTAGTCGACGTACTGCGCCGCCAGGGGCGGCAGTTCCTCGCCGCCGTAGCAGGCGATCACCTCGTCCAGCAGCAGCGCAGTGGACCAGGCGTCCGAGGCGATATGGTGCTGCACGAACTGGCACACGAAGTCCCTCTCCTCTCGCCGGTAGAGGCGCACCCGCAGCGGCGCCTCCCGCTCCAGGGCGAAGGGACGGCAGGCCTCTCCGCTCAACCGGCGCTCCAGCCCGGCCTCGCCCTCCCCGGCGGGCAGCTCGATTTCGGCGAAGTCCACCGGCAGGGCGTCGTGTATGCGCTGCACCGGTTCGCCGTCCGTTGGGTGGTAGGTGGTGCGCAGGATTTCGTGGCGGGCGCTTACCTGCTCCAGCGCATTGCGCAACGCGCTGTTGTCGACGGGCCCGCGCAGTTCCACAGCGAAGGCCATATTGAAGCTGGCGTCCGCCGGGTCCAGTTGCTGCATAAACCAGACGCGGCGCTGGGCATCGGACAGGGGCAGGTCCCCGCCTCGCCGCACCGGGGTGATTTCGGTCCGCACGGCGTCGGCCAGCGCCTCCGCCTGGCGGGCCAGTACAGGCCGCTCGAAAAAGGTCTTCAGGGGCAGCTCCAGCCCCCTGGCGCGCAAGCGGGAGCGGACCTGGGCGGCGCTGAGGGAGTGGCCGCCCAGGTGGAAGAAGTTGTCGTCCGCGCCCAGTTCAGCCACGCCCAGCACCTCGCGCCAGATCTCCGCGAGCAGTTGCTGGTCCGCGGTGAGCGGCCCCGCGGCGACGCGGCCTGTGATTTCGTCGCCCGTCTCCGGCAGCGCGGCCCGGTCCACCTTGCCGTTGCTGTTCAGGGGCAGGGTCTCCAGCGTCTGGTAACGGGCGGGCAGCATGCACTCGGGCAGGTGGATCGCCAGATGCGCGCGCAGGGTCCCGGCGTCGACGTGGCAACCGTCGCGGTTCACCCAGTAGGCGGCCAGTTCGCCGGACCGCAGCGCCACCGCCGCCTGGCGCACTGCCGGGTGCCGCCGCAGGGCGATCTCTATCTCCCCCAGTTCCACCCGGAAGCCGCGCACCTTGACCTGGCTGTCGGTGCGCCCCAGGTACTCCAGGCGGCCGTCCGGCAGCCAGCGGGCGCGATCGCCGGTGCGGTAGAGGCGGCCGCCGTCGCCGGCGAAGGGGTCCGGCAGGAAGCGCTCCGCGGTCAGCCCCGGGCAGCCGGCATAGCCCCGGGCCAGACCGAGACCGGCGATATACAGTTCGCCCGCCACACCCGGCGGCACCGGATTGAGCTGGGCGTCCAGCACATGGCAGCGGTTGTTGAGCAGCGGGCGTCCGATGGGCACCGCAGTCTTCTGTTTTTCCGTCACCGGGCAGCAGGTGGACCAGACGGTGGTCTCGGTGGGGCCGTAGACGTTGAACGCCGCCCGCGCGGCCCGGGCCAGGCGTGTGGCCATATCCGCCGGCAGCGCCTCGCCGCCGGCGAGGGCGACCACACCGGAAAGAGCTTCCACGCTCTCTTCCAGCAGCAGGCTCCAGGTGGCCGGCGTGGCCTGCACCAGTTGCACGTCCCGCGCGCGGATCAGCGCCAGCAGCGCAGCGGGGTCGCGGCGCTGGTGGTCGTCGGCGATCACCGCGGTGCCGCCGCGGGCCAGGGGCAGGCAGAATTCCAGACCGGCGATATCGAAGGTGATGGTGGTGAGCGCCAGGAAGCGCTCCACTCCCTCCAGTGGCAGCGCCCGCTCCATCGCCAGCAGGAAGTTGGCGAAATTGCCGCGGGAGATCTGTACGCCTTTGGGGCGACCGGTGGAGCCGGAGGTGTAGAGGGTGTAGGCGAGATGATGGGGTTCGGCGGGGCGCGGATCGCGGCCATGGGCGTATGGCCGCCCCGCGGATGGCCGCCCCACGGATGGCCGCCCCACCGCTCCTACAGGGGGGAGTTGGGCCTCCAGTTCGGACCAGGTGATAGTGGGAATAGCCAGACGGGGATCGCGGCCAGCGGCCGCTCCCGGCCGGACCGCTCCCGGCCGGACCGCTCCTACAAGGGCCCTCTCCCCCGGCCCCTCTCCCGCTTGCGGGAGAGGGGAGAACTGGTCCGCACACAGAAGCAACGCCGGAGTTGCCTGCTCCAATATGTATCCATTTCGCTCCGCCGGATGCGCCGGATCGATTGGCAGGTAGGCGGCGCCGGCTTTCTGGATGCCCAGCAGGCAGATTGCCAAACGCTCGTCCCGCGGCAGGCAGAAAGCCACCAGCGCTTCGGGGGCGACGCCCCGGGCCAGCAGCCAGTGAGCCAGTTGATCGGCGCGCTCCACCAGTTCGCCATAGCTCAGCCGGCGCTCCCCGCTGATCACCGCGGTGCGCTGCGGATGGCGGCGGGCGGCGGCGTCGAAGCGGACCACGAAGTCCTCGATTTCGCTCTGCGGCGTCGCCTCTCCCGCCGCTGGCTGGGTCGCGGACGGCAGCTCTAGGGTGGCCAGGGGCGACGCGGTGGCCGCGGCGAGGCGTCCGAGGAGTTCGATATAGTCCTCCGCCATCCGCGCCACCGTCTCCTCTCGGAACAGGGCGGTGGGGTATTCCAGCAACAGCGCGGTGCTCCCTTCACCCTGCTCCCCGCGCTGTTCGAAGAGATTGAAGGCCAGGTCGAACTTGGCGCTGACCCGCTCCGGCGCCAGCGGCTCCACCGTGAGCCCGGGCAGTTGGATGCGCCGCTCGCCGCGGTGGTCCACCTGGTAGTTGAAGGCCACCTGAAACAGGGGCTGCCGGGAGAGATCCCGCTCCACTTCCAGGGATTCCACCAACTGCTCGAAAGGCAGCCCCTGGTGTTCCAGGTCCTCGCGGTGCCGCTGTCCCACTTCCCGCAGGTAATCGCCCAGGAGCTGGCCGGGGCACAACCGGCAGCGGTGCACCAGGGTGTTGAGAAACGGCCCCACCAGGTCCTGGCTGCGGGGGTCGTCCCGCCCCGCCACCGGTACCCCGACAGTGAAATCCGCCTGGCCGCTATAGCGCCACAGCAGCAGCTGGCAGGCCACCAGGCAGACGGTGAAGGGGGACACCCCCAGGCTTCGCGCCAGGGCGTCCACTTCCCGCACCCGCTCCGGCGGCAGAGTTCTTTCCAGCCGTCGGCCCGCGGCCTCCCAGCGCGCCGGCCGGGGCTTGTCCAGGGGCAGGGACAGGTCGAAGCGGGTGCCGTCGAGCCGCGCCCGCCAGTAGTCCAGCAGCGATCCGGCTCCCCGCTCATCCAGGGCTCGGTACTGCCGTACCGCCAGGTCGAGGAATTCCAGTTCCCGACCGGGGAAATCGGCCTCCCGACCCTCGGCGGCGGCACGGTAGGCCTCGGCGAAGTCCCCCACCAGCAAACCCATGGACCAGCCGTCCACGGCGATATGATGGACGTTCACCAGCAACCGGTAGTCGTTTTCGACCGGCTGGAACAGGTCCACCGCCAGCAGCGGGCCCCGCTCCAGGTCGAAGGGCCGGGCTGCGGCCCGGCCCGCCGCCTCGCACCAATCCGCCTTCTCCGCGGAGTGGTCGCGGAAGGAGAACTGAGCCTGCTCCGCCACCCGCTGCCACACCTGGCCGCCCTCCTCGAAGAAGCGACAGCGCAGGGACTCGTGGCGGTCCACCAGTTGCCCGAAGGCTCGGCGCAGGGCCTGTGTATCCAGGGCGCCGCGAATCGCCAGCAGTTGGCAGACGTTGTAGGCGGCGCTCTCCGGCTCCAGTTGCTGCAAGAACCAGAGGCGCCGCTGGGTGGGGGACAGGGGTTGGGGCTGCTCTCGATCGACGCGGGTAACGCGGGTAATAGAAGAGGCAGAGGCGGGCCTGCTACCGGGGGCATTTTGCGGGACACGGGCTAGGCGCCCCCCCGGTGAATCCATCCCTGGAGGCTTGTCCGCGAGGTCCCTCTCGCAGACAGTCCCGCAAAATGCCCCCGGCATCAGGCCCTTCGCATCGAGTTCATCGCTCGACTCAACCGGACGCAGCACCGCAACCAGCGCCCGCGGCGTCGGGTGTGCCTGCAGCAGCCGCGGGGTCAGCTCTATATCCAGTTCGCGGGCGCGGGCGACCAGTTGCAGGCTGAGGATGGAGTCGCCGCCGGCTTTGTAGAAATCGTCGTCCGCACCCAGGTCGGGGCGACCCAGCAGTTCGCGGAACAGGTCGCGCAGCTGGCGAATATGGGTATTTCCGGCCAGCTCCGCGTCCTCGGCCATGGCCCGCAGGCGGCCGTCGGCGGCCACCTGGCGCGGGGTCAGGGACAGTCCGGCGCGGGCCGCCAGGGCGATCAGGCGCAGGCTGAGGATGGAGTCGCCGCCGAGCAGGAAGAAGTCGTCGTCCGGGCCCAGCCGCTCCACCGGCAGCAACTGGCGCCAGATATCCGCCAGTTGCGCCTCGGTTTGGCTCAGCGGACGCTCTTCCCTGTTCTCCCGGGGCTGGCCTATCCCGGGCAGGGGCAGCGCGCTCCGATCCAGCTTGCCGTTGACGTTCAGGGGCAGGCGCTCCAGCGGTATCCAATGGGCGGGTACGAGATAGTCGGGCAGTTGGTCGCGCATGCGCGCCCGAAGCGCCTCCAGGTCGAAACCCTTCTCTTCCGTCTGCAGGTAGGCCACCAGTTGGCGGCCGCGCTCCAGCGCCGGAGCCAGCACTGCGGCGGCAGCCACTTCCGGCTGTTCACCCAGCCAGCGCGCCGCCTCCCCGGGCTCCACCCGGTAGCCGCGGATCTTGACCTGGTCGTCCAGGCGCCCCAGGAATTCCAGTCCGCCGCGGGCGTTGACGCGCACCCGGTCGCCGGTGCGATAGCTGCGTCCGCCGTCCGTCGCCGGCGGGAAGGCGGCGGCGGTCAGCTCCGGCTGCCGCCAGTAGCCCAGCGCCAGCTGCGGACCCTGGATAACAAGTTCACCGGCCGCGCCCCGCGGTACCGGGTTGCCGTCGCCGTCCAGTACCAGCAGGCGGCAGCCGGGCAACGGGGTGCCCAGCGGAAGGTAGGGTCCGGCGCTCTGCGCGGCCGGATCGACCGGCTGGCAGCAGACTCCCACCGTGGCCTCGGATGGGCCGTAGTGATTGACTATGCGCAACTGCGGCGCCAGGGCGCGCAACTGCTTTACCAACGCCGACTCCAGGCCCTCGCCGCCGAGTACCAGGGTGTCCCGGGGCAGCAGTCGCCGGGGCTCGGCTACCGCCAGAAGACCCTTTAAATGAGAGGGGGCGATCTTGAGGCAGTCCAGGGGCTCGCGGGCCAGGTAGTCCGCCAGCGCCGGCGGGTCGAAGGCCCAATCCGGGTCCGGCAGCACCAGGGTGCCCCCGCTGCACAAGGCGCTGACCACAGCGGTCAGGCCCAGATCCGCGGCCACCGTGGCCAGGGTGCCCCAACGGGCGCCCGCGGGCAGTTGCAGCCGCTCGGAGATGGCGGCGGCATAGTGGGCGAGTCCGCCGTGGCTTGCCAGCACCCCTTTAGGACGGCCGGTGGAGCCGGAGGTGTAGAGCAGGTAGGCGGGGGCTTCGGCGCGGCTGCGGCTCTCCTCCTCTTCGGACCCGCCTTCGGGCCAGTGGTCCAGGACCATCACCGGGCAGTGGTCTGCCAATTGATCGGACTTCTCGTAGGATGGGCACAAATCGGCAGGATTGCCGATTTGGACGCCGAAGGCGCCCGCGAAGCGGGCGAGCGCCAGGGATGGCGCGAGTCCAAGCGCAGCGTGCCCAGCGGCTTTGATGGGCACGTCGCTGCGCTCCTTTGCCCATCCTACGGGAACAGCATCCGAAGTGGATAGGATCAGGGCGCAGTCGCTGTCCTCCAGCAGTTGCCCCAGGCGCCCGGCCGGCTGCGCCGGGTCCAGGAACACCGCCGCCGCACCCAGGCGCCAGCAGGCCAGGGTGGCGGCGATCTGCACCGGGGTGCGCCGCAAGCACAGGGCCACGCGGTCGCCCTCCCCCACGCCTTCGCTTCGCATCCGCCGCGCCAGCGCGGCGGCCGCCCCGGCCAGTTCCCGGTAGCTATAGCGGCCGTGCGGGGACACCAGGGCACAGGCGTCCGGCTGCCGCCGGGCCAGTTCTTCCACCCGCCGGTCCAGCAGTTGCGGGGGCTCCGCGAGCGCGGGCGCGACGAGATCGCTGACGGCGTCGGTCCAGCGCAGTTGGGACAGGCGCAGCCCCGGGTTGCCGAGGACCTGTTCGAAGAGTTGCTGCAGGTGCGCGAGCATCTGCCCGGCGGTGCTGCGCTCGAATAGTTCGTCGCTGTACTCCAGGTCCAGGCGCAGGCACCCGTCCGCCAGTTCCACCAGGCGCAAGGTGAGATCGAAGCGGGCGTGCTGCTGCTCCGGCTCGACGATTTCCACTTCCGCGCCGGGCAGTTGGAAACTGCGGCTCTCCGGCAGGCTCAGTTGCACGAACATGGCCCGGAACAGGGGCTCGGTGTCGCCGCCAGCGGCACGGCCGATCAGGGCGGGCAACTGCTCGAAGGGGACATCCGGGTGGTCGAAGGCGGCCGCGGTAACCTCGCGGGTGCGCCTCAGGGATGCGCCGAATTCCGGATCGCCATCCAGGTCGTGGCGCAATACCAGGGTGTTGAGCAGCGGGCCGATCAGCGGTGCCAGTTCCGGGCGCCCGCGGTTGGCGATGGAAGTGCCCAGGCAGAGATCGCGGTCGCCGGAGTACCTGGCCAGCAGCCAGGCGAAGGCGGTCTGGCCGTAGATATACAGGGTGGCGCCGGCGTCCTTGGCGGCCCGGCGGATGCGCTCGCTCAGTATCGGGTCCAGCGGGCGGCTCAGGTTGCCGCCGCTGAAGCGCCGGTCGGCGACTGGGGGGCGCGGTCTGTCCAGGGGCAGGTTGAGAGCTTCCGGGGCATCGCTCAGGACCCCGCGCCAGTGCTCGCACTGGGACCGGTAATCGTCGCTCTCCATCCACTCCCGCTGCCAGAGGGCGTAGTCCCGGTACTGCACCGGCAACTCCTCCAGCCGGGGTGGTTCGCCGGCCAGCTCCGCCCGGTAGCACTCGGCCACCTCCCGGTTGAGCTGCTGGGCGGACCAGGCGTCGAAGGCGATATGGTGGATGGTGAAAAAGAGCCAATGGTCGCCATCGCCGGTGTCGAACAGGCGGATGCGCAGGGGCGGCTCCCCCTCCAGGTCGAAGCGCTGCGCCAGTTGCCGCCGGTATTCGGCCCGGCACCAAGCGGCGCTGTCGCCGTCCATCGACGCCGGTTGCGCCGCCAGCGCCGGCGCCCATTCGGGCAACACCTCCTGCCGGGCTTCGCCGTCACCGCCGGCGATATAGCGGGTGCGCAGTATCTCGTGGCGCCGGATTACCTGCGCGGCGGCGCGCTCCAGGGCGGCCAGATCCAGTTCACCGTGGAAGCGCAGCACCGAACAGAGGTTGTAGAGGGCGCGCCCGCTCAGTTCCTCGGCGGCCAGGAAGCGGCGCTGGGCCTGGGACAGCGGGTAGCGCGCCGGCTCCGCGGCGGGTTGCGCGGCGATGGGCAGCCGCCAGGCGTCTATGCCCTGGGCGGCCAGGCGGGCGCGGAACTCGCGCCGCTTCTCCGTCGGCAGGGCCGCCAGGCGGCGGGCGATATCCATTGGGTCGGGTTGCTTCATCTCTGTCTCTTAGCTAACAAACTTTTTAAGCCTTTTCAGGGTCCCGGATATTTCCTGTAGGAGCGGGCCATGCCCGCGATCGGTGTTTGTCTCCGCCTCGATCGCGGGCATGGCCCGCTCCTACAGGGAGGATCAGAACCGCATCATTCCTCGAATTCCGCCAATAGCTGGCTCATCGCATCCAACTCCTTCCGGGCACGGCCGCCGGCCGCTTCCACCTGTTGCGCCAGGGCGGCGATGGTGGGGGCTTCGAACAGGGCGCGCAGGTCCGGCCTGACGCCGAACTCCCGCTCGACCCGGCCGATCAGGCGCATGGCCAGCAGCGAGTGGCCGCCCAGTTCGAAAAAGCTGTCCTCGATTCCCACCCGGGGCAGCGCCAGCAGTTCCCCCCAGATTTCCGCCAGCCGCTGCTGCAGCGGCGTGGCCGGGGGCACAGAGGCGGTGCGGGCCAGGTCCTCTCCCTGGGGGCGCGGCAGCGCGCGGCGGTCGATCTTGCCGTTGCTGTTGAGCGGGAAACTGGCCATCGGCACCAGGGCGAAAGGCACCATATAGGCGGGCAAACGCCGTTTGAGGTGCTCGCGTATGGCGGCGGTATCCGGCTGCCCGTCCGCCTGCACCCAGGCGATAAGGCGCTGCTGTTCATCGGCCATGACCACCGCCTCACGCGCCCCGGGCCAGGCCCGCAGCAGGGATTCGATCTCGCCGGGCTCGATGCGGAAACCGCGCACCTTGATCTGGAAATCGGTGCGGCCGATGCACACCAGGGCGCCGTCGGCGCGGCGGCGCGCCAGGTCGCCGGTGCGGTACATACAGCCGCCGGGCACATCCGAGAAAGGGTCCGGGAGGAAGACACTGGCGGTCTGCCCGGGGGCGTGCCGGTAGCCACGGGCCACGCCGTCGCCGGCGATATAGAGTTCCCCCACCGCCCCGGGGGGCACCGGCTGCAGGCAGTCGTCCAGCAGGTAGCAGCGGGTGTTGGCCAGCGGGAAACCGATGGGCACCACCCCCCGCTGCTCGCCCTTCACCGGCTGTGCGGTGGACCACACGGTGGTTTCCGTGGGGCCGTACATGGCGGTCAGTTGCACACCCGCCTGGCGCAAGCGATCGGCCAGCTCCGCGGGCACCGCCTCGCCCCCGATCAGGCCGTGGATCGCCGGCCAGCCACTGTCCCGGTGCGCCAGCAGCAGCTGCCAGCTGGCCGGGGTGCCTTGGAAGACCGTGGCCTTTTCCAGCTCTTCAAACAAGGCGGCACCGTGGGCGGCCACTTCCGGCGCCACCAGCCGCACCCGGGCGCCGCGGATCAGGGGCAGAAACAGCTCCGGCTTGGACATATCGAAGGCGGAGGTGGTGGTGGCCAGCCAGCAGTCCCCCGCATCCAGTGGCAACTGGCGCTCCATGGCGTGCAGGAAGTTGGTGAGGTTGGCGCGGGTGATCTGCACGCCCTTGGGGCGGCCGGTGGAGCCGGAGGTGTAGATGACGTAGGCAAGTTGGTCGGGACTCTGATCGCGGCCATGGGCGGATGGCCGCCCCGCCGCTCCTACAGTTAGCTGTTCCGCCTCCAGTTCTGACAGGACCACGGTGGGCATCGGCGAGTTGGGAGCGCGGCCAGGGGCCCTCTCCCCCGGCCCCTCTCCCAGAGGGAGAGGGGAGTTGGGTCCGTCCGCACACAAATGCAACGCCGGAGCCGCCTGCTCCAATATGCGCCGATTGCGCTCCGCCGGCTGCGAGGGATCTAGCGGCACATAGGCGGCACCGGCCTTCTGCACCGCCAGCAGCGCCGGCAGCAGGTGGGGGCCGCGCTCCAGGTGTACCGCCACCAGTTGGTCCCGCCCTACCCCGTGTTCGCGCAGGCAATGGGCCAGGCGGTCGGCGCGGCGGTTCAGTTCGGCGTAGCTGAGGGACCAGTCCCGGGACTCCACGGCGATGGCATCGGGGGTGGCCGCCGCCTGTTTCTCGAAGCGGGCCACCAGGTCGTCCTCCCGCCAGTCCAGGGGCACCTCGGTGTGGTTCCACTGCGCCGCTGGCGCCTCCCGCTCCAGGGCCAGTTGGCACAGCCGCGCTTCCGGTTCGGCGAGCATGGCTTCCAGCAGCCGTTGATAATGCTCCGCGTAGCGGGCCGCGGTAGCGGGCAGGAACAGGTCGGTGCTGTACTCCAGGGTGCAGTCCCAGCCTTCCCCGGCCCGCTCCACCTGCAGGGCGATATCAGCCAGTACGAAATCGTTCTCCACCGACAGCCGCCGGGCAGGCAGGCCGGCGAATTCGCCCTCTTCCGTCGCGGGCAGTTGGATCAGGTTGAACAGGGCCTGGAACAGCGGGGCGCGGCTGGGGTCCCGATCTATCTGGAGGACGTCCACCAGTTCCTCGAAGGGCACATCCTGGTGCTGCTGGGCGTCCAGCAGCGTCCGCCGCACCTGCTGCCAGAGTTCCTCCACCGACTGCCCGGTTGCCAGGGAACAGCGCAGCACCTGGGTGGTGGCGAAGTAGCCGATCAGCTGCTCGGTGTGGCCGTGATGGCGCTGGGCCACCGGCACCCCCAGCCACAGGTCCCGCTGGCCACTGTAGCGGGACAGCAGCAGCTGCCAGGCCGCCACCAGCGGCACGAAGGCGGTCAGTCCCTGCTCACGGCAGGTCTCGTCGATCCGCTCCGCCAACGCCGCCGGCAGCGGAAAGCGGTGGCGGCTGCCGCGATGGGTCGGCCGCGCCGGGCGCGGCAAGTCAGTCGGCAGGTCCAGCAGCGGCGGCTCGCCGGCCAGTTGTTTCTTCCAGTATTCCAGCTGCTCTTCGATCCGCGCGCGACCGGCGGGGCCCCGCCACCAGGCGGCTACATCCGCGAATCGCAGCGGTAGTTCCGGCAGCGCCGCCCGTCCGCCGCCGCTGTGCTGGCGGTAGAGGGCGCCCAGTTCCCGCACCAGTATTTCCAGGGACCAGGCGTCGGCTGCCATATGGTGTACGGTGAGCTGGAGCACGTCCGACTGCTCCGGCAGCCGGTACACCGCCAGGCGCCAGAGGGGGCCGCGCTCCAGATCGAACTCTGTCTCCGCCTCGGCGCCCAGCAGTCCGGGCAGCTCGGTTTCCGTGCAGGGCAGCGGCGGGCGCGGGGCACCCGCGGCCTCCGGCTCCAGCAGGACCTGCAACAACTGGCCGTCGCGCTCGGCGAAGACGCTGCGCAGGCTGTGCTGGCGCTCCGCCAGGTCCATGGTCGCGGCGCGCAGGGCGCGGGACTCCAACTCTCCGTCCAGACGCAGGGCCAGGGAAAGATTGTAGGCGCGACTGCCGCCCTCGAAGCGGTGGATAAACCACAGCCGCTGCTGGGTGAAGTGCATGGGCGCGGGGCCGCCCTCGCCCCGCGGCGGTATCGCCTCCACCGACTCACTTTGCGCCAGGGTCGTCGCCAGTTCCGACAGCACCGGCCGCTCGAACACCCGGCGCAGGGGCAGCTGCAAACCGCAGCGCTCGCCGAGGCGGGCCACCAAGCGGGCGGCCAGCAGGGAGTGGCCACCGAGGGCGAAGAAGTCGTCATCGGGGCCGACGCTGTCGCGCTCCAGTACCTCTCGCCAGATCTCCGCCAGGCGGTGTTCCCAGGGCGTCATGGCTCGGCCGGCGGACGTGGACTCTGGGGCCTCCGGCGCGGGCAGCGCGCGGCGGTCCACCTTGCCGCTGGCGGTCTGCGGCAGTGCCGCCAGGGGCACCAGCTGGGCGGGCACCATATATTCGGGCAGGCGCGCGGCCAGATGCTCAACCAGTTCTGTCTGTTCGCCGGGGCCGCTGTAGTAGGCCACCAGGCGTGCGCGGTCGCCCTCCCCGAGTACCATCCCCGCCGCGGCTTCCACCGCCGGGTGGCTCTCCAGCATCGCCTCTATCTCGCCCAACTCGATACGGAATCCGCGCAGCTTGACCTGGAAATCCCGCCGCCCTAGGTATTCGAGGCTGCCGTCGGCCACCCGCACCCGGTCTCCGGTGCGGTACATGCGCGCGCCCGGTTCCGGGCTGTAGGGGTCCGGCAGGAAGGCGGCAGCGGTCAGCGCAGGCGCGCCGAAATAGCCGCGGCCCACGCCGGCACCGGACAGGTAGAGCTCGCCGGCGGCACCCGGGGGCACCGGGCGCAACTGGTCGTCGAGCACGTAGCAGGCGGTGTTGGCCACCGGGGTGCCGATGGGTACCTGCAGCGGCGCCCCCCCGGTTCCGAGCGGCTGAAAAGTGGCATAGACGGTGGCCTCGGTGGGGCCGTAGCCGTTGGTCAGCACAGCGCCGCGGCCGGCGATGGCCTCGGCCAGGGCGCCGGGCAGGGCCTCGCCCCCGGCGATGGCGCGAATGCCGTCCCAGGGTTGTCGGCTGTGGCGGACCAGCAGGCGCCAGCTCGCGGGGGTCGCCTGAACCACAGTGATTCGATGACGCTCCAACAGGCGGTCGATCGCCGCCGGGTCGCGGGCCTGGTGGCGGTCCGCCAGCACCGCGGTGGCGCCCGCGGCCAGGGGCGCAAGCAGTTCCACCACGGCGATATCAAAGGTGCAGGTGGTGAGTGCCAGTACCCGGTCGCCGGCGCCCAGGTTCAGGCGGTGGTCCAGTTCCGCGAGCAGGTTGGCGAGGTTGCCGCGGGTGATGGCGACACCTTTGGGGCGGCCGGTGGAGCCGGAGGTGTAGAGGAGGTAGGCGAGTTGCTGGGGGTTTACCGGACTCTGATCGCGGCCATGGACGGATGGACGCCCCGCCGCTCCTGCAGGGGGGTGTTCAGTTTCCAGTTCTGACAGAGTCAAGGTGGGTACCGGCGCGTTGGGATCGCGGCCAGCGGCAAGGGCCCTCTCCCCCAACCCCTCTCCCGCAAGCGGGAGAGGGGAGCCGTCGGTGCACAGGCATAGAGCTGGAGCGGCCTGCTCCAGTATGTCGCCATTGCGCTCCGCCGGCTGCGCCGGGTCCAGCGGGACATAGGCGGCGCCCGCCTTGAGGACCGCCACCATCGCCATGGGCAGGGACAGGTCCCGTTGCAGGCAAAGGGCGACGCGATCCTCCGGGCCTATGCCGCGGCGGCGCAGGGCCGCAGCCCAGCGGTCGGTGATCCGGTCCAGTTCGCCGTAGTCCAGGGCCGTCTCCCCGGCCACCAGGGCGATCTGTTCGGGGGTTTCGGCGGCTCGGCGGCGGAACAGTTGCAGCCAGTCCTCCGGCTCCGCCTTTTCGCCGCGCAGGATATTGCCGCGGTCCGCGGGGAGAGACAGTTCGCCGCAGGGCATCCGCGGCTGCCGCAGCAGCGTGGCGAGCAGCTGGCAATAGTAGCCGGCCATGGTGGCGACGGTGCTCTCGCGGAAGAGGTCGCGGCTGTACTCGAAGTGAAGCTCAAAGCCGGCATCGCTCTCGTGCACATCCAGCTTGAGGTCGCACATAGCGGTGTCCGGGCGGTTGTCCACCGCTTCCGCCAGCACGTCACCGAGGTCGAAGCGGTCCAGCGCCATGCCGGGCAGGTAGTTGAACATCGCCTGGAACAGGGGGTTGTAGCTGAGCTGGCGCTCCAGGCCCAACTGTTCAACGAGGTAGTCGAAGGGCAGGTCCTGGTTCGCCTGGGCCTCCACGGACTGGTTGTGTAACTGCTCCAGCAGGACTTCCAGAGGCTCATCCGGGAGCAGCCGGGTGCGGTAGACCAGGGTGTTGACGAAGCAGCCTACGAGAAGCTGCACCGTCGGGTGATGGCGGTTGGCCACCGGCACGCCCACGAAGATGTCGTCGCTGCCGCTGAAGCGGTGCAGCAGCAGTTGGAAGGCGGCGAGCAGGATGGCGAAGCTGCCCCGCCCCTGCCGGCGGCCGAGTGCTTTGACTTCTTCTGCCAATTCCTCCGGCAGCGCGACGGTATGGCGGCCGCCGCGCCAGCCGGCGCGCTCGGGACGGGGGAAGTCGGCGGGGAGTTCCAGGGGCTGCCGGCCCCCGTCCAAGCGCTTCCGCCAATAAGCCAGTTGACGGCGGCAGTCCTCCCCTTCCATCCATTCCCGCTGCCACAGGGCGTAGTCCGCGTACTGCAGCGGTAGCAGCTCGCGGGTCGGCGCAGTTCCATCGGTGAGGGCGCGGTAGTGGCTGCAGAAGGCCTCGATCATCAGGCGCAGGGACCAGCCGTCGGCGACGATGTGGTGACAGTTGATGGCCAACGCGTGCTCTTGGGGCCCAAGTCGATATAGACGGGCCCGCAGCAGCGGCCCCCGCTCCAGGTCGAAGGGATCTTCGGCGTCCGCGGCCAGGGCGCCGCGCAGCGCGGTTTCCGGATCGCTTTCCGCGGCCAGGTCCACCAGCGGCAGTTCCACTTTCAGTTCCGGTTCGATCAGTTGCACCGGTGTGCCGTCGCGGTTGGCAAAGCGGGTGCGCAGCACTTCGTGATCGTCCACCAGCCGTTGCAGGGCGCGGCGCAGGCAGCGGCTGTCCACCTCGCCCGTCAGGCGCACGGCGCCGGGCAGGTTGTAGGCGGGGCTCTCCGGTTCCAGTTGCTGCAGGAACCACATGCGCTGCTGGGCGTAGGACAGGGGCAGCTCTTCCGGCCGCGGACCCGGTTGCGGGCCCGGGTCGCCGGCGCCCTCTTCTCTCTCCAGCCACTCCGCCATGGCGGCGATGGTGGGGTGTTCGAAGACTGTGCGCAGGGGGATGTCCCGGTCCAGTTGTCGGCTGAGTTGGCCGATCAGTTGGGTGGCGAGCAGGGAGTGGCCGCCCAGTTCGAAGAAGTTGTCGCCGGTGCCGACCCGCTCGAGGTCGAGCACTTCCCGCCAGGTTTCCGCCAGTTGCTCTTCCAGCGGGGTCTGCGGGGCGCGGTAGCGGGCGGCGCTCTGGGCTGAGAAGTCCGGTGTGGGCAGGGCCTTGCGGTCCACTTTGCCGTTGGCGTTCAGGGGCAGGTGCGGCAGGAATATGAAGGCCGCGGGCACCATGTAATCGGGCAGGGCCTCGGCGGTGAATCGGCGCAGTTGGTCGATTGCGGGTTGGGGTTCCGCCACCAGGTAGGCGACGAGTACGGCGGCGCGGCGCTCGTCCTGGCGGGCGAGCACCACTGCTTCGCGCACCTGTGGGTGCCGGTGCAGGCGGCTTTCGATTTCGCCAAGTTCGATGCGGTAGCCGCGCACTTTTACCTGGTGGTCCGCGCGACCGACGTATTCCAGGTCGCCATTGGGCAGCAGGCGGGCGAGGTCGCCGGTGCGGTAGAGGCGCGAGCCGTCGGCGGCGAAGGGGTCGGGCACGAAGGCGGCGGCGGTGCGCGCGGGTTCCCCGAGGTAGCCGCGCCCCACGCCGGTGCCGGCTACGCAGATCTCTCCCACTGCGCCTTCGGGAAGCAGTTCCAGGCGGTCGTTGAGGAGGTAGAGGCGGTTGTTGAGGGTGGCGCGGCCGATGGGGACGTTGTGGGCCGAGTCCGGCAGGGGGCCGGTCAGCGGGTGGAAGGCCACGTCGTCGGAGCACTCCGCGGGGCCGTAGGCGTTCATCGTCGGCACTTGTGGGAAGCGTTCGCTCCAGCGGCGGGCCAGTGCGGGGGGCAGGGCCTCGCCGGTGGGGAGCAGCCAGCGCAGGTTGGAGAGGTCGGCGGTGTCACTGGCAGAATCCAGGATGCCCTGCATCAGCGAGGGCACTATTTCCAGGATGGTGATGCCGCGGTCCTGTGCCGCTTCCACCAGCGCCTTCGGGTCCTGAGCCACACAGTCCGGCAGTATTTCGGTTCTTGCGCCGAGGATGGCGCCTGCCAGGCATTGCCAGACGGAGATGTCGAAACATTGGGAGGCGGTTTGGGCGATTACGTCGCCCTCGTTTAGGCCGAGGCCCGGGACCAGTGGCTCCGAATCCGGCACAGTGGCGGGCCTGCTACCGGGGGCTGTTTGCGGGACACGCTGTGAATACATCCCTGTACGCTCGGCGTCGGCATCCATGCCTCCGACGGTCCCGCAAACAGCCCCCGGCATCAGGCCCTTCGCATCGCGTTTGTCGCGCCATTCAGCGCCTGGGGTCTTGCCCAGCATATTGTTGAGCATGCCCTCCCTGGTCACCATGGCGCCCTTCGGCGTGCCGGTGGAGCCGGAAGTGAAAATCACATAGGCCAGGTTGGACGGCGATACCGCCACCCGGGGATTTTCGCAGTCGCGCAGGGGCTGGGCGTCCATATCGAATACCAGGCGCTCCGGTGCATTGGGTATTTCGAGGGATTCGAACTCCCCGCCGCACAGCAGCAGCGCCGGTCTCCCCTGTTCCAGTACCGCGGCGAGGCGCTGCGGGGGGTGGGTTGGGTCCAGGGGTATCCAGGCGGCCCCGGCCTTTAGCACCGCGATAATCGCCACCACCAGCGCCGAGCCGCGCTCGTCGAGCAAAGCCACCAGGTTGTCCGGCCCCACGCCGCGGTCGATCAGTTGTTTTGCGAGCAGGTTGGCGCGGGTGTTGAGTTCGCCGTAGCTGAGGGTGCGGTCTCGGTAGCGGATCGCCACGCGCTCCGGGTGGCGCCGGGCGCGCTCCTCCAGCCGGCTCACATAATCCGCGCCCACTGGTTTTTGCGGACCGGGAGCCCAGTCCCGGAGTTGGCGGTCGCGCTCGCTGTCGGTGAGCATTGGGAGTTCGCCGAGGCGGGCGCCCTGCCCCGCTTCCAGGGTTTCGCCCATGCGCAGCAGCAGGGCGGTGAAGTGTTCCAGCATCCGCTCCACCGAGGGGCCGGTGAAGCTGGCGGTCTGGTAGGTGATCTGCAGGTGCAGGCGTTCGCCGGGGATCACTACCACGGTGATGGGGTAGTTGGTGTGGGTGCGGTTGGCGGCGTCGCGGACGATAAATTCCAGGTTTTCCTGCTTGAGGCCGGCGTCCAGGGGGGCGTTTTCGAAGACGAACAGGCTGTGGAAGAGTTCGCCGTCCACTTCACTCCACTGCTGGATCTGCGCGAGGGATACGCTTTCGTGTTCGCGCAGGGCGAGGTTTTCCCGCTGCAAGGTTTGCAGCCAGGGGCCGGGGGGTTCGTCGCCGCGGACGCGGCAGCGCAGCGGCAGGGTGTTGATAAACAGGCCGACGATGGATTCCATCCCCGCCAGTTCCGCGGGGCGGCC
The DNA here is from genome assembly GCF_030997045.1 of Microbulbifer sp. TB1203. NCBI lineage: Bacteria > Pseudomonadati > Pseudomonadota > Gammaproteobacteria > Cellvibrionales > Microbulbiferaceae > Microbulbifer > Microbulbifer sp. TB1203. The sequence goes on along the minus strand of NZ_CP116899.1, from coordinate 99,681 downwards.
GGCGACGGTTACGCCGAAGAGTATGTCGCTTCTGCCGCTGTAGCGGGACAGCAGCAGGGCCCAGGCGCCCTGCACCAGGGTGTTGAGGGTAATTTTGAAGCGGCCGGCAATCCGCTGCAGCTGCGCAGTCCGCTCCGCGGACAATTGGTGCACGCAGTCCACCACCGGTTCCCGGGCGTCGAGGCCGGGGCGGTCGATGCCCAAGGGCGTGGGTTCGGCGAAGCCGGCCAGCCGGCCCTGCCAGAAGGTCTTGTGGTCCTGCGGATTTTTCTGTTCCAGCCAGCGGATAAAGTCCCGGTAGGGTCGGGGTTTGGGTAGTTGCAGGGATTCTCCGCGGCACAGGGCGCGGTAGTGCTCGAGGAAGTCCATCATGATGATGGAGAAGCACCAGGCGTCCATCAGGATATGGTGATAGCTGCGCACGAACTGGTAGGTATCCGGGGCCAACTTGAACAGGCGCACCCGCATGAGCGGCGCGCGGGTGAAATCGAAACCGCGGGTGCGTTCCTCGCGCAGCAGTTCCTCCAGGCGTTGTTCCCGGGTTTTCAGGTCCAGGTGCGACCAGTCCTCGTACTCCACCGGCAGTTCCACCCGGCGGTGCACCACCTGCAGCGGGCGTTTTTGTTTCTGCCAGACGAATGAGGTACGCAGTACTTCGTGGCGATCCACCACTTTTTCCCAGGCCTGGCGGAAGCGCACCAAGTCCAGGTCCGCCATTTCCATTACGTGGCGGTATTGCAGCAGGTACATGCCCTTGTCCGGATGCATCAGGCTGTGGAACAGCAGTCCCTGCTGCATCGGTGCCAGTGGGTAGATGCTCTCGATATTTCTGGAGATGGACTTGGCCTTGTCGCTCATGGTGCTTCTCTGCTTACAAATTCGAAAAGAATCTTTTTTGATGGGCACGTCGCTGCGCTCCTTTGCCCATCCTACGGCTCTACAAAGTTCCCACATGTAGGAGCCTGCTTGCAGGCGAAAAATGCAGAACTCCGTAGCCGTTCGCCTGCAAGCAGGCTCCTACAAGGGACACGTAGGATGGGCAAAGCGCAGCGTGCCCATCATCAGGACTCCAGGGTTTCCAGCAGCCCTTGGAGTTCGTCGTCCGACAGCCCCGCCTCGGGGAAGTCGGACGCGGTGACCCGCCCCGCCGCCGGGTCGGCGCAGTGGCGTACCAGGGCCGCGAGTTCATAGAAAAAGGTTCGGGCCAGGTTGCGCACTTCTTCGTCCCCGTGAACCGCCGGCACATAGCGCCACTCCGCCCACAGTCGGCCGTCCAGGACCAGGGCGTTGACGTCCAGCCAGTGGCTGCGCAGGTTTTCCTCTGCCCGTGCACCCGGACAGGACCACTCCTCGATACGGAACAGCTGTGACTCCCCGCCCCACTGGTCGAATTGGCCCAGGTAGTTGAAGGTGATCAGCCCCGCAGGGGGCGGCAGCTCCGCCCCGCGCAGGAAGCGCAGCAGGCCGTAGCCGAGGCCGGATTCCGGAACCGCGCGCAGCGCCTCCTTGACCGCGATCACCGCGTCCTCGTCGGATTCCTTTACCGGCAGGGCCAGGGGATAGCGGCTGGTAAACCAGCCCGGGGAGCGGCTGACGTCCGGCGCCCAGTCGCCGGGGGCGCGGCCGTGGTTTTCAAGCTCGACCGCCACCCGATCCACGCTCAGCCATCGACCGACGGCCCGCGCCAGGGCGGCGAGCATCAGGTCCTGGGCGTTGGTGTTGTAGGCCTCGTGACATCCCCCGAGTAATTGCGCAGTGGTTTCGGCATCCAGGCTCAGGGTGCAGGTGCGGCTGTCGGCGTAGCGGTTGGGGGCCTCGGGCAGCGGCGGCTGGTCTTCCAGCTGTTGCCGCCAATAACCGAGTTGCCCCTCCAGGTCCGGCCGTGCGGCGCGCTGCGCCAGTGCCTGCGACCACTGGTGGAAGCCGGCGGTGGGCGATGACAGTTCCGCTTCCCCTCCCGCCTCGTCCGCGAGATACAGCTGCTCCAGCTCGCCCAGCAGTTGGCGCCAGGTCACGGCGTCGACGATCAGGTGGTGGGCGGTGCACAGCAGGCGGCAGGCGGCGGGGAAATAAACCAGCTTGATCAGCGGCGGTCGGTCCAGGGCAAAGCCCTGCTGGTGGGATTCCAGGCGCGCCGGATCGGGGGTTGCGCCGTCGATCGCGAAGACCCGCGCGGCCATATCCGATTCCCAGGGTTGGTAACGCTGCCGCCAATGCCCACTATCGTTTTCGAAACGCGCCCTAAGAACCGGATGCCGCTGCAACAGCGCCGCGACGGCACGCTGTAACCGGTCGGTTTCCAGGGTGCGCGGTACATCCAGCAGCAGGGACTGGTTCCAGTGGCCGGGCTCGGGCTGCTCCAATCCGAAGAACCAGTGCTGGATCGGGGTCAGCGGGAAATCGGAATCCGGGGCCGCGGAGCCGCCGGATTGCACCGCCGGATCTTCTGTCCGCTCAACCACCCGGGCCAGGGCGGCCACGGTCTGGTGTTCGAAAATCATCTTAGGGGTCAGGTGCAGGCCCTGCTGCTTGGCGCGGGCGATAATCTGCAGGCTGAGAATGGAGTCGCCCCCCACGGCGAAGAAATTGTCGTCGGCGCCGATACTGTCGTTGCCCAGCAGTTCGCGGGTGATGGCAAGCAGCGTCGCCGCGGCGCCGTCGATATCGGTATCCCCGGCGCCTTCGGTTGCCGTCGGAGCGGGAGCTTCCGGTTCCGGCAGCGCGGCCTCGTCCAACTTGCCGTTGTTTTTAAGAGGCAGCGTCGGCAGCAGTACCCAGGCGGCGGGCAGCATATAGTCGGGCAGCTCCGCCGCCAGCGCTTCCCGCACTGCGTCCAGTTCGCCCTCTTCGCACACCAGGTAGGCCACCAGGCGGTTCTGCCCGCGGCTGTCCGGGCGGTTGACCACCGCGGCGTCGCGCACCTGGGGCCGGGCCTGCAGGCACCGGGCCACCTCGTCCGGCTCCACCCGGTAGCCGCGGATCTTCACCTGGCGGTCGATGCGGCCGAGGAAGTGCAGTTGCCCCTCCCCGTCGATCTTCACGCGGTCGCCGGTGCGGTAGACGCACTCGCCATCCCGCTCGACGAAGGCGGCCGCGGTGAGTTCGGGGCTGTTCAGGTAACCCTGGGCCAGGGTGGGTCCGCCCAGGCAGAGTTCGCCGGCAATACCTCGGGGCAGCAGTTGCCCGGCGGCGTTGCGCACGCTGGCGGTCACATTTGCCAGCGGGCGGCCGATGGGGATTTGCCGGGGCGGCGGGTCCACCACTTCGCAGGCAATGGCGCCGACGGTGGCCTCGGTGGGGCCGTAGTGGTTGAGAATGCGCAGGCCCGGCGACAGGGCCCGCACCTGCTCCACCAATTCCGGGGACAGGGCTTCGCCGCCGCACACCAGGCACAGCCGCGGCAGCAGCCGGGCCGGCCGCGAGGCCACCAGCAGTGCCTTGAGGTGCGAGGGCACCAGCTTCAGGCAGTCCACCGGCTCACGCTCCAACTGGGCGACCAGTTCCTCGGCGTCGAACGCCAGGGATTCGTCCAGCAGCCGCAGGCTGCGCCCGGTGAGCAGGGCGCCAAACAGGGCGGTGTAGCCGAGGTCGGTGGCGGTGCTGGCCAGGCTGGCGAGGCTGGCGCCTGCGGGCAGTTCCAGGCGCTCCGCCACCGCCTGGGCGTAGTGCTGCAGTGCCCCCTGGCCGATCACGACACCCTTGGGGCGGCCGGTGGAGCCGGAGGTGTAGATCAGATAGGCCGGCGCCTGCGGGTCTGTATCCTCCGCCAGGGCACCGGGCAGCGACGGCCAGCCGGCACTCGCATCCAGCCAGGCGGTGGCGGTTGGCAGCCAGTCCGGCCGCTCGCCCAGGCCCACCGCCAACCGCGGTGCGGCGTCCTCGCAGCCCCAGGCCAGCCGCGACGGCGGCCACTGGGGGTCCAGGGCCACATAGGCGGCACCCCGCTGCCAGCCGGCGAGCATCGCGGTCACCAATTCGGCGCCGCGGGGCAGACACAGGGCGAGGCGGTCGCCGGCACCCAGGCCCTGCTCTTTCAGGGCAGTGGCGCAGCCGTTGACCCGCTCCGCCAGTTCTCCGTAACTCAGCGATTGCCCATTGCAATGGATGGCCGCGGCCCGCGGCCGCTCCCGCACCTGCCGGGCGAAGGCGCCCCGGGCGCTGGCATCGGGCCAGCTGCGGGCCTCCCCGGCCAGCCGCGCGGCCATTTCCCGCGGCGGCCACTCGAGGTCCGCCAGGCGCCGTCCGAGCCAGTCCGGCGAGCGGCGCACCAGTTCCAGGAACAGGTCCCGCAGCCGCGCCACCGTGGCCCGGGCGTAGAGGGCGCGGTTGTAACGCCACTTGCCCAGGAAGCCGTCCTCCCGGTCCACCACCACCAGGTTGAGTTCGTGGGCTGCGCCGCGCTGTTCCGCCAGCAGTTGCTGCTCGATCACCCGCTCGCCGACAGTCAGCGACTGCTCCCGGTTGAGGGTGAACATATGCTGGAACAGGGGCGCGCGGCCCGCGTCGCGCTCCGGCCGCAGTTTTTCCACCAGGGTGGCGAAGGGGTAGCGCTGGTGTTCCAGGGCCTCGTTGACCTGCCGCCGCACCCGCCGCATCCAGTCCGTCAGGGTAAGGCTTTCGTCCGGGCGGCAGGCCAGCACCAGGGGGTTGACCAGGTAGCCCACCAGTTCCCGATGTTCCGGCGCCAGGCGCCCGCCGCTGGGTGTGCCGATGGTGAATGCCCGCTGGCCCGACAGGCGCCCCAGGAACCACTGGAACAGGGCCAGCCAGTAGATATAGGGGGTGACGCCCAACTGCCGCGCCGCCTCCCGCAACTGGCGGCTGTCCGCGGCGGTCAGCGCAAAGCCGATCTCCTCGCCGTCGAAGGTCTGTTCCGCCGGGCGCGGGAAGTCCAGGGGCAGCTCCAGGCCGGGCACGCCGTTCAATTGGCGGCGCCAGTAATCCAGGTGGTCAGCGCCCCGCTCGCGCACCGCGCGGGCCTGTTCCGCCATCCAGGCGCGGTAGCCGCCGGTGTCCGCTTCACCCGGCTCGCCGCCGAGAATCAGTTCGGCAAAGTCCCGCAGCAATATCTCGAAGGCGGCGAAATCGGCGGCGATATGGTGCACCACCAGCAACAGGTGGAGACCCGTCTCCTCGTTGTCGCTCTCCAGCAGCAGGGCGCGGCAAGCCTGCCCCGCCGCCAGGTCCAGGGGACGGTCTGCCTCCCGGGCCAGTTGATCCCGGAGTTCACCGCCGGAGAGGCCCGCCAGCTCCAGCGGCCGCGGCGCCCTCTTTCCATCCAGCCACTGCACCGGCTCGCCGTCCCGCTCACCGTAGGGGCTGCACAGGATGGGGTAGCGTTTCTGCAGTCCGGCGAAGGCCCATGCCACTGCGTCGGTGGAGATATCTGCGTGCAGGCGGGCGGCGAAGGCCAGGTTGTAGGCGCTGCTCTGCGGCGCCATGCGGTTGAGGAACCAGAGGGAACGCTCGTTGGCGCCCAGGGGCCGCGCGTCGAAGTAGTCGGGCTCCTCCCGCAGGGCGGCCAGCAGTTCCGCTTTGTTTTCGCGAAGACGCTCGCGCAGGGCTTCGTCCAGGGCGCCCGGGGGTGCGCGGAAGCCCAGATTGCCGCCGTCAACGGAGAGGGCGATGCCCCGGGACCAGCAGTCGTGCAGCAGAGTCCGGGCCGTCACAGCACGCCCTCCTGCCAGGTCTCGACTTCCCGGGCCTCGTCGGGAGAAGCCAGATAGCCGGCCAGCGCCTCCACCGTGGGGTAGCGCCAGAGGATATCCGGCTCCAAGCGCACCCCCAGGCGGGTGGACAGCTCGTGATTCAGGGTCATGCCGGCGACGGAATCGAGTCCGCTGGCCTCCAGCGCCAGGTCCGGGGTTATCCGCTCCACCGGCCGCTTCGTCTGGCCGGCGATCCAGTGGCAGATCCAGCGGGCGATACCGGCGGCGTCCCCCGCCGGAAGCTCCGGGGCCTCGCCCCCGGTGTCACCCTTCGCATTCCACTGCTCGACCAGCTTGAGTTCGCCCAGGGAGTAGGCGCGGCGCGCGGCGGTGCGCTGGATTTTGCCGCTGGTGGTGCGCGGCAGGGACGCCGGTGCGATCAGCGCCACGGCGTGCAGTTGGAGGTCGTGCTCCGCGGCCACCGCCGCGCAGATGTCGCGGATCAGCGCGACCGTGTCCATGGCGCCGGACTTGCCGGCGGCGCGGCGATCCACTTCCTGCACCAGCACAGCGGCTTCAGCCTCCCCGGTGTCCAGGGCAAAGGCGGCGCCGCCGTGGGCGATCAGGTGCGGGCTCACCGCCTGGGCGGTGGCCTCGATATCCTGCGGGTAGTAGTTGCGGCCGCGGACCGGGATCAGTTCCTTGATGCGGCCGCAGACGAAGAGCCGTCCGTCGTGCAGGAAGCCCAGGTCGCCGGTGCGCAGGTAGGGCCCCTCGCCCTCGAGGCGCGCGCCCAGGGCCTCGGCACTGAGTTCTTTCTGACGCCAGTAGCTGCCGGCCACGCTGGCACCGCACACCCAGATCTCCCCCACTTCCCCTTCGGGAAGCAGGTTCTGCTCCGCCGGCTCAACGATCCGCACCTGCATCTCGCCGTTGAGCCGGCCGGAACTCACCAGGGTGCGACCGCTGTCGGCGGGGCACACCCGTCCCCGTGCCAGTTCGGATTCGTCGACGGTCAGGGTGCTGTAGCCGCCGCTGGACGTACCGGTGACCATCAGGGTGGCCTCGGCCAGCCCGTAGCAGGGCGCCAGCGACTCCGGTACCAGGCCGGCGGGGGCGAAGTGTTCCGCGAAGCGTTCCAGGGTGGCCGCACGCACCGGCTCGGCGCCGTTGAAGGCGATGCGCCAGTTCGACAGGTCGAGTTCCGCCACCTGCTCCGGGGCGATCCGCTCCACGCAGTGGTCGTAGATAAAATTGGGCCCGCCGCTCACGGTGGCGCCGCTGCGGGCCATCAGCTCCAGCCAGCGCAGCGGCTGCTGCACCACCAGCGGCGGCAGGGTCAGCAGGGTGCGGCAGCCGCTGAACAGCGGGGTGAGCATCTGGCCCACCAATCCCATATCGTGAAACAGCGGCAGCCAGGAGACGAAAATATCCTCCGGGGCGATGGCCATCTCCCGTTGCATCAGCGCCACATTGTGCAGCAGGTTGGCGTGGCTGATCGCCACGCCCTTGGGCGTGCCGGTGGAGCCGGAACTGTATTGCAGCAGGGCGATGTCGCCGGCTTCGATCCCGGGTTCGCGCCAGTGCCCGACCCACTCGCCATCCTCGGGAGAGACGGCCACCACCGGGCAGGAGAGCGACTGTTCGCGCGCCCAGTCGGATACCGCTTCCAGGCCCTCGCCGTCGGTGAGCAGCAGGCCGGCCTCACAGTCGCCGGCAATCGCCCCTATCCGCTGCCAGCCCCGCCGCTTGTGCGGGGGTCGGTAGGCGGTGACCGCAATCATGCCCGCGTAGAGCGCGGCGAAGAAGCCGACGATATAGTCGATGCCGTTGGGCATGGGGATCAGCACGCGGGTGCCGGGGCCGGCCAGCGCCTGTAACCGCGACGCCAATCCGCGGGCGCGGCGGTCCAGCTCACCGCAGGTGAGCCGCTCGCTCACTTCGCGGGCGTCGGCAAGGAATTCGAAGACCACTCTGTCGGGTTGCTGCGCGGCGCTCTGGCGCAATTGGGTTACCCAGTGTTCCGCGCGGGAGGGATTTTTTCGCTGCATCCTGTAGCTTTCCTGAATTGTTTTTTGATTTTTGCCCGAGCTATTCCGGCTGCGGACAGGGCTCCGCCATGGCGACCACCACCTTGCGCTCCCCGCGATAGGTACTGCGCCCGTGAGCCACCAGCATGTTGTCGAGCATCATCACGTCGCCCTGCCGCCAGGGAAAAACCACCTGGCAGTCGTCGAGCACTCCGCGGATTTCGTCGAGGGCCGTCTCCTCGATGGGAGCGCCGTCGCCGTAGTAGACATTGCGCGGCAACTCCGCCTCGCCCACCACGGACAGCAGGGTTTCGCGCACCTGGGGCGCCAGGTTGGAAAGGTGAAAAAGATGGGCCTGGTTGAACCATACCGGCTCCCGGGTGACCGGGTGCACGGCGACCGCCTGGCAGCGCTGCCGGGTGCGCAGTTCGCCGTCGGGCTTCCATTCGAAATCGATTTGATTGGCGCGGCAGAAACGCTCCACCGCGGAGCGCTCTTCAGTGTTGAAGGCCTGCTGCCAGGGCAGGTCGAGACCGTTGCCGTAATTGCGCACGTACATCAAGCCGCGGTCGGCAAAGCGCCTGCGCAGTCCGGCGTCCAGGCGGCGGTACACTTCCCGGCTGTCGGCGATGGGCGTCTCGCCGCCGGACTCGGCCACGCGGATACTGTGAAACCAGATTTTCATTGGCCACTGCAGGGTGTAGGACTGCTCGTTGTGCAGCGGAATCACCTGGTGGGCGGGATATTCGGTGGAGGTGTAGACCCCCTTATTGAGCCGGGTGCGGGGGGTGGATGCGTAATCGTAGCTGAGCAGGTCGTGGCCGAAGGCACGGGCGAAGGCCTCGAAGTCCTCCTCGCCGGAGAAAGCGAAATCCCTCAGCAGCAGGCCGCCCGTCCGGTAGAGATGTCTGTCCACCAGCAGGCGGATATCCTCGATACAGCTTCGCCAGTCTGTCCCCGGTTCCGTCGGGGTCAGCACCAGGGGCAATTCTCCCCCGCTCGAATCCCTGCCCTGCTCCCCTGCCGTGGAGAGCGCTCCTGTTGTCACGCTGGTCATGCGGCTCCTCAATGTGTGTTCGGTTATTCCATACCCCGGCGACGCAGTGAATTTACAGAAGGGACAGCCAAATTACAATTGATAATCGTTCGCGTTTATCTTCTAATGTGAATTCCTTCTTAAAACTCAGGGTTCGAGGTTGGGACAGGGCCTCCGCTGTGGCACAAAGTGCGCCACGCCCCAAAACAAAACGAATGAGGAGATAAATCCATGAGCATGGACGACCCGGATACCCGGTTCACCGTGGTGATCAACGAGGAAGAGCAGTACTCCATCTGGCCGGATTACAAACCAGTGCCGGACGGCTGGCGCGAAGCCGGCAAGAGCGGCACCAAGGAAGAGTGTCTAATCTTTATCGAGGAAGTGTGGAGAGACATGCGCCCCAAGAGCCTGCGCGAGGCCATGACCAGGGAACATTGATCACAGCGAGGGAACGCCATTCATGGACGCTATCGTGTCGGGGCAGCCGACCCCGGACTCCGCCGGGCTGCCCGGCTTTGACCTGGCCAGCTTTGCCGGCCAGCCGCTTCGCCAATTGGACGGCAATGAAATCCTCGAGCGCCAGGCGCAGCGGGAATCCAATGCCCGCAGCTACCCGCGGCGCCTGCCGCTGGCCCTCGCCGAGGGCCGCGGCATCTACCTGCGCGACACCGCCGGGCAACTGTATATCGATTGCCTGGCGGCCGCCGGCACCCTGGCCCTGGGTCACCACCACCCGGCCACCACCAATGCCATCCAAAAGGCCCTGGCGGACGGTCTGCCACTGCAGACCCTGGATCTCGCCACGCCGCTTAAGGACCGCTTCGTCTCCACCCTGTTCGATCTGCTGCCCGGCACCATCGCCGGGCGCGCGAAGATCCAGTTTTGCGGCACCTCCGGCGCCGACGCGGTGGAGGCGGCGATCAAGCTGGCGAAAACCGCCACCGGCCGGCAGACGGTGGTCGCTTTCAGCGGCGCCTATCACGGCATGACCCAGGGCACTCTCAGCCTGATGGGCAACCTGGCGCCCAAGCAGCCCCTGGGGTCGCTGTTGCCCGGGGTGCAGTTCCTGCCCTTTCCGCAGCTGAAGCGCTGCCCCCTGGGCCTGGGCGGCGAGGCCGGCATCGACGCCAACCTGCAACTGCTGGACACCCTGCTCACCGATCCGGAATCCGGCGTGCTGAAACCGGCGGCGGTGATCGTGGAAGCCGTGCAGGGAGAAGCCGGCGCCCTGCCCGCCCCACCCCGCTGGCTGCGCGGCCTGCGGGAGCTGACCCGACGCCACGGCATAGTACTGATCCTGGACGAGGTGCAGGCGGGCATGGGGCGCACCGGCAGGCCCTTCGCCTTCGAGCACGCCGGCATAGAGCCGGACGCTATCGTCCTCTCCAAGGCCATCGGCGGCGGCCTGCCGCTCTCCGTGCTGGTCTACGATGAGGCCCTGGACACCTGGGAGCCCGGCGCCCACGCCGGCACCTTCCGCGGCAACCAACTGGCCATGGCCGCCGGCACCGCGGTGATGGAAACCCTGCGCAGCGAGCAACTGGACGCACAGGCGGAATCCGTGGGAAACCGCCTGCACAGGGCACTGGCCAATCTTGATAACCCGCTGATCGGCGAGGTGCGCGGGCTTGGATTAATGCAGGGCGTGGAGATAGTGGACCCGGAGAGCGAGCCCGATGCCCTGGGCAACCGGCCTCTCGATGGCAACCGCGCCCGCGCGCTGCAGCGCGCCTGCCTGCAACGGGGCTTGATCCTGGAAGTGGGCGGACGCCATTCGGCGACGCTGCGCTTCCTGCCGCCTTTGATTATTCGGGCCGATGAGATGGATGTTGTTGTCGAGCAGTTTGCGGAGGCTGTTGCCGAAGTAGCAGGCTGTGCGGATTTTTCCGGGGCGGCGTAGACTGCCCGGTACTAAGTTAAGGGTCGCTAAGGCAATTTTTTTGTAGGATGGGCAAAGCGTAGCGTGCCCATCAAGGCCCGAAAGATGGGCACGTCGCTGCGCTCCTTTGCCCATCCTACAAGGAGAAGCGGCTTATCTTAGTGCCATTGACCTCTACCCGACTTCAAAAGAAGTAATACCGAAAATCCGATTGACCGGCATATCGGGTTCCGGCCCCTTGTACATCCGCGCCGTCTCGAATACGACCTTCATGTTGTAGCGCTTCGCCAAATCCACAGCCGCTGGATTGACTTCCGGTACGTCGAGATAAACGGAATCTGAGGGCTGAACTGCGGATCTCAGCGCCAGAAACAGTGATTCAGCCAGTTCCGGACTGTCCGCAAAAAGCGGACCGATTTTATACCCGGAGCGGCACTTGCGGAGCACGCCGTAACCTGCAAGCTTTCCCTCATGCCTGATCCCGAGAGCAGTACATTCAGGTTGCTCAATCCAGGCCTTGATAAAATGCGAACGGTCTGCGGGGAAGAAGGGGCGGTCATAAGCAGCGATGGTTTCAAAGGGCAGGGATGACAACTTTACGATTTCAGCGTTTGTCGGGAAATCTCCACCACCAACCCCTTCATAGCGACGATTGCGAAAAGCGAGCTTGAAACCGGACTTTTTGTAGCTGTCCTGCTGCGCAACGACCCCATCCAGGCCGACATTGCACCCCTGCAGATACTGTAAACCTGCATTCCAGATCTGGAGGCCGTATCCATGTCCCCGATACTCGGGTTTGACAATATAGAAACCGAGAAAACCAAAAGTATCGCTGTATTTCACTACGGATATCGTAGCGATAGGCTCTTCACCGAGATAGCCGATAAGGAAACCCTGAGGATCGGCGGTGCAATAGCAATCTGCGTCGTATATGCCGGGATTCCAGCCTTCTGCCGCGGCCCAGGATACCGCGATATCTACTTCCTTTCGGGTTGCGGTTTTGATGGAGTAGTTTTTGTTTTGCATAGCTTTCCAGATTCCGAATGGGCCAGTCATACTAACCAGAACTCCTAGACGGCTTGTGTCACGATTTTCTCCATTATGACCGGCTGGTTTAAGAAGGAGACTTTTCTTGGATCGACTCGTAAGATTCAATCGCTGCAGACAGCATTGTTAAAACCAAACTCAACGTTTGCCCAGCACGGGCCTGCGGCCCGTTGCCGAGCTGGAGCTCGGCGTTCCCAGGGTTCGCCTGCGAGCAGGCCTGGCTCAGTTGGTTTTGGCCTTCGCCCGAATCTCCTCGGCCCGGGAAACCCTGTCCCGCTCGGCAATATGGGAGAACAGCAGCGAGGCGGTGCCCAGCAGTCCGCCCATGGATTCGCCGTATCGGCTGCGGTTGAAATAGAGGAACTGGCCGTGGCGGACGGCGAAGAGTTGACGCCATTGGGCGGATTCGCGGAAAGATGCGGTCTGCTGCCGGGTGTTGAGCAGGGGTTCGTAGGTGTCGATGATAAAGTCCGCATCGAAATCCCCCACCCGCTCCAGGCTGTAGGGAACGTGGAAGCGGGCCTTTTTGTACGCCTTGGGGTGGCCCAGGCCCAGGTCGCGGATGGCTTCGTCTATACCGCCGCGGCCGATCAGTTGAAAATTGTCTTCGTAGATTTCCAGGGTGGTTACAGTGATGGAATCAGGGTTTGGCACCAGGCGGCGGAATTCTTCCAGCATCCAGCGGTACTGTTTGAGCTGGTCCTGGTAGCTGCCCCGGCGGCCGACCAGGTCGGCCAGTTGCCCGGCGTATTTCTTGATGCCCTCTTCCTGTACCGGGAGTATCACCACCGGCGCTATGGCCGAGAGTATCGGCTTCAGTTCCCGATGGTAGGAAAGGCCGAGAATCAGGTCCGGCTTGAGTGCGGCTATAGCCTCCAGGTCCGGCGACTTGTGGCCGCCCACGTACTGAATACCGGAGACGTCGAAGCGGTGCTCGACACCGCGGAACAACGGCTCGGACATCAGCTTTTTGCGGCCGGTGGAGCCGCAGGGTTTGACGCCCAGTTCCATCAGCTGCACGGTGAGACTGAAGTCGTGCAGCGAGACCACGCAGCGGGGGTTTTTCGGCACTTTCACTTCGCCGAAACGATTTTTGAACACACGGGTCTCCGCCGCCTGGGCAACGACGCCAAAGGCCATTACCAGCAGCAGCAACAGGGTTTTACTCCAGGACATTGCTTTCTCCTACTTCTTATCCAGTTCTTCTTATTCAGTTCGCAAATTCCCGGCGGCGGGCTATCAGAAAAATAAAATAGGGGGCGCCCACTATCGCGACCACCAGCCCCGCGGGCAATTGCAGCGGCGCAAATACCCAGCGCCCCAGGGTATCCCCGATCAGCACCAGCAGCGCGCCGCTGAGCGCAGCCAGCGGCAGCAGTATGCCGTGGCGGTCCCCGCAGCACTGCCGAGCCAAGTGCGGCCCGATCAGGCCCACGAACACCATGGTACCCGCGGTGGCCACAGCGCTGGAGGTGAGCATCACGCTGGCCAACAGCAGAACAGCCAAAGTGCGGCGCTGGGAGAGGCCGCGGCTGGAGGCCACCGCCGGCCCCAGTTGCAACAGGTTGAGCTGGCGGAAGGCGAACATCGCCGGCACCCCTGCCAGCAGGAACCAAAGCGCCAGCACCTGTACCTCGGTCCAGGTGACCTTGTGCAGGCTCCCCCCGAGCCACATCAACGCCGACTCCACCCGGTCGATATCCCCGTAGGTGAGCAGCAACTCGGAAACGGCCTGCAACATGGCGGTCGTACCTATTCCCACCAGGATGAGACGCAACGGCGAGAAATCCCCCCGCAGGGCCAGCATCAGGATGAACACCGCCACCACGAGGCCACCGGCCAGTGCGGTCAGCGGCAGTAGATAGACGGGCACCAGCCCGGGAAACAGCACCAGGGACATCAGCATGGTGACACTGCCGCCGGCCTCCACGCCGATCAGGCCGGGGGCCGCCAGGGCGTTGCGGGTGAGCGACTGCAGTATCACGCCGGCCAGGGAAAGGCAGGCCCCCACCAGCATGGCGGCGAGGATACGCGGCATGCGCAGCTGCCAGAGCACCTGGTGTGCCATCGCACCTTCACCGGAACCGGACGGCTGCCACAGGCCTGCCCAGACCTGCTGCCATCCCAGGGGAAAACTGCCCAAGGTCGCAGCGGCCAACACAGCGGCGAAGAGCCCCAAGGTCGTCAACAAAATCCAGCCCAGGTCCAGGGGACGGAAGCGCAGGGAAAATTCCCCGAGGCGCAGCGCCGCCGGGGCCGCCCACTTCATTTCACCCTCCGAATCACCAGGGCGATAAATAGGGGCCCGCCGATCATCGCGGTGACTATGCCGGTGTTGATCTCGTAGGGCCGCACCACAACCCGGGCCAGCAGGTCGGCCAGTACCACCAGCAGGGCCCCCACAATTACCGAGTAACCGAGTATCCATCGGTAGTCGGCATTCACCACCAGGCGCACCGCGTGGGGCACCACCAGCCCCACGAAGCCGATGGGGCCGGCCACGGCCACCACACTGCCGGACAGCAGTACCACCGCCGCCAGCCCCACCACTTTCAGCCGCAGGATATTGACCCCCAGCCCGGCGGCAGCCCGCGCTCCCAGGCGGTGGGCGTCCAGCGAGCGCACCTGGGACAGAGCCAGCAGCAGGCCGATCACCAGGTAGGGGGTTACCTGCAGGAGTTTGCTTACGTCAGCGGCGCCGATGGCGCCGGTGAGCCAGTGGCGCAGCTTGTCGAGTCCCTGCTGGTCCAGCAGCAGGACGGTGGCGGTCATCGCCGAGAAGAGCGCGGCCACCGCGGCCCCGGCGAGGGTGAGCCGCACCGGGTTGTGGGCGCGGCCGCCCAGCAGCGCCACTATCACCGCGGCGGAGACCGCGCCCAAGAAGGCGTACCAGGGGAGATAGGCGAAATCGGTTCCGGGCACCATCAGCAGGCCCGCCACCACAAAAAAGGCGGCGCCGCCGTTGATGCCGAGTATGCCGGGGTCCGCCAGGGGGTTGTCGGTGATCGCCTGGATCAGCACACCGGCCACCGCCAGCACCGCCCCCACCACCACGGCCACCAGCAGCCGCGCCAGGCGGCTGTCGCGCACCACGGCGTGGTCGAGGTCGGTTGGGTCGTATTGGAACAGGGCTTGCCAGGTGGTGGCCCAGTCCAGGGCCTTGGCCCCGAGCCCCAGGTGCAGGAAGGCGGTAAACAGCAGCACTAGGCCGAGCAGGCCCAGGCCGGCGAACGACAGCCCGGGCCGGCGCGCCGGCGACAGCCCGGCCGCGTCGCTCACAGGCTGGCCTCCCGCGACACCAGTTCCAGTTCGGCGGACTCCGTGCGCGGGACGCAGAGGGGGTTGCCGGAGTGCGGGTCGCGGATGATATGCGCCCTGAAGCCGAACACGGCTTCCAGGTTGTCGGCGGTGAAAACCGCGGCCGGTTCGCCCTCGGCGTGGATGCCGCCGCCCCGGAGCATGATCAGGTGGTCGGCGTAGCAGGCGGCCTGGTTCAGGTCGTGCAGCACCGCCACCACCGTTTTGCCGCGGGCGGCGAGATCAGCCGCCAGTTGCAGCAGCTCCACCTGGTGGGCGATATCCAGGTAGGTGGTGGGTTCGTCCAGCAGCAGCACCGGGGTGTCCTGGGCCAGGGTCATGGCGATCCAGCAGCGCTGGCGCTGACCGCCGGAGAGTTCCGTCAGGGGCCGTTGCAGCAGGTGTTCGATATCGGTCAGGGCCACGGCGGCATCCACCGCCCGCTGGTCTTCGTCCGACCACTGCCGCCACCAGTTCTGCCAGGGGTAGCGCCCCTGCATCACCAGTTCCCCGGCGGTGAGGCCCACGGGAGTGCCGGTAATCTGCGGCAGCAGGCCGATGCGGCGGGCGATATCCCGGCGGGAGAGGCCGGTGAGTGGGTCAGTGCCGAGGGAGACGTTGCCGCTGTCGGGCTTCACCAGTTGCGCCAGCACGTTGAGCAGGGTTGTCTTGCCACTGCCGTTGGCGCCGACCAGCGCGGAGAAACGGCCGGCGGGTATCGACAGGTCGATGCCGTCGAGTACGCGCTGGGTTCCGAAGCGGACACTGATGCCTCTGGCGTTTAGCAACTGGCTGGCTCCCCTGATAAAACTGCCGCGCCACCCGAAGGTGGCGCAGCTTTTTCCAGCGACAGGTTATACCACAGGGGTGGGACTGAGTGGGACTGAATCGAGATTCCGGATGGATATGGAACGGATGACCCACCCTGTAGGAGCGGCCCATGGCCGCCCCGCCGCTCCTACAAAGTATTTCCTCCGTTCAGTGCCATCCCGCAAATCAACTTTTACAGCTCATAGCGCACGCTGGCATATACCGTCCTCGGCTCGCCGACATTGATGCGGAAAGCGTTGAGGTTCGCCGGGTAGTATTCCTTGTCGGTGACGTTCTTGATCCCCGCCTGCAGCTTGACCTTCGAGTCACTCGAAACCGGCAGGTAGTACCACGCGGCCAGGTCGAAAACCGTGTAGGAGGGCAGCTTCCAGGTGTTGGCGTCGTCCCCCTGGCGGCTGCCGGTATAGACCGCGCCGGCACCCAGGCCGAGGCCGCGCAGGCGGCCGTCGACAAATTCATAGGTGCTCCACAGCCGCGCGGAATCCTCCGGGACGCCGTAGGGGGTGTTGCCCTCGTTGCCCCGGCTCTCTTCGCCGTCGTCGACGATTTCGGCATCCACGCGGGCGTAGCTGAAGATCAGGTTCATACCGTCGACGACCTGCACCGAGCCCTCCAGTTCCAGACCGCGGCTGTCCTCCTCACCATTCAGGCGCAACTGCAGGTTCTCCGCCTTGGCCACGTTGCGCCGGTTGAGGTCGTACCAGGCCAGTGACAGGCGCACGCGGTCGTCGAACAACTGGCTCTTGACGCCCAGCTCCACCTGCCTGGCCTTTTCCGGATCGAGGTTATCCGGAGAGGTCACGCCGGCGGTGATGTCGGTGTAGTTGGGCTGGAAGGATTCGCTGTAGGCGCCGTAGGTGGATACGCCCGGTATCACTTCGTAGAGGACACCGAGCTGGCCGCTGAGATTGTGGTTGTGGTCGGATTCCTCGCGTTTTTCCGGCGCCGCATTTTCCACGAAAGCGACGGCGCTCAGCGCGGTGTAGTAGGCGGTCTGCTCGGCCTCGCGCTCGAAGTAGTCGTAGCGCAGGCCGGCGAGCAGGTTGAGGCGCTCGGTGAGCTGCGCCAGGTTTTGTACCGACAGGCCCGCCTCGTGAGTCACTTCGTCGTTGCGGCTGATTTCCGTCTGGGTTTTC
This sequence comes from Microbulbifer sp. TB1203, assembly GCF_030997045.1. Taxonomy (NCBI): domain Bacteria; kingdom Pseudomonadati; phylum Pseudomonadota; class Gammaproteobacteria; order Cellvibrionales; family Microbulbiferaceae; genus Microbulbifer; species Microbulbifer sp. TB1203. Next base: position 82,774 of record NZ_CP116899.1, on the reverse strand, counting down.
GGCGCCGCCAGCGCGGGCTGCTCATCCGCATAGATATCGATGATGTCCACGGCGTAGGTGTAAATGCCGGGGATGCCGGCTCCGGTCAGCGCGAGGCCGTCGGTGTGGTCGACACCGCGGCGATAGTAGTTGGCGCCCACGTAGAGATTGTTGTCCACACCGCCGAGTTCAAAGGTGCCGCTGAGACTGTTGGAGACAAAGAAATCCTTTTCGGTAACGTCCAGGTTGGCGTCGTGGGTGCGCGCCAGCCGGCCGTTGCTTTTCTGCACCGCGCGGGTGGTCAGCCCGGGGTTCAGTCCCGCCGCCGGGCGGGCCTGGTAGTCGTCGAATTTTTTCTCGAAGGCACCGATCTTGAAGCGGTTGGTCCAGCCGTTATTGAAGTAGTGGTCGTAATCCATCTGCACCAACAGGTCACGGCTGTCGCGGATATCGAATTCGCTGCCCAGGCGCCGCTCCCGCGGGATATCGGCGATTTCCAGCTCGCCGTTTTCGCTTTCCACCGCGACAGTGCCGCGGTCGATGGGCACTTCCTGGTCGTTCAGGCTGATCCGGAAGGTGACTTCGTCCCGCTCCGTGGGCATCCAGGTGAGCGACGGGGAAATGCTCAGCCGCTCAATACCGGTCGCTTCGGTGCCGTCGGTGGTATCGACTTCGCGAAAGGTCTCCGAGTCCTCAACCGCGACCACGGTTCTGTAGAGAAGCCTGTCGGAGCCGAGCCGGCCGCTGCTGTCCAGCGTCAGTTCCCGGCCGCCGTGCTCGTCCATATCGAGCTGCAGGGAAGTGGCGTCCTGGGCCCGGGGTTTTTTGGTGACCACATTGATAATACCGCCGGGGCTGACCTGGCCGTGGAGAATGGAGGCGGGACCCTTGACCACTTCCACCTGCGCGATGTTGGAGACGTCGATCTGGTAGCGGGCGCTGACCGGGTTGCCGTCCACGAACAGGTGGTTGTTGGCGATGCCGCGAATCAGGAACTCGTCCTCCGCGCCGCCGAAGCCGTGGGCGCGGGTTACACCGGCGACGTTGCGCAGCACGTCGCTCAGGGTCCTGGCGTTCTGGTCCAGGATCACCTGTTCCGGGATCACCTGCACCGAGCGCGGCAGTTCGTCGGTGTCCGCATCGAAACCGGTGGCGGCTTCGGATTTGTCGAACACGTAGTTGCTCATATCGGTGCCGTACACCGCCACCGTCTCTATTCTTTCGGAGGATTCCTCGGCTTCCGCAGCGAGAGCCGGCAACTGGGCCGCCATGGCGATACCGGCGCAAAGCATCCGGGTTCCACCCCCAATCAGCCGCCAGTTCCTGTTCGTATGACCCATAGCACCTGGCTCCTTATTCTGTTCTTTTTCTGAGGTGCGAAATTCTACCATTTGATCCGCTTAATGATAATACTTATCATTAAGAAATGACTCCTTCCCCCCTGACTCTCTTTTGTTTCCCCTGCGCCGGCGCATCCTCCGCCATGTACCGTCCCTGGCGAACATTGCTCGGTGGGGGAATCGAACTGATTCCGCTGGAATATCCCGGCCGCGGCACCCGGTTTGGCGATCCCTTCGCGACGACGGTGGATGGGCTGGCGGCGGAGATGGCCCGGCGGGTGCGCGCTCAGGGCGCTTCGCACTATGCGCTTTTTGGGCACAGCCTCGGCGCCGTTATCGCGTTTGAAACCGCGTGCCAGCTCCGGGAGCTGGGCCATCCGCCGGCTCGGGCGCTGATTGTTTCCGCGCGCCGCTCGCCGGAACTCCCCGTCCCTCCCCGCCGCCTGCACGACGCGCCGGACAGAGACGTGATTGAATTTCTCCGCGAACTCGGGGGCACTCCCGAGGCCGCGCTGCAAATGCCGGAAATGCTGGAACTGCTGCTGCCGGTGCTGCGCGCCGATCTCCGTCTCTACGAAAACTACCGCTTCCGGCCGGGGCTGCCGCTGGACTGCCCGATCCACGCGCTGGCGGGCCGGGAGGACAGCGGCACTTCGGTGGAAAATATGCGGGCCTGGAGCACCCACACCCGCAGCACCTTCAGCCTGGAATTTTTCGCAGGGGGACACTTCTATATTCAGGAGCACCAGTCCGCAGTACTGGAATACCTCAACAGGCTACTCACCGATGGATCGGAGGTTTCGGCGGCGGAAACCGGGGAGACCGTCGGCTCGCCGTGCACTTGAAAATAGCGCACGCCGCAATGGGGCTCTAGCGGAGCGGCAACGCTCAGGTGAAAGTCGCCCCCCTGGCGGCTCCAGCAGTGCCAGCGGCTTCCATTCACTGTGGCGGACGCGGATTCGTCCGACAATATCTCGCAACAGAAACTGGCCGGGGGAGTGGAAAACCCGGTCCCCAGCGCCTTGAGGATGGCCTCCTTCACCGTCCACAGGCGAAAAAAGGCGGTGTAAAAGCAGCCCTTCCCCGCCAGCCACTCCCGCTCCTGCGGGTGAAAAACCTCCGCGGCCAGGGCTTCGCCGTCATTCAGCTCCCGCTGCCGCTCGATATCCACACCCACCGGAAAATCCGCTAGAGCCACCGCCAGGCAGGGCCCGCTGTGACTGAGGTTGAACTGGTACCTGTGGGCGGGCTCCAGGCTGGGTTTTCCGTGCGCCGAGTGGGCAAAGCGCCAGTCCCCTGGAGCGGTGGTGGAATCGTAATGGCTGATCAGCAGCCGCTTGAAAGTGTGCGCCTGCACAAAGGTGCGCCGATCCACCTCCCGCAGGAACCGCTCGCTGCGCTCGCGCTCCTCGCGGCTCAGGCAGGGTGGAAGGTCGGGGAATTCGCGGGTAAACCAGACATCGAGCACAAATGAAAACCTTTACAATTCGTTTCCCAACGTAGGGTGCGCCGCGGGCACCGGGGAGCGCTTGGGATCACACAGCTCCGAACCGGTGCGCACGGCGCACCCTACGACTGCGAGCTGGCCTACAAATACCGCTGCCAGAACTGCGCCGTGCCCAACGCCTCATCCAGCGCGTAGGGCTTGAAGCCGGACCTCCGGTATGCGGTCTGCGCGGGCAGGTTTTTCTCCAACACCTCCAGGGTCAGCTTGCAGCAGCCGCGGTTCTTCGCCTCGCGGGCGACAAAATCCAGCATCGCGGTGCACACTCCCGCTCCCCGCGCCGCGGCACTTACCACCACATCGTGAATATTCACCAGTGGCCGGCAGGTAAAGGTGGAAAATCCCATAAAGCAGTTCACCAGGCCCAGCGCCCGGTCATCGTCGCCATCACCGTCATAGGCGAGCACACTGAAAGCGCCGGGGAATTCCGCCAACCGCTCCAGCAGATGCTCGCGGCAAAACTCGGACAGGGGCTCACCGCCGCCAAAAGGGTCCCGGGCGTATTCGTCCATCAGTGCCAGGATATCCTCCCCCTGTCGGGAGTCGCGATAGTCCGCCATCACCACCTGCACCCGCGCCGCCACTTCACTCATTGTTGTTCTCCCGCTCTCCACATCCCGCCATTGCATCGCTTCTCCCCGGAAAAAACCGCCGGTAACTGCTCACCCGCGCCCGCTGTGCCAACAACCAGCGCACCCGCTTCCGAAACCGGGACAGCGGACCCGCCCGGTAAAGGCGGCGGCGGTGTCGGTGAAAACGGCTCTGTCTCCTTGCCATCGATCAACCCTCCCTTGTTTGTTCGTGGCAGATTAACAAAACCGGGACGGATTCGCTTGGCCGGGGACCACAAAATGGCTATCCTGCCGCACTAGTGAATAGCCAGTCATTGTTGGGGAACCGCGTTGCGCCCGCTCAAGCACCTGATCGAGAACAATTTGCAGTGGTCGCTCGCCACCCGGCAGGAAAAACCGGATTTCTTCCTCAAACTGTCGAAACAGCAATCGCCGGAATACCTGTGGATCGGCTGCGCCGACAGCCGCGTGCCCGCCAATGAGATCGTCGGTCTTCTGCCCGGCGAACTCTTCGTGCACCGCAACGTGGCCAACGTGGTGGTGCACACGGACCTCAACTGCCTCTCGGTTGTGCAATACGCGGTTGAGATTCTCAAGGTCAAGCACATTATCGTCTGCGGCCACTACGGCTGCGGCGGCGTGCAGGCGGCGCTGGATAACCAGCAACTGGGGCTGATCGACAACTGGCTTCGCCATATCCAGGACGTACGGGACAAGCACCACACCCTGATCGATCTCTTCCAGCAGAAGGAACGGATGGACCTGCTGTGCGAACTCAACGTGCTGGAGCAAGTGATCCACGTGTGCCAGACCACCATCGTGCGCGACGCCTGGAAGGCCAAACAGCCGCTCTCGGTCAACGGCTGGGTCTACGGCCTCACGGACGGCCTGGTGCACGACCTGGGCATCTCCATCACCCACCCCGGTGAAATCGCCGAGATCTACCACAGCGCACTGACCAATATCGCCCAGCGCGACAGCGAATAGAGCCGCATCGAGAGCCAGGAGAATGCCGCCAGGCACAGGCGCAACACCTATTGCGACGTCCTCCGGAGGATTTTTTCGCTTATTTTTCCTAATATGTCCGGCCGATTTATTGGTAATCTGGCTCTGCCAGATTTTTTTATCGCGGGCCTTAGGTTCACAAACTACTCATCGGCTCTCCAGGACGGGGGGCGCCTCGCAGAACTCCTAAAGCTCGCTTGTGTGAAGGTTGCGCCGGGGGGATACATGTCTGATTACCGCGTTTGGGAATGCCAGATTTGTGGCTGGATCTACGACGAATCCAAGGGCTGGCCGGAGGACGGCATAGCGCCCGGCACCCGCTGGGAGGATATTCCCGACGACTGGTGCTGCCCGGAATGCGGCGTCGCCAAGGCGGAATTCGAGATGCAGCCGGTAGCCTCCGAACCCCGCCGGGAAGAACCTGAAATCAACGCTCCCGTCCTGCAAACCGGAACCGCCGAAGCGCCCGCGACTGCCGCCGCCGGCTATCGCATCTGGGAGTGTATGGTGTGCGGCTGGGTGTACGACGAATCCAGGGGCTGGCCGGAAGACGGCATAGCACCCGGCACCCGCTGGGAGGACATTCCCGATGACTGGTGTTGCCCCCAGTGCGGCGTCAGCAAGGAAGAATTCGATATGGTGCTGGTGAACGAGGCCGAGCCGCAGCCGGCGGCCAGCCCCGAAAGCGCCCCCGGAGAGGGAGACCCCGTGGTGATCATCGGCACCGGCCTCGCCGGCTACCACTTGGCAAAGGAATTCCGCAAACTGGACAGCCACACACCGCTGGTGATGATCACCGGCGACGACGGCACTTCCTACTCCAAGCCCCTGCTCTCCGCTTCCCTGGCCCACGGCAAGACCCCGCAGCAACTGGCCACCGCCTCCGCCGAGGAAATGGCGCGGGAATTGAACGCGGAAATCCTTGTGCACACCCGTGTCACCGGCATCGACGCGGAACCCAGAGTCCTCACCCTGGTACCCGAAGGCGGCGGCCACAACGCGGAACTGCGCTACGGCAAACTGGTGCTGGCCACCGGCGCCGGCTGCCGGCCCCTGCCCCCCATCGACGGCGACGGCCGCGCGCGCCTGTTCCGCATCAACAGCCTGTCGGACTACCACCGTTTCCGCACCGCCCTGGTGGGGCGCCGGCGGGTGCTGTTGCTGGGCGCCGGGCTGATCGGCTGCGAGTTCGCCAACGACCTGACCCAGGCCGGCTACGAGGTGGAGATGGTGGACCCGCTGGACTGGCCCCTGGCCACGCTGCTGCCGGAGGCCGCCGGGCGCGACCTGCAGCGCACCCTGGAGGCAGCCGGTGTCCGTTTCCACGGCAACACCCGAGTCACCGATCTTTCCCGCGACGGCGGGGGGCTTCGCGCACGGCTGGACAACGGCGAAACCCTACACGCCGACCTGGCCCTCGCCGCCCTGGGCCTGCAGGCCAACACCGGCCTGGCCGAGGCCGCCGGCCTGGCGGTGGACCGCGGCATCCTGGTGGACCGCCACCTGCAGACCAGCAACCCCGATATCTACGCCCTCGGAGACTGCGCCGAGGTGGACGGCCACCTGCTCTACTTCGTGGCTCCCCTGGTCAGCTGCGCCCGCGCCCTGGCCGCCACCCTCACCGGGAATCGGAGCAAAGTGCACTACGGCACCATTCCCGTGGCCGTGAAAACCACCCTGCGCCCCACCGTGGTGTGCCCCCCGCGCCGGGGCGCCGAGGGCGATTGGCAGATCGACGCCGGCGAGGGCGGCGTGCGCGCAGAGTTCCGCGACGCCGGCAACCGCCTGCTGGGCTTCGTCCTGACCGGCAGCGCCATCGCCGCCCGGGACGCGCTGACCGCCGAGTGTGCGCCGCTGATGGATTAGTGGGCTTTGACTCGTCATACCGGCGCAGGCCGGTATCCAGGCCAGTGGTATCGGGGTCCGGTACCGGCTCAAGCCCGGCATGACGTTCCTGCGTCGGAGCGACGAAAGCGTGTTGCGCGAGCGTAGCTTCTGTCCGCCCGCGCCCCAAAAAATGCAATACGCGCAAACGAGCCGCTTTTCCCGTAGAATGGCCGTCACGACCAACTTTGCACAAGAATTGACCAGAAGTATGACGGCAGACAGCACTCAAGCCCTCTCCCCGGCCCTCTCCCGGAGCCGCGCCCTGCGCGACACCCTGGGCCAGTTCGCCACCGGCGTGACCGTGGTCACCACGCGTGATGCCGGCGGCCAGCCGGTGGGCATGACCGTCAACAGCTTCAATTCCGTCTCCCTGGACCCGCCGCTGGTGCTCTGGAGCATCGACAAACAGGCCCTGAGCTACAACGCCTTTACCGCCAACGAGCATTTTGCCGTGCACGTACTCAAGGCGGACCAGCAGCATATCTCCAACCTCTTCGCCGGCCGCGGCACCGACAAATTCGGCCAGGTCCACTGGCATTCCGGCCCGGCGCAACTGCCACTGCTGGACGACTGCGCCGCCCACTTCCACTGTCGCCGGATGCAGTGCATTGACGGCGGCGACCACACCATCCTGCTCGGGGAAGTGCTGGAATTCACCGCCAGCGGCGGTGAACCGCTGGTTTTCCACCGGGGCCGCTACCGCGCCCTGGCTGGGGACTGACTCCTGAATTGCCAGTCAGGCCCATTTCAGTGCCAAATCATCCAAAAAGGGTCACAAATAACGGTTGCTCTGTAACCGCAGCGTCATACTTAATGGGCACGCTCGCGCTGTTGTTGACTAGGCCACGAGGTGAGGATTAATGGAAACCCCAGGCACCCTCTTCTGCTTCGCCCACCGCGGCTACCGCCAGCGGGCCACTGAAAATACCCTGCAGGCCATAGAGCACGCACTGGAATTCGATATTGACGGTATCGAGATCGATATCTGGAATGTCGGCGGCCAGATACTGGTCAAACACGACCGTCGCCTCGGCCGCCTGATCGCCGGCAGCGAGCTGCTCACGGAAATGTGCCCCAATGCCCTGCGCGAAAAACTGCTGCCCTGCGGCGGCCGTATTCCCACGCTGCGCGAAGTGCTGGAGCTGGTCTCCAACAACATACAGCTCAATATCGAAATCAAAGGCCCCAACTGCGCCGCACTGGTGGCGCGGGAACTGGAATCCTACGTGCGCGACAACGGCGCCTGTTTCGAACAGTACCTGATCTCCTCCTTCGACCACCGCCAGGTCTACGAGAGCCTGCAACTACTGCCGGAAGTCCGCCGCGGCGCCCTCCTCGCCGGCATCCCCCTGGACCTAGCCGCCTGCGCCGAATCCCTCAAAGCCTACTCCATGCACCTGAGCCTGGAATTCGTAGACGCGGACCTGATCGCCGACGGCAAGCGGCGCGGGCTGAAAAACTACGTGTACACAGTCAACAACGAAGAAGACCTGCACCTGGTCGCCGCCATGGGCGCCGACGGCGTTTTTACCGACGAGCCGCGGCTGATTATGGATTACAACGCGGGGGTTACTGCGGAGATGTTGATGCAGCAGCAGGAGCAGGCGAGTGATAGGGATTTGCCGCAGGCGCAGTGACGGGAAATTCACCTGCGAGCGGACTCACTGTAAAAGCCCGCTCGCAAGTGACAGATGGATTAAAACTCGGCGCTGGCTCTCAGGTACCAGAAGCCACCGTTAAATCCGAAAGGCGAAGTCAGGGACTGGCGCACCCCCAGGAACTGCAGGGTGGGATCAGCCTCGTCATCCGGCTGTACATCGAAGATATTTTCCCCACCCAGGGCAAGCTTGTAGTTGTCCTTGATAGTGAAAGTTGCTTCCAGGTCAACCAGCACCTCGCTACCGTAGCTGGAAGCATCGGAGGCATCTCCGGGCCCAAAGAGGCCGAAGGTGGACTCCCAGCTGCTGTAACGGTTCAGGCGCAGATAACCATTAAACAAGCCGCCGGTATCATAGGAAAAGGTGAGTGTAGTGCGGTCGCTCGGCACCTGATTTTCCAGGTCGAATACCCGCGATTCGTTGATGGTATTGGCGGCGACGCTGGTCACTTCCTGTTTGTTGTGATTGTGGCGCAAGTCCACGGTCAGCAGGTTGCCGGCCAGTTCGAAGTCGCTGGTAACCGCCAGGTCGATACCGGAAACTTCCGAATCATAGGCATTCACGAAATAGTTCGCGTTGCTTCCTTCCAGCAGGGCGGCATCTTCGATCCCAGCATTGGCCAACAGGTCCACTTCCGCAGCACCGATGGTATTGTTGCGCAATGCCAGGCGATCCTCGATATCGATATTGTAGTAATCGATGGTCACGTTGGTGTTGTCGAACGGGGAAATCACCAAGCCGAGGGTAAAGCTCTGCGACTCCTCCGGTGTCAGCGAAACCGCACCCAGGGCTTCCGCCACCGGGTGGTTGACCGGGTAAGTACCATTGGGAATCAAGTTTCCGCTGGAATCGGAAGTGGTGGTGACGTTGAGGGTATTCACCTGTCCCGGTGTGGGCGCGCGGAAGCCGGTGTTGGCGGTGGCGCGTACGGCAAAGTTCTCGGTGAAATCGAAACGGCCTGAGAGCTTCCAATCGAAGGTGGAACCGAACTCCTCGAAGTCCTCGTGGCGCAAGGCGGCCCCCAGGGTCAGTCGGTCGGTAATATCCGTCTCCAGGTCCACATAGCTGGCCCAGCTGTCGCTTTCGAAGCTGCCCGCAGCTTCCAGCGGGAAGCCCTGGAAACCATCGGAGCCCACACCAAATTGTGCCGCGGTGGGGCCGGATACTCTGGAAGCCTCGTCACCGGCGCCAATCTTATAGGTTTCGTTGCGCCACTCCACGCCGAATGCCAGGTTCAACGGGGAGGCGAAGGCGGCTATGTCGATGGGTTTGACGAAATCCGCGTTAACGCTGGTTTCTTCCTGGGTCAGGGTGCCCGGGTTAAAACTGGTGGGAGACAGTGCGCCCAGGCTCGGGTTGATGGAATCCTTGAGCACATAGGACACCTCGCTCGCCGCAGTGCGCGCGCGCAGGTCCCAGCTGATGCCATTGGCCCATTCGCCGCGGGCACCGACCACCGCGGAGAGGTCCTTGATATTGGCTCCGAACTGCGGGTTGTAGCCGCCGGGGAACTGACTGTAGATGGGGTTGCGCAGCACGTAGCCGCTGGGGCTGGAGGAGTCCGCCACCAGGTAATTGGAAGGGTCCAGGCCCTGGGCGATAATATTGGCGACCAGCGACGGCGGCGCCGGATCGGGCATAAAGTTTTCATCGGCATCCACTTGCAGGGTGCCGCGGGCGGTGAATTGGTGTTCCGGGTCCAGTACCGGGCCGCGATAGAAGAAGTCGGAAATAGTCTCGTTATCCGAGTAGCCGAAGTTGCCGTACAGCTCGGTGCTGTCGCCAATCTCGTAGCCGGTATTCACGAACAACTTGAGCGTTTCCACCTCCGGATCGCCCCAGCGCTGGCCCAGGCCGTCCAGCGGCACTTGGTCGGCGCCGACCACGCTGCCGACGAATTCCGCATCGGGGCGCGCCTCGCCGCGCCAGGTCTTGTCTGCGGTGGAGTGCTCGACGGTGGTGTTGACGAAGCCCCGGTCGCCCAGACCGAAACCGGCATTGGCGGCCACACTGGTGCGGGTGCCGTCGCCCTCGAAGTACTCGCCCCGCTGCGCGGAAACGCTGAACCCCTCGGCGGCGTCCTTGAGAATCACGTTGACCACCCCGGCGATGGCGTCGGAACCGTACTGGGCCGAGGCGCCGTCGCGCAGTACTTCCACCCGCTTGATGGCGGCGGAGGGGATCGCGGAGAAGTCCACGGCCTGGGCACCCTGGTTGGTGGTGCCCAGCGGCGCCAGCTGCAGGTTGACCAGCGCGGAGCGGTGGCGGCGGGTGCCGTTGACCAGCACCAGGGTCTGGTCCGGGGACAGGTTGCGCAGGGTCACCGGGCGAATGAACGATGTGCCGTCGGCGATGGGAAAGCGCTGGGTATTGAACGAGGGTGCAATTTTGGCCAGGGACTCGGTTAGGTCGAAGCTGGCCTGCTGGGAAAGGTTTTCACCCCCCACCACATCGATCGGCGAAAGCGTCTCGAGGGGGGAGACACCCTCCTTCCGGGTACCGGTTACCACCACTTCCTCCACGGTATCGTTGGACGGCGTTTCCGCGGTCTGCGCCGAACCGATGGTGGGAAGTGCAAGTGCCGCAGCGATGGCCAGGGACAAAGGTTTAAAGGAATAGCTGTGCATAGTATGCCCGTCCTCTCTCATTATCATTATGAAGTCGAACATCGCGCCTTGTCTTACCCCAAGACAAATAGCACGATGTCGTTTAATAGATTTTCTTGTTTGTCACGCGAAGGCGTTGGGGGGAGAATATTGCAATCGGGTGGGGGCTTCAATTGATTGTTGTGGTTGGGTAAAAACGCCAATAATGTCACAGTGATTCTGATAGACCGCGGGGTCCCGGGAGATTTCGAGGGGTCGAAAGTATCCACCATGTAGGAGCGGCCGTTGGCCGCGATCGATCTGTGATTTGAACCACCGTTGATCGCGGCCAACGGCGGATGGCCGCCCCGCCGCTCCTACATGGGATGGGCGGCTGCGGCCCTGGAGTCAGTCGCGGAAATCAGCTCTTAGCCGCTTCCTTTTGCTCCTCACCCCCCTCCGCTGTCTGCTGCGGCTCGCCCTCTTCCTCTGACTTCCGTACCAGCTGCGGCCGGCGCAGGTCGGCGATGCGCTCGTAGTTGTAGCGGCTCAATTCGAAGAGCTGCTCCCGGTCGCTGCGGCGCACGAAATATTTGTCGTCCGCGTGCAGGAACTGGTAGCTGAACTCGCCGCCATTCGCGGTGACCTGGATTTGCAGCGGCTCGGCTTCCGGCGCCTCTTCCGCGGGCTTCTGTATCCGCAGGCCGGACAGGGCGTTCGCCAGTTCGCGGGCCTTGTCCGCGTCCAGCTCACCCTCCGCCTCCGCGAACTGCCACTCGCCGTCGACTTTGCGCAGCTGGTAGTCGGGCCCGCTGATCGACTCCAGCTCACCGGCCGCCAGCAGTTTTTTGTCCAGCCACTCCTCGCCCTTGGCAGGGATTTCGTAGCTGTTCAACTCCACCGCGTAGATGGCGTCGTCGCCGGCGCGGCGCAGGTGCACCCGGCGGAAGCCCGGCGAGGTGCCGATAAAAAACTCCGTCGCCACTTCGCCGTCACTGTACAGACGGAGCCGCTTCTGGAATTTTTCCTCGCCCACCTCGAAGCGCTCGCGGGCGGAGCTGGTAGTAGCCACCGGCCAGCCGCTGCGCATCTCTGCGAGTTTGTCCAGCAGGCCATCAATTTTCGCAGCGTCCACCGGTAAGCTGTGCAGTTCCGGCAGCCGCCATTCGCCACCATTTTTCTGCAGGGTGACGGAATTGTCGTCGGCGCTGATTTCCAGTCTCTGCAGTTGCTCCCGCTGCAGGGCCAGCAGTGGTTCGCTCTGTTGCTGCAGTTCCTGCTGGCGGTGTTCCCGCCAGAAGAGCCCGGCGGCCAGCACCAGCTGCAGGGCGAGAAATCCACTCAGGTAGAATTGCAGTTTTTTCATGGGTTTTTTCCTTCTAATTTGTAACTACTCACTCATAGGGAACCTGCATTGGCTTAAGCGAGCCACCCTGTAGGAGCGGCGGGGCGGCCATCCGACATGCCCGCGATCGGGCTCTGTTCGCGGGCATGGCCCGCTCCTACAGGGGTGAGCGGTTACCTGTTGATTTCGCCGCGTCGCCCCCTATCCCGCGAGCAGTTGACGGTAGCGGCTCTGCCGCGCGCGCTTGCGCAGCTGCTGCACAATCGCCACCAGCGCCAGGGCGAGGGCGGCACAGATATAGTTCAAGTATTCCCAGAACAACTGGGTACCGTGTTCCATGGGTGGCAGGGTGCGGTTGAAGTGGCTGCGGGAACGAATGCTCAGCAGCCCCGCATCCTCCAGCGCCCAGTCCACACTGTTGGCCAGCAGCTGCAGGGTGTTCAGGTATTCACTGCCCGCCGCGGAGCCACTCATGCGCACCACCTGGTCGCGCAGGAAATCGTTGGACGAGAAGAGAATAATGCGCGCGGATTCCGGCGAACGGCCGATCAGCGACGGCAGGGTCTCCAGCTCGCCGGCTTTCTCCTCCGCGTTCTCCTCCTCAGTCTCTTCCTGTGCCGCCAATGGCGAAGTCTTGCCGGCGAAGTAGGAATCGAACCGGCCGGCGCTGATCACACCGAGCAGTTGCGCGCCCTGCTCCCCTTGCGGTTTGAAACCGCTGACCGCGCCGTTTTCCAGCCGCGGCATCACATCGGTGGAAGTGGACAGCCAGCTGCCCGCGGAGCTTTTCAGCAGTTCGGTGACCTGGCGTCCGCCCTGCTTCTCCCTGTCCACGCGGATGGGCGATGCCCAGCTCAGGGTGGCCTGGGGCAGGCCGGCGGTGATGGGGCTGCCGCCGTTCAGTCCCTCTCCGCGCACGTCGACGAAATAGGGGTAGTCGAGCATGCGCAGCTCCTGCATCTGGAAGCCGCCGATATTGCGGCTGACCGGCACGGGAAAGGCGCTGTTCTGCGGGTCCAGTACCAGTTTCTTGTCGATGTCGAGGCCGTTGTGGGCGAGCCATTTTTCCAGGCCGCTGGTCACCGGGGACAGGCTCAGGCTGCGGTTGCTGAGGCTGGCGCTATAGGGCGAGGTGGCGGCGACCACGGTGCCGCCCTGCATCAGGAACTGGTCCACCGCGAACAGCTGCTTCTCATCCAGGTTTTTCGGCGCGAGCAGCAGCAGGATATCCGCGGCGCCGGATACCCGGCCGTCGCTCAGGTCCTCGCGCTCGATATTCAGCTCGGCGCCGAGCAGGTTTTCCAACTGGCTGAAGCTGGGCCCGCCCATGCCGAACTGCCCGTGCATGGCATCGCCGGGTGGGGTCACCAGGGCCACTGTCTTGGTAAACCCGCTGGCAAAGCGCTTGATGCCCGCCTCCAGGTTGCGCTCCAGTGTCTCCTTCTTCAGGTCGTCCAGCGGAATCTGTACCACCTGATCACCGCGTCCCAGGGTCAGGTAGAAATAGAAGGTATCGGCGCTGAACAGGCCCGCGGCCATCGGCTGGAAGCCGTAGTCGTCGGCGATCTGTTTGGCCACCGCGCCGCCTTCCGCATCCGGGTCGATAAAGCGCACCTGCAGCCGCCCGCGGGCGTCTGTCTGCAGCTTTTCTGTCACTTCGTGCACCGCGCTCTTGAACTCCACCAACTGCTGCGGCAGATTTTCGTCCGCGGACACATAGGCGTTGAACACCAGTTCGCCCTTTACCGTATCGAACAGGTTGCCGCCGGCCTGGTAGCCGTGCAGCACCTTGCGGATGGCGCGGGTGACGTCCAGTTCCGGGTTGCGCAGTTGCACGTCGATATCCGCCTCGCTGGCCGCCTTCACTTCGATCAGGTCGCGGAAGCCCAGCACCTGGAATTCGTCGCCGTACTGCACCAGCACATCGAAGTAGGAGCTGACGATGGAGGCCTGGTAGCGGTCCGCCACCTGCAGGGGCACCGGCGCTATGCCGTATTTCTGGTTGGCCTCCTTTTCCAGTTCCGGTTCCCGCGCCGGGTCCACGAACTCCACCCGTACCTTGCCGCCGCCGGCCACCTGGTATTCCCGCAGCAGGTCGCGCATCTGCGGCACCAGCGGCGAGAGCAGCGGGTGGGTCTTGGCGCTGAAGTAGCCGCGGATCAGCAGCGGCTCCTGCAGCTGGTCCAGGTACTGGCGGGTGGCCGGGGAGATGGAATAGAGGTTGCCGCGGGTGGCGTCCACGCGCAGGCCGTGCACCTGACCCAGCCACAGGTTGGCCCCCAGGGCGTTGGCCACCAGCAGCGCGGTGACCGCGCGCCAGCGGTTGCGATTACCGGCGTCACCGCCCGCGGACCAGCGCTCGCGCTCCAGCACCAGGGTGTTGAGGGCGAGAAATACCGCGACCATGCTCAGGTAGTAATAGAGGTCGCGCAGGTCGATCACCCCGCGGGTGATGGCGTCGAAGCGCGAGCCGGTGCCCAGCAGTCGCAGCCATTCGGCGGCGGTGTTGCCGAAGAATCCGGTGACCAGCGGCGAGCCCAGCAAATAGAAGAAGCCGCACAGGGCCGAGGCCAGGATCAGGCTCACTATCTGGTTGTTGGCCCGCGCGGATACGAACAGGCCGATGCTGAGATAGGCGGCACCCAGCAGGAAGGTGGCGAGATAGCCGGCCCACACCGGCCCCCAGTCCAGTTCGCCCATCAGCGAAACCGTGACCGGCAGCGGCAGGGTAATGAGCAGCGCAATGGCCAGCAGCGCCAGGCAGGCGGCAAACTTGCCCAGCACGAAATGCCACAGCCCCGCGGGCTGGGTGAGCACATGCTCCAGGGTGCCGCTGCGCCGTTCCTCGCTCCACAGGCGCATGGTCAACGCCGCGCACAGAAAAATCAGCAGCAGCGGCATCCACTCGAACAGCGGGCGAACGTCGGCGATATTGCGTGAGAAGAACGCCTCCCCCCAGAAAAAAACGAACAGGCCGATGGCCGCAAAGCTGGCCAAAAACAGATAGGCGATGGGCGAAGCGAAAAACAGAGTGATTTCCTTGGCGGCGATTCGGCGCACCAGGGAACCGTGAGACAGATTGTTATGCGGCATGGCTCAGCTCCTCCTTCCCGTTGACCGCGGCCTTCTCGTTCACCTCCCGGAACAGGGTCTCCAGGTCCCGCTGCTCCGGCTGCAGCCGGTAGAGTTCTCCGCCGCCCTGCACTACCGCGCTGGCGACGGCGGCACCCACCGCGCGCGGATTGGCATCCGCCTCCAGGGCGATGCAGTAGTGGCCCTTGCCCCCGTCCTCCACCGAAGCGACGCCATCGATCTCCGCGATGCCGGGCGCGGCACTGGCCTCCAGCAATAGCCGGTTGCCGCGGCGCAGCGCGTCCAGGCGCTCGTCCACCGCCAGCCGACCGGCGCTGACGATCAGCACCCGATCGCAGAGCGCGTCCACCTCCTGCAGGATATGGGTGGAGAGGATCACCGTGGCCTCCCGGGAGATTTCGCGGATCAGCTCGCGCATCTGCTGGGTCTGGCTCGGGTCCAGGCCGTTGGTGGGCTCGTCGAGAATCAGCAGCCTGGGCTGGCCGAGAACCGCCTGGGCCACGCCCACCCGCTGCTTGAAGCCGCGGGACAAGGTGTTGATGGGGGAATCCAGTTTGGCCGCCAGTTGGGTGGCGGCTATGGCGCGTCGGATCTCCGCGCGTTTTTCGTCGCCGCTGAGGCCCTTGAGGTCGGCGGCGTAATCCAGGTAGTCCGCCACGCTCAGTTCCCCGTAGAGGGGCAGGTTTTCCGGCAGGTAACCCAATTGGCGCTGGATGCGTTTGGTATGGACGGCCAGATCCAGGCCGTCCATGCGCACGCCGCCGGCGTCCGGTTCCAGGTAGCCGCTGAGCATTTTCATGATGGTGGTTTTGCCGGCGCCGTTGTGTCCCAACAGACCGACGATCTCGCCCTTGCCAATGGCGAAGCTGACGTTGTCCACGGCCTTGAAGGCGCCGTAGCAACGGCTGAGGTTGCTGACTTCCAGCACGATGTCCTCCTTTTTTTCTACGGTTTATTCTTCTCCGGGTAACTGCGGAATGGCGGGCTCAGCGCGGCGGAGGACGGGCCGCGAGGCGCTTGTCAGTCGAGGAAACCATTGCTCTTATTCCGGTAAAAACAAAGCTCAAACGAGTGATGGGCGGTTAGATAGGGGCAGTTGGGAAAAGTTCAAGTGGTGGGTAACAGCTGCTGTAGAGTGCGCCGCGCGCGCGGAAATAGCGCCCGGGCCGGTGCGCACGGCGCACCCTACGCGGCACCGGGGCGCCGACGAGGTGGGAACTGCGGAGCTGGAGTTCCGCGGGTTAAAAGACTGTTTTCGGAAGTGAATCAGGCTTCTGTAGGAGCGGCCCATGGCCGAGATCAGAGTCTGGTGTCAACTGGGAAGCGGACCCCGGCCATGGGCCGCTTCTACAGTTTGCTGGAAGGAATTACTCGTAGCGGTCCCGGCCCGGCGTATCCTCGCCGTTTCCCTTTACCGGCAAAGTTTATCTTGCTCAGGTCCCAGGTGCGGCGGCCCGGCAGGTAGAAACCACACTTTTCGATAGCGATATCGCTGATGGTTTTTTTCCGCCGAGTACCCTTGAGTTTGGCGTGTTCCTTGATTATGGCATCTTCGGCGGCGTATTCGTTGTCGGCGAACTTGAGGAAGATCAGCCCCCAGCACCGGGGTGGCGTATTCACTGGATTTGAGATCGCTGTTGGCGCGCAGGTTGTCGGCCGCGGCCCAGGGGTCGTTTTCCAATTATTTCAGTTGTTCTGCGTTCATTAGTTACTGCTTTCAAATTTGGGGGTCAGCACACTGACCGGAACGGCGAACAGCCGCTCGCCAAAGGGCAGTATGTTTTCCCCATCGTAAAACACCACACCTGCGGCAAACTGTTTGCCGCAGGCATCTTTCAGTTTATTCAGGCCTTTGAAATCACTTTGGGTGACGGTGGCGGCGGCCTTGATTTCTATGCCGGCCAGTTGCCGGCTCTGTTCGATGACGATATCCACCTCCACTTTGTCCTTGTTGCGGAAGTGATAGAAAGCCAGGTTTTCTTCGTGCCAATCCGCGTATTTGCGCAGTTCCTGATAGACGAAGGTCTCCAGCACCTGGCCGAGCAGCGCCTTGTCTCCCCAAAGGGCCTGGCTGTTGACGCCCAGCAGGGCACAGGCGAGACCGGTGTCCGCGAGATGCATTTTCGGGGTTTTGATCAGGCGGCTGAGCCGGTTGTTGTGCCAGGGCTGGAGTTGCTCGATCAGGAACAGCTGTTCCAGCAGCGCCAGGTATTCGCGGATGGTGGGTCGGCTGATGGCAAAAGGGGCGGCGAGATCTGAGGCGATGAACAAGCGCGCCGTTTGGCCAGCGGCGAGGGTGATCAGCTTGGGCAGGATGTCCAGGTTGTGGATGCGGGCTATTTCCTGCACGTCCCGCTGTATCAGGGTGCTGATGTAGTCCCGGTACCAGGCCCTTTGCCGCCTGGCTGTGTCGCGGGCAATGGCTGCGGGATAGCCGCCGCGGCAGAGGATTTCCGCCAGGGAATCGCCCAGGCGCGGATAGTTGCTTCGCTTTGCGGTGGCTGCCAAGTCGGCATTGAACAGCTGTTCGAGGAAAGTCGGCTTTTCGCCGGCAATTTCGCACTGTGCCAGTGGGCGCAGGCGGATGATCTCCATACGGCCGGCGAGGGAGTCGGCCAGTTTGGGCAGCAACAGCACATTGGTGGAGCCGGTGAGGATAAAGCGCCCGGGGGTGCGGTTGCTATCGACACTGGCTTTGATGCTGGTGAACAGTTCGGGGGCGCGCTGGATTTCATCCAGAATGGCCTTGTCCGGCAGGCTCTGGACGAAGCCCACCGGATCGGCCTTGGCTGCCTGCAATTGGTTGTCGTCGTCGAAGGTGATGTAGCGGTAACCCCACCGCTCGCCCAGGCCGCGGGCCAGGGTGGTTTTGCCGCTTTGCCGGGGTCCGTGGATGAGCACGACAGGGGTATCTCTCAGGGCTTCCTGCAGTGCCGTTTCGGCGTACCTGTCGTAGATGGGGTTATCCATGGCTGGTTCTGGCGCGGGTTTTCGCTACTTATGGGCGACCAAGTGTAAACAAGGGTTCGTCCAGATGAAAGGAAATGCTCGTCCAAATGAAAGAATGGTTTCGGCCAAGTGTAAATTTGACTGGTGGTGGCCGGTTGGTCAGACAGATCTCGGCACCGGGGGCGCCAGCGAGGTGGAGCTGCGGAGCTGGAGCTCCGCGGTCCCGGGGGGGGAAGGTTAAAAGAGTGGTTACGGAAATGAATCAGGCTTCAGTCTTTCGCCTTCCTGTAGGAGCGGGCCATGCCCGCGATCGAATCTCGATGGCGACAAGTCCGATCACGGCCAGCGGCCGCTCCTACAATACGGCAGCCGGCGGAATTACTCGTAGCGGTCGCGGCCGGGAGTGTCCTCTCCGTTTCCCTTTACCGGCGGCGGCGGCAGGGCTTCCGATTCCAGCTCGCGGCGCAGCAGGTGGGAACGGGTTTCCTCCAGTTCGTGCAATCGCTGCTGAACCCGCCCGTTGAAGGAGTGCTCCGGGAACGCCCCCCGCTTGTCTGCGCGGCCCACTTCCAGGCCGGTGAGCAGGGCCAGCGCTTCGTCCACTTCCTTCACCGCGCAGATGGAGAATTTTTTCTCACGCGCCGCTTCGACCACCTCCTGCTTGAGCATCAGGTGCTGGATATTGGCCGCGGGAATAATCACACCCTGGGTGCCATCCAGCCCCCGCGCCCGGCAGAGTTCAAAGAAGCCCTCGATTTTTTCGTTGACGCCGCCCACCGCCTGCACCTGTCCGAGCTGGTTGACGGAGCCGGTCACCGCATAGCACTGCCGCAGCGGCACCCGGGCGATGGCGGACAGCAGCGCACAGAGTTCCGCCAGGGAGGCACTGTCGCCGTCCACGGGACCGTAGGACTGCTCGAACACCAGGCTGACGGATAGAGACAGCGGCTGCGACGGGGCGTAGCGGTTGGCGAGGAAGGCGCCCAGTATCAATACGCCCTTGGAGTGCAGCGGCCCGCCCAGTTCCGATTCCCGCTCTATGTCCACCATCTTGCCACTGCCCAGGCGCGCGGTGGCGGTGATCCGCGCGGGCCGACCGAAGGCGGTGTCCCCCAGCGGGATGATGGAAAGGCCGTTGACCTGGGCCACCTGTTCGCCGGCCACATCGATCATCAGGATGTCCCGCTCGATCGCCTCCTGCAGCCGCTCCTGCAGCTGGCGCTGGCGGTATTCCCGCCGCTCTATGGCCTGTTGCACATGCGCCCTGCCCACCTGCCCGCTCTCTTCCCGGCGGCAGAAATAATCCGCCTCGCGCAGCAGTTCGACCAGTTGCCCGCGGTGCAGGGACAGTTTTTTTGCATCCCCGGCGAGACGCGCCGCCTGCTCGATCACCCGCGCGACCGCCTCTTTAGACAGCGGCCGCAATTTTTCCCGCTTGGCCAGGGCGAGCATCTGCCGCGCATAGGCGGCCACGCTGTCGCGCTCGCGGGTAATGTCCTCGGAGAAGTCGGCGAAGACCTTGAACAGCTGGCTGAACTCCGGATCGTAGGTCTTCAGCAGGTAGTACAGCCAGCGTTCGCCGATCAGCACCACGGTGACATCCAGGGGTATGGGTTCCGGCTCCAGGGTGATGGTGGACAACAGGCCCATCTGCAACTCCAGGGGCTGGATGCGGATCTCCGCGGAGCGCAGGGCCCGCTTCAGGGTCTCCCACACGAAAGGTGTCATCAGCAGGCGGCGGGCATCCAGGATCAGGCAACCGCCGTTGGCCCGGTGCAGGGCACCCCCCTGGATCAGCATAAAGTTGGTGGACAGGGTACCCATCTGCGACTCGTGTTCGATCCGCCCGAGCAGGTTGGTGTAGATGGGATTGTCCTCGTAGACTACCGGCACCCCTTCGGCCCTCTCATTATCCACCAGGACATTGACGCGAAAGCGGGTAAATTCCGGCGAGTGGATCAGCTTGCCGAGAGAAATGCCTTCCTTTTCCCCGCGTTCGCCGGCAGCGCGAAAGTCGTCGGCATTTTCGATCGCCTCGTGCTTGATGCTCCGGATAAACTCCTGGACATGGCCCAGCCCCTGGTAGCGCTGGAGCAGCCAGTCGATCCGCTCATCCAGGGTCAGGTGCAGAAATTCGCGATCCAGCCGCTTGAGTTCCCTGGTCAGTTTCTCGTGCCAGCGCAACGCGCGCCCGAGGGTTTCCTTGAGATCGCTGTTGACCTTTTCGATATTTTCCTTGAGCCGCTCCTGCTCCTCTTCCGGCAGTTCGGAAAATTTCTTCGGGCTGATAAATTCACCGTCGATCAGCGGCCCGATGGTATAGCCGGAGGGTGTCCTCATCACGCCGATACCGAGATCTTTGGCGCGGTCTGACAGTTTGCCCAGGGCCTTCTCCTCGCGGTCCTCCAGTTGCTGCTTGAGCTCATCATGGCGGGCGCGGTATTCGTCGCTCCGGAAAATATCGGGAATGGCGGTCAGCAAATGCTCCAGTAAATTCTCGGTGTCGCGCTGTAGTTGGTGCGCCGTACCGGCAGGCAGGACCAGCGCCCGGGGCCGGTGTTCCTCTTTGAAATTGTGGATGTAGCAGAGATCGGATGCGGGCTCCCGCTGCTTCGCCCAGGCGGAGACCCGTTTGTTAACCAGCGAGTGCTTGCCCAGCCCCACGGAGCCTGCAACATAGAGGTTATAACCGCCACCAGGCATATCCACCGCGAAATCCAGCGCCTCCAGGGCCCGGTCCTGACCGAACGGCCGGCTCTCCACGGCTTTCTCCGCCGCCGGCTCCAGCTCAAGCCACTCCAGGGGACAGTGCTGATACAGTTGATCCGGCGACAGCGGGGCAGGTTTCATGTGGGCGCCTGAGTTATGCAGTGATCCATTAAAAATATAGACTCAGCCGAAATCCTGCCGCTCCATCCACGGAATAATCCGCTCAAAAGCCAATTCGATACTCCTGATGGAGGTGGCGTAGCTGATGCGCAGGGCGTTGCGGCAGGACTCGCCGAAAGTGTCACCGGCGATGGTACAGACGCCGGTCTCGCGCAGCAGGCGCAGGGCCACATTGTTGCCGTTCACCCCTTCCGGCAACGATGGAAACAGGTAGAAGGCTCCTTCCGGCATATACCCTTCCAGGAATGGCGTCTGCTCCACCAGTTGTACCAGCCGGTTGCGGCGCTTCTTGTAGGTCTCGTTGATCTCGTCGATAAAGTTGCGCTCGCCTTTGAGCGCGGCCACGCCGGCCCACTGGCAGGGGGTGTTGGCCACGGTGGTGGTGAACATATGGTAGCGACGCAGTTTGCGGATAGCGCCCTGGCTGGCGATCATCCAGCCGATGCGCATGCCGGCCATGCTGAAGGTCTTGGAGAAACTGCTGATCACCACCACGTGGTCCAGGTCCGAGCAACACGAGAGCACGCTGGCGTAGTCGCGGTTGTCGTACACCAGGTGGTCGTAGACTTCGTCGCTGATCACATAGATGCCGCGATAGGCAGCCTCCTGCACGATGGTCTCGATGGTTTCGCGGGGATAGACGGTGCCGGTGGGATTGCTGGGGGAATTCAGCACTATGGCGTGAGTATTGATGTCGATGGCATCGATCACCTCCTGCGGATCCAGTTGGTGATTGTTCTCCGCCCGGGTGGGTATGTACCGCACTTCGCCGCCGTTCATGCGAATCAACGGTGCGTACAGCATAAAAGAGGGGTCCGGCACAATAAATTCCCGCCCCGGCGCGGACATCGCTGTAAGCGCCAGGTAGATCGCCTCAGTGGCACCGGTGGTGACCAGGATATTTTCCGGCGACAGCGGCCGGGCGTAGCGCTCGCCGTAGTATTCCGCCAGCGCCTCCAGCAGTTCCGGCAAGCCGGCGTCCATGGTGTAGCCGGTCTGGCCCGCCTCCAACGCATCCACCGCCGCCTGGATCACGTGGGGCGGCGCCGGCGCGTCCGGCTGGCCGATGGACAGGTGAATCACATCGTCCATGGTGGCGGCCAGGTTCACCATCTTGCGGATGCCTGGCACCGGGATGGTGAGCAGCGCCGGGTTCCAGACCGGGTCCTCCGATTCGTAAAAATCGAAATCCAGGTGGCTCACACTTCCTCTCCCTCTGCGGCGTCGGTGTAAAACAGTTTCGGCCGCCTGTCGGTCAGCGGCGCCGCTTGCTGGTAAGCCTGGCCGGCGCGCAGTACCGTGACATCCTCGAAGCGCCGGCCCACCAATTGCAGGCCTATGGGCAGGCCGTCGGAAGAGAAGCCGCAGGGCACCGAGAGCGCCGGCTGGCCGGTGAGATTGAAGGGGTAGGTATAGGGCGTCCAGGAAGGCCAGCGGGTGCTGGGCCAGTCCACCGGCACCTCGCGGCCCGCCTTGAACGCGGTGATCGGCAGCGTAGGTGTCAGCAGCAGGTCGTATTTGCGGTGGAATGTCGCCATGCGCTCACACAGCGCCGTGCGCTCGTTGACCGCCGCCAGGTAGTCGAGCATGGAGAGTTGCGACGCTTTCTCCGCCACCGCCACCAGTTGGGAATCCATCAGCGCGCGCTGGCGCTTGTCGATGGTGCGCAGCGCGTTGGCGGCACCGCTGTAGAACAGGTGGCCGAAGGCCGCCAGGGGATCGTCGAACCCCGGCGCCACCTCGGTGATTTCGGCGCCCAGGGACTGCAACAGGTGCGCCGCCTCGCGCACCGCGGATTCCACCTCCGCATCCACATGCACATAGCCGAGGGTGGCGCTGAAGGCGATGCGCAGGCCGGAGAGCAACTCGCGGGGCTCCCCGGCAATAGCCGCCAGGTAATCGATATGGCGCCGGGGGATGGCATTGGTATCGCGGTCGTCCGCCTCACTTAATACATTCATCAACAGTGCGCAGTCGGCCACCGTCCAGGTCATGGGCCCGGCGTGGGCCAGGGTGCCGAAGGGGCTGGGTGGCCAGTGGGGCACCTCGCCGAAGCTGGGTTTCAGCCCCACCAGACCGCAAAATCCCGCGGGTATGCGGATGGAGCCGCCGGCATCGGTCCCCAGCGCCAGCGCTCCCATCCCCAGCGGTACCGCCGCAGCGCTACCGCCACTGGAACCGCCGGCCGTCTTGTCGGTATCCCAGGGGTTGCGGGTCACGCCGTCGATGGGGTTGTCCGTCACGCCCTTCCAACCGAATTCGGGGGTCGTGGTCTTGCCCAAGGGCACATAGCCGTTGCGCGCCAATGCCGCCACCGTCGGCGCCTCCTTGCCCAGGGTAGAGGAGGGATTGACCGTCTTCGAGCCCTTGAGAGTGGGCCACATGGGCGTGAGGAACACATCCTTGATCGCCACCGGCACCCCGTCCAGCTTGCCTTTCGGCTCGCCGGCCAGATAGCGCTGCTCCGACTCCCGCGCAAACGCCAGAGTGGTTTCCTCGTCCACCAGACAATAGGCATTCACCGCCGGATTGCAGCGCTCGATCTGGCGCAACATGGCCCGGGTTACTTCCACCGGGGAAAAAGACTTGTCTTTATACCCGGTCAGCAACTCCGCCGCGGTCATGCGGACAAAATCACTCATCGGCATTCCCTCTTCTTCTGGCTTTATCCCCCTAGCCTAGTAGGGGTGGCGCCTTAATACCGGGTAGGGGCGCGGATTCGCGTGGACTCAACCGCCCCGATGACCGCCGGTTAAATTTGTGACGCATGTCTCACTTTAGATGTTTGCTTCAGGGTGCAGTCAGCCTGGATGGGATAAATTGCATCTCGACGCATCCTGTGACGGGAACAGACAGTGAAATCAATAAGCAGAATAATTCCACTCGCGGTCCTGGTCTTGCTGGCCGGCGGCTGCGCCACCATGAGCGAAGAGGAGTGCCTGATCGCCGACTGGCACGCGATCGGCTACGAGGACGGCGCCGCCGGCCTGCAGGTAACGCAGTTGGGCAAGCGCCGCGAGGCCTGCGCCGACCATGGCGTGCGGCCGGATACCACCGCCTACCGCGCCGGCCGCGACGAGGGGCTGCAGCTCTACTGCACCGAACACCGCGGCTTCCGCCTGGGGCGCGCCGGCGGCGGTTACAACGGCGTCTGCCCCGCAGGCCTGGAGGGCCTCTTCCTGCGCGGCCACCAGGCCGGGCGCGAGATCTACCTGGCCAGGAGCGCCGTGAACCAGGTGGCCGGCGCTATCAGCGAGCGACAACAGGAGCGCGAGCACATCCTCGACGACATCACCGAAATGAGCGCGCACCTGATCAGCGACGAGGCCACCAAGGAAGAGCGTATTACGCTGTTGGCCGATATAGCCCGGCTGAAGGATCGCCACAGTGAGCTGGGCGTGGAAATCGAGGATCTGCAGTATGAACTGGCAATGCGCGAAGCGGAGTACCAGGAAGTGCAGGCGCGCTCGCCCTATCAGTAGGAAATGGCTCGAGCCTGTTGCCTCGGTGGTTGCGGCCATGGGCAGCTCCTGCAAGGAGCAGACGGGCATCGAGCATATCGAGTTTCTGAATGTTTTGGCGTTCGTCGGAAGCTTTAGCGGCCGGTACTCAATTGACCTATTCAATAGAATCTCTGGTGACAAACGACTTGGAGAAACGGAAAGCAAGGAGATCTCCTCGTATGAAAGCCGAATTCTCCCCATGCAGATTGCGCCTTGGGAAAAATTGTATCAGGCCATCCCAGCGGATTCGGTTGTGCTTACTTCACAATACTATTTAGAGCCATACCCGGCCTATTAAGCATCTTCTTAATAAACCACAGCCCTCTTCTTATAAACAGTTACAGCAAGCAGCTCCTCTCCGACCCATACAGACCAGTAGCGAGTACTTTTATACCTTTCAACTCGAATAAGCTGGCAGACAGGAGTCATCGCCTCTTTTTTCATCAGGCTCACGCATGTGTGATATTCACACACATTCAAGCAAAACACCTGCTCTAATGTCAAGCGTGTCAAGTCCACACACTTATGAAAAAGACCCAAGATAGTAAATTCAAGAACATTATCGGCCCCCAGGTGAAGGCGGCTCGCCTAGCTTTTGCCCCGCCGCTTTCACAGGATGCCCTGGCCGGGCGTCTGGCCAAGTGGGGGATTTCCTTGGACCGCAGCGCCATTTCCAGAATCGAGAGCCGGGAACGCTACGTAATGGATTATGAAGCCGTGGCTCTGGCGAAATGCTTAAAAGTCTCTATTGGATATTTATATCAACAAGAATGATCTAAAAATGGCAACTGAAACAGTCACGCTATACCGCCCTACTGGCCCGGAAGAACTAGAACTTGTCAGGCAAAGCGGCTTCAAACGTTGGCCCCAAAGACTGCCCGGGCAACCTATTTTCTATCCAGTGACAAATGAGGCCTATGCCAAACAAATCGCAACTCAGTGGAACATCAAAGACAGTGGCATCGGCTATGTCACGCGGTTTGAAGTCAAAAAACCTTTTATGGATCGCTACCAGATTCAACAAGTTGGCGGATCTGATCACACCGAGTGGTGGATTCCGGCCGAAGAACTTGAAGAGCTGAATGACAACATTGTGGGATTGATTGATGTGATTGGCGAATACCATAAAGAGTCATAAGAAATAAAAAAAATGTTTCATCATTATCCGCAGACCCAGCGGAGCGAAATAACCAATCACCTTGCTGAATTCGAAAAGCTGGGTTACACATTAGTGGAATCCGTTATTCCTCAGGAGGAACTCCGCTCTATAGAGCGCTGCTGCAGCCAGCTCGACCTATCCCGAGCTGGCGCCAGGGATCTGCTCGCACTTGACTGGTGTGCCAATATTGCGAGAGTTCTTCGAGAGCATCCGACAATTCACGCAATGTTGCAAAACTCTCTCACCGCAATCCAGTGCACTCTTTTCGTCAAGAACGACAAGCGCAACTGGCTGGTACCACTACACCGGGACCTTGGCATTCCGGTCAAAAACAGGGTGGAATCTCCAAACTGGTCGGGATGGTCGGTCAAACAGGGAACCCTTCACGCCCAACCACCTGAGTCGGTACTAAAGGGGCTGGTAGCTGTCCGGCTTCATTTGGAAGACACTGGAGTGGACAATGGAGCGCTTCAGGTCGTCCCGGGGTCGCATTTGTTGGCCGAGGATAAAGGTAAGCGAATCTTCTGCACTGCCCCCAAAGGCGGCGCACTTGTCATGCGCCCTCTTCTGTTACACGCCTCTTCAAAAGTGAGAAATGGTACCCGTAAGGTGCTCCATTTCGTATATGGCCCATCGCAGTTACCGGACGGAGCTGAATGGGCGAATCCGGTGTAAAACTTGCCAATAGCGAATAGCGGGCACGCCGCTTCGCACCTTGCTCATCCTACAGCTCTGCTCCTTTCACTCCATCCGAGGATTCATTGTAGGAGCCTGCCTGCAGGCGAATGGCCAAAGCTCTGAGCTGGCAAATACTCGGGCGGCCGACCATAGCGGTGGGTGGGCCTTTAAATTACAGCTGCCTGGGGCGAGGATGATCGCGGCCATGGGCCGCTCCTACAAGGTGCCCCTCCCCTATTTTCAGGAGAGGGACATTGAAGAGGCTAGCGATAGAAGGCTCCCATATCTTCCAGCGCCCGCACCAGGGGAGCGCGGTCGAAGGCGGATTCGGTTCTGGTGTTGTAGTCCAGGTCGTACACCTCGCCGCCGCCAAGCTGTTCGAACTGGTAGATCAGTTCGCCCTGGCGCACCGCCTTGCGGGACCAGCTGTTGAACAGCAGCGTCCTGTCCGCGGGCAGTGGAGCCAGCATGTCGATACCAGTGGTGTAGTCGGACAGCGGGTTGTTGCAGCCGAGGGCGTGCTTCATCAGGGTCGGCGCCATATCCAAGTGGCTGCTGATGCCGTCGATACGCTGTGGCTCGCGGCCGGGCCAGTGGATCACCATGGGCACGCGGGTCTGCCACTCGGAAAAGTTGCTGTTGTGGCCCCAGAAATTTTTGCCGGTTTCGTTGAATTCCTGGCCGTGGTCCCCGGTGATCACCACGATGGTGTTGTCCAGCAGTTGCTCTTGCCGCAGGCGCTGGAGGATATCGCCGATCAGCCCATCGTTGAAATGAATGGAACTTTTGTAACGGTTGAGAAACGGCAATGGATCGTAGTCGTTGTCCAGGGCCAGGTAGTTGACATTCTCCACTACCGGCTGGAAGGCCGGCGGGGTGTCTTCCGGTATGGCGAAACCGTGGGGTGCATCGAAAAACAGGAATCCGAAGAAGGGTTTCTCCCGTTCTCCCTCATCGAGATAACGATTAAAGTGCTCCGCGATATAGCGGTCCGCCGCCACCGTGGACTGTTTTTTCAGTTCCCGCGGCGGCCAGTGCAGTTCTTCCTCCGGCAATTGCGCAAAAACCGTCTTGTCAAATTCCGGGCTGTTCAGCGGCGCGCTGCCGTACAGGAAAAAGTCGTAGTCCTTCTTCTGCAGTTCGGCCATCAGTGCGGCGCCGCGCTGGCGGCCGAGCATATCGAACCAGTAGCTACCGGGCAGGCCGTAGAAGAAGCTGAATACACCGAAGCGGGTGGCATTGCCGTTGCTGTAGTGCCGCTCGAACTGCAGGGCATTTTGCGCGAAGGCATAGGTATTGGGCATCACCTGTGGGTCGAGCATATCGAAGCGCAGGGAGTCCACCATCAATACCAGGATATTGGGCGGCGTCTCCGCACTGCATTGCAGGGGAGTCCGGGGATATTGCAGGCTGCCGCCCCTGGATTGTGGCAACCGATCTGCGGTTTTCACTTTCACGCCCAGGTCGCGCATCAGCCCCTTGGCGGTCACCGGCTGGGCCCAGGGTATGTAGCGCAGCTGCGCGGTCACCGGGGTGTAGCCGGCGGCGTCCCCCCAGGCGTAAAGCAGCTGGCCACAGATCATCACCGCGGCACTGGCCGCGGCCAGGCGGCCGCCCGATGGCAGATGCCGGCGGGCGATAAAGCGCGCGAGCAACCACTGTCCCAGAGTGATCGCCGCCACCGCCGCCAGGGACAGCGCCCACATCAGCGGCGAGAAGGCGAGGATATCGCCAGCGGCGCCGCCGGTTATCAGATTCCACACCATGCTGTTGAGATGGAAGCGGTAGAGTCGGAATACCTCGTGGTTGACGCACACCAGAATCAAGCCGGCGGTGAAAATTCCCACCGCCAGCCAAAGCGCCAGCCGCCGGTGCCACAGGCCCGCCAAGCCCGCGGGCAGTGCCAGCAGCGCCGCCAGGAACAGGAAGTGGCCGGGCAGCGCCAGCGAGAGGAACAGCAGGGACCAGCCGTTGTGGATGGATGCGGAGGTAACCAGGGTGGCGCTGATCAGTGCGGCCAACAGGCCGTTTGTGGCGCCATACCAGCAGAGCCAACTGAAAAAGCCTTTGCGGGAATCGGTTGCGGGCATATGTCATCAAACTGCAATAAATCTGGGCCCGCAGTTTAGAGACGATAGCACCGCTAGGCAATCCGCCCCCCTCTGCAGGGCCGCACCACGCCGGCGGCGACGCCGGGAAGGTCTGGAAGCACCCACTATCAGCATGCCCGTAAAGAACCGCCGGTAGCAGGCCCGCCCAGGCCTTAACTTAGTGCCATTGAGGCCCGAACCTAATACCGCTACCTTAAGCGTTGTTTCGGCCGTAGGATGGGCAAAGGAGCGTAGCGACGTGCCCATCTTCCGGGGTCTTGATGGGCACGCTACGCTTTGCCCATCCTACAAATATGCCGATTTTCGGCTTAAGGTAGCGGTATTAAGGCCCGAACCCAATGGCCATAACGGGCCTGATGGCCAAAATGCCCCTCCCAGTGTTCCGATAGCTTGCTAACACAATTGCGCCTCCAACTCTGGTAAGACATCAAACAGGTCTGCAACCAAACCGTAATCCGCGATATCAAAAATAGGGGCGTCAGCATCTTTATTGATAGCAACCACCACTTTCGAATCCTTCATTCCGGCAATATGCTGAATAGCTCCAGAAATACCCACCGCTATATACAGCTCAGGGGCTACCACGCGACCGCTCTGGCCTACCTGCAAATCATAGGGAACGAAGCCTGCATCCACCGCTGCCCGGGAGGCACCGACCGCTCCATCGAGTTTTTCCGCCAGAGAATACAGCAATTTAAAATTCTCACTGCTGCCGATTGCCCGCCCGCCGGAAATCACCACCTTTGCGGTACCCAGATCGGGCCTCTCTGATTGTCCAACTTCGATCTTGATACGACGGGAGAGCTGTAAATCGAAAACCTTATCCACAACTTCTAAACTGCAGGCTTCCGTTCTTTGCGTAACAGGAGGAAAAGCCGATGTACGGACAGTCATTGCCTTAACTTTGTCATGCGACTGGATCTTCGCAATCAGGTTTCCTGCATAAATAGGCCGAAGAAAAACATCAACATCTTCAATATACAAAACATCAGTAAGTGGCTGAACGTCCAGCAATGCTGCCAGCCTCGGCATAACGTTTTTGCCAAAAGTATTGGCGGAAGCGAGAATATGACTATAGGAGGGCGCCAACTCCGCCACGAGTGAAGCGAGGTTTTCTGCCGACAATGATTCGTAGCAAGGATGGTCAGCAAGTATCACATTGGTCACACCTTCAAGATAGCGGGCGTCCTCAGCAACTGCCCGGCACTCACTACCGGCCACCAACAGGCTGATATCCTCGCTGACTGCCAGTGCCGCCCGCACAACGTTAAGGGTAGTCGCATCCAGTACACCTTCGCTGTGCTGCGCAATAATCAATACCTTCATAGAATCACCTTCGCCTCGTTCTTTAGCTTTTCAATCAGAGCGGTCACCGAGTCAACCTTTATTCCAGGCTTACGCTCGGACGGAAGACTGACCCCCAACAATGTTTGCCTGGGACGGGTATCCACTCCGAGATCACCCAGCGCCATGACTTCCAGAGGCTTTTTCTTAGCCTTCATGATGTTGGGTAGAGAGGCATAACGCGGCTCATTGAGACGAAGATCCGCCGTCAACACCGCTGGCAGCGGCAGTTCCCAAACTTCTGAACCGCCGTCGATTTCTCGCGTTATTGCCACCAGATCACCGATAATATCAATGGTCGAACAGAAAGTACCCTGAGGATAGCCACAAAGCCCGGCCACCATTTGTCCCGTCTGGTTATTGTCGTTATCAATACCCTGCTTACCAAAAATAAGTAGATCCGGATGTTCCCTGTCAACTATGCTTTTCAGGCACTTGGCGACTGCCAATGGCTCCAGGGGACTATCTACTTCGACTAATATTCCCCGATCGGCGCCCATAGCCAGGGCTGTACGAATCTGTTCCTGTGCCTGCTTCTCACCAACAGATACAGCTATCACTTCGCACTGGTCGTTCTCATCCTTGATTCTTAGAGCCGCCTCAATGGCAATTTCACAAAAAGGATTGAGTCCCATCTTTGCCAGGCTCAGATCGACATCAGACCCATCATCCTTAGGTCGTGCTTTTACGTTGTAATCAATAACGCGCTTTACGGGCACAAGGATCTTCATGGTTCTAAAGCCTCATTAATCTATAGTGAATCAACAATTTGTATCTCGGGCGCAGCAGCACCGCGCCGATTGGTCTTCCAAAGTTCAATGCCTACCTTGTGAGCAAGCGCAATATAGGATTGCGCCAATGTACTGCCGGGCGACGCAACCACTGTAGGCGAACCGCCATCCACATCAGCTCTGATTCGCTTATCCAACGGCAGAGATCCGAGCAACTGCACCTGGTAATTGTCAGCCAGGTACTGAGCCCCACCGGAGCCGAAGACGGTTTCCTCGAAACCACAATTTGAACACCGATGTGAGGCCATGTTCTCTACAATCCCCAATACCGGGATTGAAACCTTGTTGAACATCTCCAGCCCCTTGCGCGCATCAATTACCGCCATTTCCTGGGGAGTAGTAACCACTATCGCGGCGGATACATTAACTTTCTGCGCCAGAGATATGTGAATATCTCCCGTTCCGGGGGGCATATCGATTATCAGGTAATCCAGGTCTTCCCATAGAGTATTTTCCAACAGTTGCTGCAGGGCCCTCACCGCCATTGGCCCCCGCCATATCATCGGCGTTTTATCCTCCGACATAAACGCAACCGACATGGACTTCAAACCGTATTTCCTGATTGGGTTTACATATTTCTGATCCACAAGCTCCGGCTTTATGTCGTTATCGATTCCCAACATAGTGCGCAGACTCGGGCCATATATATCCGCATCCAGTATCCCTACCTTGGCCCCTTCAGCCTGTAATGCCAGCGCCAGATTCACAGAGGTTGTCGATTTACCTACGCCCCCCTTCCCCGACGCCACCATAATAATGTTTTTGACGTCCTTGAGCTTCCCCTGGCGGGCGATCAATGGTGAGGTAAATACCTCACCGTTGATATGCACGGTGACACCCGGGATACCGGCTTTCTCCAGTTCATTGCTGAGTGTCATTGCCAAAAGGTTACTCTTCGACTGCATCTGCAAACCGATTTTCAGATACAGCTCCACGCCACTTTCACCAATATTGATTGACTCTATAGCATCCAGTTCATTGTAGCTGGAGCCAAAGGGGGTATACCCAATCTCTCCCAATACTCTGCGTATACTTGCTTCAGTTACCTCTGACATAAGCGTCCTCACCTTTCTGTACCAACTGGCATCCTGTGCGACGTGTTCGGTGAATATCCCAGCCACAGTCCAGCGGCAACCGTAAAGCCACCCGTGCGCACGCTACGTTATGAAACAATATCTAAGATTCGACAAATGCTCGCTCAATGACATAACTTCCCAGCTTGCCATGATGAGTCTCTGTAAAGCCCAGACCATCCAGAATTCCAGCGCAGTCTTTCAACATAGAAGGGCTTCCACATAACATCACGCGATCCACCTCCGGATTGAAAGGCGGCATAGCAATATCATCGAACAGCTTTTCGGAATTAATCAGATCCGTCAACCGACCCTGGTACTGGTGATCTTCCCGGGTCACAGTCGGGTAATAGATAAGCTTCTCCCTGACGTCATCTCCCAGATATTCATGCTCTGGCAAATGTTCAGTAATCAGTTCCCTATAGGCCAGCTCGTTAACTCTCCGAACACCGTGCGTCAAGATGACTTTGTCGTATGCCTCATAGGTCTCTGGGTCCCGAATAATACTCAGGAAAGGCGCCAGACCGGTCCCTGTACTTAGCAAGTAGAGATTCTTTCCCGGGAGCAGGTTGTCGATCGTCAAAGTCCCTGTTGGCTTACTGCTAACATATATTTCATCACCCACCTTAAGATGTTGAAGTCGCGACGTCAGCGGACCATCGGGGACTTTGATGCTGAAAAATTCCAGCTCATCCTGGTAATTGGCGCTGGCAATACTGTAAGCACGAACCAGGGGGCGGCCGCCATTATCCAGGCCAATCATGGTAAAGTGACCATTCTTGAACCGGAATGATCTATCCCTCGTCGACTTAAAACTGAACAACGTGTCGTTCCAGTGGTGTACTTCAGTAATACTCTCTTTCATTAAATTCGCCACGTCAAATCTCCTCTCGTATCTATTTAAATAATCAAAAGCAAAGACATCGCCGCAATGAACAGGGTATTAATGATTATCAACAACAACGGCTTTCCACCAATACGCCAGAGGTCGACCAGGTTGGTTTTGGCCCCCAATGCAGCCATCGCCATCCACAGACAGGCTTGCGAAATATCACCGAGCAGGACTGTACCCTCTTGAGGAAGAGCCTGGGCGTTTGCGAGGATCACAAAACCAACAAACGCTATGAGAAACGGAGGGACTACTCGACGAAAACCACCGACTTTCGCCTCAGGCCTGTGATAGATCAGTGCCAGTATGACCACTGTGGGTACGAGCAAGGCGATCCGTAGCATCTTTGTATAAGTGGCCAACTCTGCAACGTCGGGCGAGATCATCTCACCTGCGCCAAAAACCTGGACAACGTCATGAATACTCGCGCCGATAAACAACCCCATCTGTTCCGCTGTCATTCCCATGCTGGTCAGCAGCCCTGGGTAGAGAATCATGCAGACGGTGCTGATACCGGTTACCGCTACAACAGTACACAACAGGTGCTTTTCAATTGCCTTGTTGCTCGGCAGTACCGATGCCACGGCCAGTGCGGCGGAAACTCCGCAGATTCCAACGGCTGCGCCCGAAATAGTGCCCCTGACAGGGTCAATCTTAAAAAGCCTGGCAAGAACTATGCTAAATATTATGGTGCCGGTCACCACTGTGCTGACCAGTATCAGTGGCGCGACTCCCAACTCTGTCATTTGATCGAAGCTAATCCGGATTCCCAGAATCGCCACGCCAGCCCGTAATACCGTTTTTGCGCAGAAATCCAGGCCCGGGGAAAACTCTTGATACTGGGATATAGCCTGGAACGCCATGCCCAGAAGCAGCGCTCCGAGTATTTTTGACGTTCCATAATGATCAGAGAGGTAGCTGGCCCCCAAAACAAGTAACAGACAAAACGATATCCCCGGAAGGTACTCGATGATTTTTTTTCTGGCGCTGGTGGCGGACCTCCAAATATACCTTGTTTTTACAGCCTCCAATTCACTCATCAAGATAATCCTGTGCAAGTCCCTGGCCTATGGCGAACAAATAGGGCCAAGGGTAGATCCCGCGATCATGGCCATCGGAAAATTCAATCTGCAGCGCGTTATTCCCCATTAACCTGGCTGAGCGCATTTCGGTTGACTCTGTAACAAGCACAACACCCACCACCCTCCGGGCCCGGCAGCTGGAACAGGCGCAATAACGGCGCAACTCGCTTCCGGCGATATGACTCTTCTCTCCGCCTTTCCAGACAATTCTGAGCTCACCCGCGGCTTTATCGAGGGTGACCTGGACCGGTGGATACAACACTTCATTCATGCGTACACCTCTATCTCTGAGCGAGCCATCCGCTGCCTTCAAACCCCGACGTGCTTGAGCTTAAGTGCGACATACAAAGCGCCTCGACGCGAGACTTGCAACAACTTGTTATGACAAGTTGCTGCAAAGTTAAACCTGCTCAGCGTCCAATACCAAGAACTGACGCTTATCAGGCTTATCAGCCCAGTCATCCGCATCCGGTAACGGATCCTTCGTCGAAGAGATCTCTGGCCACCGCGTGGCCAGCTCAGCGTTGATTTCGATAAAGTCGACAAACTCCTCCGGCAACTCACTTTCCTCGAAGATTGCATCGACCGGACACTCAGGAACGCACAGAGCACAGTCAATGCAGACTTCCGGGTCAATCACCAGGAAATTGGGGCCTTCATGGAAGCAATCGACAGGGCAAACATCCACACAATCGGTAAATTTACATCTGATGCATTGCTCGGTTACAACGAACGTCATAACTAACCTCCAATTCCAGCCACATTGGATTCAATTTTTGATTTGGCCCATCGAGCCAGCTTCCTGACATCCGGATCGTTGTCATTAAGGGCCTCTTCGACAATAGGCATCCCCTCCGGCCGGGCAATCTCACCGGTAGCGGCTACCGCCGCCTTGCGCAGGTTGCTGATGGGATTGGAGGCGCACTTGGCCAGGGCCGGCAAAGCGGCGGCCAGACCAATCTTACCCAGGGCTTCCGCTGACTTTTCCTGAACCTGCCACATTGCGTCATCCGTAACCGCTGCCATTAACGAGTCGACCGCCGCCGCAACACCCAAGCGGCCTATGCTCTTGGCCGCTTCTGACCGAACAAGCCAGTTAGCGTCTGAAAGGCCATTAATCAGTGCTTTTTCCACTTGACCCGGATCAGCGTAAACCAGAGTGCCGATAGCTGCGCGGCGCACTTCCGGATCGGCGTCCGTACCCGCGATAGATATTAACTGCGGCAGATTTTCATTTTCCTGTAGGTAGCCCAGAACGCCGACCGCTTCCCGCCGCACATTGGCATCGGGATGGTCCAGAAACTGGAGCGCGTGCGGCCTGGCTTCCTTGAGCCGCAGTTGCTTAAGCGAGCGAAGAATAGAAGCCAGCACAAAAGGATCACTCTCCTGAAGCGCTTCTATCAGGGCCGGCGCAGCATCATCGTCCTTTAAGTCGGCCAGAGCGTTGGCGGCGGCATTGCGCACGTTCTGGTCTTCTGAGGTTAAAGCCCCTACGAGAGCATCCATCATGTCGCGCGGCTCGAACTCATCAATCATTCTTGCCGCTTCCATCCTTACCGCCTCATCTTCATCACCCAAGGCGGCAATGAGCAACCCGACAGCTTCTTCTTCCGGACTGTCTACCAGGTCCAGCACCGCCACCCGACGTATACCTGGATCGGAGTCTCGCAAGCGCTCGGCCAATGAACCCAACAAAGGGTTTGAATAATCAGACATCGTTCACCTCAACTCAGCAAATAAGGAATGTTCACCGTAACGGCGTCTGTCGGGCAATCCGCCTCACAGGGCATGCAGTACCAGCACTCATCGTACTTCATGTGCGCTTTTCCGGTCTCTTCATTGATCCACAACACATCTAACGGGCAGACGTCGATACAGGTTCGACAACCCTTATCGGCGATACATTTATCGTCATCCACGACGACAGGAACCATAGAAATCTGGGATGCAGTTGGCATAAACTCTCTCCTGAATGTCCGCTAATGGTTAGCCGGCTTGCACTCGCAACTGTTGATAGGCATTCTTCTCTTCGTCATCGAGCTCTACAACGTACGGCTCAATCTCCCTCTTACGACACGTCATATTATTGTTCTCATCTTTGAACAACTGGACATGACAGAACCAGTTTTCATTGTCCGTCTCGGGGTGATCGACATAGTTGTGGTACAGCCCCCAGCGACTCTCCTCTCGATAAAGGGATGCAACTGCCGCCATCTGTGCGCAATCAAAGATGTGCTGCGCTTCATTTGCACGCAGTAGCTCATGGGGATCACGGGCGTACAAATAGGGAATATCATTTTCCATTGCCCGTATACGGGCAAGTCCGATATCCATTTTTTTGCTTACCTTGGGTGGCTGAAGATAGTCATTAACCAAACGTCGAACTTTGTATTCAAACTGGCTGGGCGGTATTCCGTCAGTGCGTTTTAACGGCGCCAGAATACGATCTCGTTCCGCAATAATGTAGTCTTCATCCAGCTTCGGAACATCGCGCTCGCGCGCAAACTCCACCGCATTTTCGCCGCAGATCTCTCCGTAAACGAAAGCCCCCAGCATATAGCTGTGGGGAATAGACGCCATATCGCCAGCTCCGTACAGGCCCGGCACACTCGTCTCGCCCTTTTCATTGATCCAAACTCCCGAGGCGGAATGGCCGGCACAAAAACCAATTTCCGAAATATGCATTTCCACCATCTTCGTTCTGTAGTCCGTACCACGACCATCGTGAAAACGGCCACGACTGGGGCGCTCGTTGGTGTGCAGAACGTGCTCAATTTCCTGGATGGTTTCCTCGGCCAGATGATCCAGTTTAAGGAACACAGGGCCGTTCCCGCCTTGGAGCTCATTGTAGA
The DNA here is from genome assembly GCF_030997045.1 of Microbulbifer sp. TB1203. NCBI lineage: Bacteria > Pseudomonadati > Pseudomonadota > Gammaproteobacteria > Cellvibrionales > Microbulbiferaceae > Microbulbifer > Microbulbifer sp. TB1203. The sequence goes on along the minus strand of NZ_CP116899.1, from coordinate 46,486 downwards.
ACTCCATCATCATCTGTCCGCTCCAGTAATCGCACTCTATGAAGCGATCGCCCTTGGCATTGGCGGTATAGCCGCCCAGGGGCCCGGTAACATAGGCACAGGCCGGTCCGTTGTAATCCTTGAGCAGGGGGTTGATCTGGTAGCATTCCAAACCGGTCAGTTCGGCACCCACATGGTAAGCCATGGAGTGGCCGTCACCACAGTTGGAGGGGTTCTCATAGGTGCCGAACAGGTAGCCTGACGCCGGCAGACCAATACGGCCGGCCGCGCCACTGCACATGATCACCGCCTTTGCCCGAACCACAATCACTTCGGCGTCCCGCGTACCCAGCGCGATACAGCCGCTCACCACACCGGCTTCATCCTTCAGAAGGCGGATTGCCTGATAGCGGTTCTCGACCTTGACCCGATGGCGCCGGAGGCGACGATAGAGAATCTTTTTGACATTGTGCCCCTCCGGCATTGGCAACACGTAGGTACCCAAATGGTGTACCTTTTTCATGTCGAACTCGCCAGTTTCATCTTTCTGGAAGTAAACACCCCATTTATCCAGCTTCTGAATCATGCTGTAGGAACGCTGGGCGTAAGCCATGACGCCTTTTTGAAGGAGAATCCCATCGTTAGCTATGGTGATCTCTTTTACGTAGTCTTCCGGCGTTGAATGGCCGGGTACAACGGCGTTGTTCAAACCATCCATACCCATACTGATGGCCCCGGAACGCTTAACGTTGGCCTTTTCCAGAAGCATGACGCTCGCGTCTGGATTTTTTTCTTTTGCGGTTACGGCAGCCATTGGTCCGGCCGTGCCGCCACCAATAACCAATACATCAACATCCATAACTTTTATGTCATCAGGAATTGCCATTACTTATCCTCTTGGATGGGAGCGTTCTTTGAAGGATCGCGTTGTATTTGGAAGCGATATTTATAGGAATCACCGCGGAAAGCGAGATATTCGAAATCAATGGGCTTGCCAGTGCTGTCACGGGTCAACCGCTCCACCCACATAATCGGGCTGCCCTGTTCTATTCTCAGAAAATTGGCGACGTCCGCATCTGCGGGGCGCGCTTCCAGGCTTATTTCAGCCTCGCCGAGCTCTATTCCCAGCTGATTTTCGAGCATCGGAAAGATGTCCTGGCTCAGATCCTTCGAAAAAAGCGCTGCACCAATAGACATCGGAAAGTAGGAACTGTCTACTGACACCGGATCGCGGTTGAGGTATCGGACACGCACAACTTCCACTACCCTTTCTTTGGCGGTAACCCCCAGATTTTCCTGCACATTCTTACTTGCGCTGGTTTCGCGAATACTGACCAGGCGTGCAGAGGTCTCATAGCCCTGAGGCTTCATTGCCTCATCAAATCCCTGTAAGTGCTTAATGTCCTGAGTCGCCTTGGGTTTGCTGGCGAAGGTACCTTTTCCCTGCGCTGAAAAAATAAGCCCTTCACTATGAAGATCTCTCAGAGCCTGCCGGACAGTAATGCGACTCACGCCGAAGCTCTTCATTAGCTCACTTTCCGAGGGCATACGCTGATAAGGCGCATATTCTCCCGCGAGGATTTGCCTCTTCAGCGCTTCTTTTATCTGAAGATAAAGCGGTTGATGCGACATATCTTTCGGTTGCAGTGGTTTCATAGATTCTGCCTCCTGTAGTCTTCTATATTACTTATTATGACTTGTTATAACAAGTAAAATATAAGCTAATTTTAGAGAAATTTTGTCTAACCACTGCATCTACTAAAACCTATTCAAACATGCCTTTCTTTAGTGCACCTCTGTGCTCTGTTGAAGTGCACAAGAACTTGTTTTTTCGCGCTCAAAACGCGTCAATGACAAGTAATAAGCAACGGCTTCCACTTCCTCCCCGGTAAGCTTTCTGACCGCATTTTGCATTGCCATACCCTTATCGTTGTTACGCACACCCTCCCTGAAATCAATAATCTGTTTACGCAGATATTGACGGTGTTGAGCGTCGAGCCATGGTATCGAAGGGTCACCGCTGCCATGACAGCCGACACAGGCAGGGACATCGTCCCGACCTGTGCAGAATGTTGATCGCCCCAACTTGTAGCGCTTGTTATCCAGGGGAGCGTCCAGGTCCTCCAAACCGGCCTCAGGTGGGGGAAGCTGGGCAAAATAGCTGGCGACACGTTCCAGCTCACCCGGCTCCAGTTCAGAGAGAATTGAACGCATCTGGCCGTTGTCGTTATCCCTTCTACCCGTTGAAAAATCCAAAACCTGGCGAACAATGTAAGCTTCATTCTGCCCGGCGAGCTTGGGGAACTTGTCCACATGGCTAATCCCGTCCGCGCCGTGACACAGAGCACAGGTTTCCCAAGGTGCCATCCCCTTCTTATCAATCATTCCCGCATTGCCAATAGCTCCACCCAAAAGGGCCAGAGCAACAAGAGGCAGTTGCAGGAAAAGGGGCTTACTCATGATGCGCTTCATGGGATGCTGAGCCATACCCTGCCAGGCGGGCCTTGACAGGCATTGTGAATGATTTGGTTGCACCGTTGCTGAACACCAGAGCGACGTCAATATGGTCACCCTCGCCAAGCGTCCGCTTCGGTTTTTGCATCATTAGATGCAGAGATTCCGGTTCAAACTTTACTGTTTCTCCAGGCGCTATACTCAGACGCTCCAATGCCTCCATACCTGCTATTCCCTCCACCACCACGGAGCGATGTATCTCAACTGACTCAAATACTGAACTCATCACCTCAATCAGAGTCATTTCTTCTGATGAAGTGTTTGTCAAGGTAAAATAGCCCGCCCTCACCAAAGAAGGTACGTCTGGCTGCCAGGCATCAGCAACAGTCAATTCAGCGGTAGAGTGAGTATCTTTCCGCTCAGCACCACTTACCCAATGGGTCATCGCCAGGGTAATAGCGAAGGTACACACTGGTAACAGCGCTCTCATGACCTTTTCCTTTTTCGGATCAAATGAGTTAGAAATTCCGAAACTTCCTGTACATCGAGAGGTTGGCTTACCTCCGCTACCAGCTCCGCTTTCGGATTGATTACCGCTATGGCTGCGGTGTGCGTAACGTCATAGTGCGCACTGCCGGGCCGGGGTTCTCCCAGCCGGTAAAAGCCACCTATGCCGGATACCAGGGTATCAATTTGCTCCACCGGACCCGTAATGCCGACATTGTCAGGGTGGAAATGGGCCAGGTATTCCGCCAGAACCGACGCATCCCGCTGCGGGTCCACCGCCAGAAATACGATTTCCGGAATTCGCGCCGGTGAAAACTGCAATCCCAACTCTGCTCGAACGGCTTCCAGCTTCATGAGGGTTACCGGGCAAACATCAGGGCATGATGTGAAACCGATAAATATCAGCGTCCACCGTCCCTTCAGCCGATCCAAGTCGTAGATCCTTTTGTGTTGGTCCAGCAGTGAAAACTCGGGAAGTGGCCTGGAATCCTTGAAAATCCGGGTTCGCTCTCCTGAGCCATGTGCTTCTGAAAATCCACAAAGAATCAGACAGGAAACAAGTGCCCATATAACTCTCATTACCACTCTCCCGACCCCGAAAATGCCTTAAGACTCTCCTCGCGAATGAATGAAAGGCACTTTCGCTTAAGCCTAACGAACTCATCGCTGGTCGCCAGCTCGCCCTTTCTCGGCCTCTCCAAATTCACACTCAGGTCGGCGATAATGGACCCCGGGCTGGTACTCATAATCAAAATTCTATCAGCCAGGAAGATCGCTTCATCAACATCGTGAGTTACGAACAGTACCGTGATTTCAAATTCCGACCAGATATCCAGCAGGCTCTCTTGCATAATCAGGCGGGTCTGAGCATCCAAGGCACCAAAAGGCTCGTCCATTAGTAACACATCGGGATAGTTAGCCAGAGCTCGAGCTATGCCGACCCTTTGTTGCATACCACCGGACAGCTCGCCGGGCAGCTTATTGGCGATTTTGCTGAGCCCTATCATCGACAACAGGGTATTGGCAATGGAATCACATTCACGTGAACTATGACCGGCCAACTTTGGACCGAATGCTATGTTTTGATGAACGGTTTTCCACGGGAATAGCGAGTATTGTTGGAATACCATTCCCCGGTCCGGCCCCGGGCTGGTCACCGGATGATCGTCCACCAACACCTGGCCGGTGGTCGGCTTCACATAGCCTGCGACAGAATTAAGTAAAGTTGATTTGCCACAGCCTGACGGCCCGAGAATACAGACAAATTGCCCTGGCTGTATGTCTAAGCTGGTTTTTTCAACGGCTCTATTGAAGGTTGCCCCTGATTTAAAATCAATTGTGACGTTATCAATTTCTATATGCCCCCGACCGGCCGCCTTTTTTCGACCGGGTTGCATTCTTGGATCCGACTCCACTACGAGCTTCATATTCATTACTTGCTCCAACTCCAGGATCTAGGTTCTAGTTTTATCGTAACTACTCTCCCCTCTCCCGCTTGCGGGGGGAGGGGCCGGGGAGGTGCGCTGACTGGCTCCCCCTCTCCCTAACCCTCTCCCCCAAAAGCGGAGAGGGGGCTGTCGGGGTGAGCATCTACGTTTTATCTATATCAGGTAAATATCCAGCGGCAACATATAATGCTGATAACAACAATCCCAATCCGGCCATATGCAGCCACCACCCTATGGGTTCAAGCCATAAGGAAGTTGAGACCCCTAAGCCCATCATGGCCAGGCCGACCACCCAGCTTGGGGTAGCACAACAGACCACCCAGGAAAGTGAAATCGAGGTCAACGCAACAAGGCCAGCACCTACTCCCCCCGTGGCTTTCGCGGCCCACAGATTCCGCTTTGAACAGCTGGCTTCACCGATGCTACGGACAATCAGGAAAAGCACCCCAAGAAGAGCGCCGAATATCATTATCTCCAATACCTTTATCGGTGCTACAAATAAACTCCACTGCGATATCCCTATGCCGAAGTCGTAGTTCATGTATCCAATCTCAAACAGCCATTCATCGTTAATTATCACCAGTCTGTCTGACCACGATGGTGTAGAGGCGATAATTCTTCCCACATTCTCGAGCCAGTCATAAGTAGTAACGTAGTTTGGCCACTGTTGGAATTTGATCATCGGTGCCGAAAGCAACACTATGTAGTACAGCAGCGTTAATCCCGCGCCAGCACCAAGACAAAGAGCCTTATTTCTTCGGGCCAGACGAAGGCTGATCCTGAATCTCCTCATATAGTCGCCAGCTAGTGCGTGGTTTTTTTCCATCGCAGTGATGGAGCCATAGCCAGACGGACCAGATATGTGGACAAGGACCCCAGGCCGCCGATAACAAGCATTCCAACGATAATGTCGGGATAATTAATCAGTGAATAGGCGTTCCAGGTAAAGTATCCGATACCATACTGGCCGGAAATTATTTCTCCCGCCAGCAGCGAAAACCAACTTACCCCCATACCAATGGCAAGCCCTGCAGCGATACTGGGCAGAGCTGCCGGCAACACCACATGCCAGAAGATATCCAGACGTTTGGCCCCCAAGGACAGGGCTGCCCGCACTAGCACTTTGGGCGTCTGTTCAACGCCGTGCACGGTATTGAGGATGATCGGAAACAGCGCCCCCAGGAACGTAATGTAAATAATGGATGACTCTTCTGTTGGCCACATAAGAATGGCCAGGGGAATCCAGGCAACTGCCGGTATGGGCCGAAGCACCTCTATATATGGAAGAACGGCGGCTCTCGCGGATCGGGACCTGCCAACCATAACCCCAATCACAACTCCCAGGATTACCGCGAGCGAGTAGGCAATGAGTATTCGTTTGATGCTAACCTGAACATGGGTATGAAATTCTGAATCAGTACCATGCACAAGAAAAGCAGACCCGACCGTTCCCGGAGACGGGACATTTTCAAAGTTAATGAAATAGTTAAAGTTGTACTTGGTTGCGTAATGCCAGATCAATACCCCTGCTATTATCGACAGGGATCCAATACCAACCATCTTGATCTTATCGAGATTAAAATATCTTGAAAACAGGCCACTCAGTCTATCAGATTTGTTTTCAATGGCGCTTTCATTCCCTTGAACCGAAGCATTACCAATTTCGGATCCATCCTTGACAGGATCGACCGGCCTGTCGTAATCCTTAGGGATATCCATACTGATAGCTTTATCAGATAACAATGTACTCATTACTGCCACCATTCACTAACGTTCTAGAATCAGCGGATAATTTATATCGCTGCCGACATCTCAATTTAACTGGAGTAACCTTCGATAGCCTGTTCCAGTTGCATAACCATGCCCTTGTTCTTCATTGCATAGGTATCGGCATCCGGTTTTCTCAGGAAGGCTTTGAAACCGTCTGAAGATTTGACAAAAAAAGCGGTTTTACCGAAAAGTTTCAGTCCCGTTGCTTCATCGTATACGTAGGTAGCGTTCAATTTTGCACCTGTCTCCCTGAACTCTTTGATAGCCCTCAAAAAATCATCTATTGAGGCGTAGGATATGATGCCGTTTCTGGAGTGCCAGATTTCCACCGGTAGCTGTGCGTTGGCAACACCAGGATCAACGATAGTATTCTTTTCCGCGTCGTAATCGATACCCAGATCGGAGTAAGCTTTTTTCAGGTAGTCTTCCGTCACCCATTCCTCAAAATCGAGTGGGGGCATATTCATCTCTTTAGTTAGGACACCATGATCCGCTTTCAGGGCTTCTACCCATTTTGGTTTAATGGTTGGATCGAGCGTAAGATGTCCACCTTCTGAAAAATAGATATAGAGCACTTCTTTCTCGACACCGGTCCAGTTCTCCATCATAGCAACCGCCTTGACTGGATCTGCCTTGATCCATTGCCCCGCCTCATGCACCGCTTTAATAAAAGCAATAGCAACTTCAGGGTATTGATCCAGAAAGTCTTCACGCACAACGACACCATGAAGATAAGGTATGCCTGTCTCTCTACCGTCATATATTTTGCGGCCGGTTCCCCTGAACTCCATTAACTCAGACCAGGGACAAAAATCCGCATGGGCATCAATTCGGCTGGAGGCTATATTCGCTGCTCCTACGGCGGGGCTTTGATTCTTTAAGGCATAGTCCTTTGCGGGAATCCCTTCGTCCTGCATAGCTTTCAACAGCATCCCCCAAGCTGCGCTCCCTACGGGAACCGATACTTGCTTGCCTGCGAGTTGATCAATGGTGTAAATATCGGAATCGACCGGAACGACAATGGCATTACCACTACCTTTCAGGTTATAGCCAGTACCGGCGATATACTTGGTGCGTAAGGATTTTGTTTCCTGGAACTTGGCCCCGTTCACAATCAGTGGGTAATCACCCATTACTCCAAAGTTCAACTTGTTAGCCATCATCTGGTTGGTAATTGGGCCACCAGAGGAGTAATCGCTCCAGGAAATTTCGTAATCAGCATCAGTATATTTCCCTGACCTGGGAAGGTGCTTCTCCAACAGCCCCAACTCCTTAACGACGATACCCGCCGTGTAGGTGTCCGTACACATACTTTGATGCCCTATCGCAATGCGTATCGTCTCGGCGCTCGCCGTATTCGTCAGAGCCGCGGCCATAAATATTGCTGTGAATAGCTTGGTTATTGTCATTGTCATCCCCCGGTAAGGTTATTACCCAACTTGTATTGCCATGTTATAACGACCTACCTAGTAGTTGCATAAGCCGTGCCAGAAACCCGTCCCCCGCACCTCCGAGTGTATAAGTCATTAATTCATAGATCTTTTTTAGGGAGCTCAGAATCTTTTTAATTCCTTAGAGAATCTTCCCCCATATAGGAAAATGCCCCGCTATTGCGCCCGCGCATCAATACCGCACCCTATAAGCGCACAGTCGGCCTACATGCCTGTCGCCGGGCCAATACAAGTAAGACAGATCACTCATCCCGTAGTATCTCTATCGAGGTGAAAAAGATGACACGGGACACCACATTACGAAGAACAGTCATACAGTTGGTTAGAATAAGGAAGGCTACCGCTGCTGAAAGTTTCGTATTTCGGGAGTCGGAGCGCGCGGGACCCTGATTTTTCAGGAGTCGAGATGAAAGAGAACAGGAAGGTGCCCCTGGGGCGATGGACTTGCTATTAGCCCGGCAACCAAACAGAACATCCCTGATCTATTTGGTTGTCGCCCGCGGAATACTCGCGGATGGCCGCCCGGTGAAATTGCTTGTATTTCAAGGGCTCGCGTCGGCCGGCGGCGGCACTTTTTTAGAAGGCAAACTGGGTCTGGAACCGGTGATTGATCTGTTCAACAGAATCGACATCGGACGTCACCAGCTCCACTCTCCATCGAAAGGATAAACCTTCCAGATACTGGTCAAGTGCATAAACCACGTCCAAGTCGGTCGCCTCCCGATCCGGCACCTGATCGAAATCAAATGTTGCATAACTGAGTTTTACATCCACTTTGCTGGAAAAACTGTGATTGAAGGTTACCTTGAATGCCTTACCGGCATCTACGTTCTCCATGGTCTCCAACATATTGTTAGTATAAAGCGGGCTGGTGGAGAAACTGAAAGGAGCCAAAAATGCACCATTACGAAAAGCGGATTCTTCCGTAGCGACACTGTTATAGGCCAAAGTGACCTTTGAGCTTCCCATTGTCGTACCAAACTTAACACCGTAAAGTCTTGAATCGACTCTGCCAACTATTTCGTCACCGCTTTCACGTTGTGTTGCATATTGCGCGCCCACAAAGGGTTTGATACTGGGGGATATCGAAGCGCTGTAGCTACCGTTGAGGTACAGGGTGTCAAAGAACTCCGAAACCCGGGTAAACCATGCTTCCAACTTTATAGGCCCAGCTCCGTATACCGCTCCCAGGTTAGCCAATCTACCTGTTTCGGAGGGGATAGCAGCTCCGTACCTGCTCGCCGTCCAGGAACCTATATCCACAAATGTTTCACTATTACGATTCTTGATCTCACTAAGGTAGTTGGCCTCGAAGGTGATATCTTTCAGGCTTTTATTGGTAACGCTGTACCCCTGAAACGTAAATGGGATCATGAAAGCATCGCCGGAGTTGGCAAAAGGCGTATTGACTTTCTGTCGACCCAGGGTAGCTACGGAATGGCCAGCGTCAAATTTCAGATAGGCCTCTCCCAACACTTCCAGATCGCTGCCCAAACGGCTGTTCACCTTGTTTGGGTCGTCGTCATTCGTACCGAGATCCTGAGCGGTGTAATATCCTGCACCGATCTTGATTGGGCCCATCTTACCGGTCTCAGCGCGTAGCGCTCCTCCTAAGGAAAATGCACTTTCATCGGTACGATCCTCATACTCTCGGGTGTTGTAATAGGCTCTGATGTTTCCATCCAGGCTTCCGTTATCAAATATGTCCCTTAATTGATCTTCGGAAAATGCCAGCGTAGAGAACCCCGACACCCCTGCAAGCAGGATCAGCTTTTTGATTGTATTCATGTAACCCCCATAATCTGAAAATTTCAGCCTGCTCCGTCACAGCTGAGCAATGCCCCGGTTTGCGTGAAGTCCACTTGTACTAATAAGATATAACGACTCAGGATTAATAAAGCGATTTCTATGCCAAAACCGGATTGGAGACCTGCGCTGACACCAAGGCCTTGTATTTCATTACTTTTTAGCTCGTTTATTTACCAACCCGCCAGTTGTCTACCGACCTCTATCAGACGCTGAACGCCCTACATTGGCCCAACAATGCCCGCAGAGCGGAAACTATTCATGCAAGCAGGGCAACGGATTTATAACGACTAGTACAAGTTCAGTAGCGAATTACAAAAGGGCGATCAAATATTTTCAGATAGGCGATGGGAAGAGTGCACCGAGGTATTCGAAAGCAGCTTTCGGCAGTGTCTCTACTGAGAGAGAGGCTGGGGTTAGATGATCATGCCGAGAGATAACTTCTATCGCAGTTTCTCGCTTAACAGGGTATCCATCCCTTTCCGGGAAAGATCATGGATTTTTTTCCTAAAATACTGGGCCGCTTATGGGTATTCATCAATCCCTCCATGGAGGAGATCGGCTCGGCCGTGAGCACCCGACTGGATTTGATTCCATTTCACTTGATGACGGCAGTGCTTGAATCAAGCCGTCAGATGGGTCATTGCCGGTCACTCCTTTCAACCAGCCTTTTCCGGAACGAAGACTGACGTTCCACGGCCCTATTCGCCTGCAAGCAGGCTCCCGCAAATCTTCAAAGAGGTTTGGGTCGGGGCACATTCAACTTTTCCGCCCAGGGCTCCAGGTCCTTCATGATGGAGGGGTAGAGTTCCACCCCCTCTTCCAACTGCCGCGCCCGGGCGGCCCAGGCGCGCTGGCCGGGCACGCGGGCCGGGGAGTCGCCCTCGCTGCGGCTGTTTTCCCACAGGTGGCACAGCGCCCTGGTCTGGCGCAGGAAATCCTCCTGCGGGCCGAATGCTTGGGGATCGATAATCTGCAGGAATACCGAATTGGCCTCATCGTCTCCTTTCGATTCCTCGTCTCCCCGGCCGTAACCGCCCAGGGCCATGGACAGCACCTCCAGCATGGCGCTGAGCGCCGCTCCCTTGTAACCGTGATCGGCGCCGCCCACCGGCAGGATGCTGCCGCCGTTTTCGAAGGCGGCCGGATCGTCGGACAGGTTGCCCTCGCTGTCCTTGAGGTATTCGCCTGGCAGCTTCCTGCCCTCCCGTTGCGCCCGGCTGACATAGCCGCCGGCGGTGACCGACATGCTGATATCGAACAGCAGCGGGTAATCCCCCGCCGGAGCGGCGAAGGCGATGGGATTGGCGGAGAACAGCGGGTCTATGCCGCCCTGGGCGCTGACGGTGTTCTCCGATGGGGTGGAGCAGGTCAGCAGGGCCACGTAACCCTTTTCGACGACTGGCGGCAGATAGGCAGCCAGGCAGGCGATATGCTGGCTGCGGCGAATGGTGGCGGTGACCATTCCCTGCTCCGGCAGCCTCTCCAGCGCCTGCTCCACCGCCTGGGTGAGCACCCAGGGGCCGGGCAGAAAGTCCGCATCCCAGTTAAAGCAATTGCCGCGGTCGGCGAGCACCCGCGGCTCCCCCTCGCGTCGGGATTCGCCATCCAGCAGCCACTGCAGGTTGCTCGCCACCCGGTTGAGGCCGTGGGTGGTGAAACCCAGCAAATCCGCCTGCAGGAAAACATTGGCCATCACCGAGGCCCGTTCTTCGGTGAGGCCCGCGCGCCGGAAGAGTGTGGTGGCAAACTGTTGCAGTTCACCGGCGTCGTAGCGCACAGACATAAAAGCTCCTCTTCGATGTTTTTGTGAACCGCAGCCGTGGGTGCGCCGTGCGCACCGGGAAGTGCTGGAGCTCACATCCGCTCCGAATGGTGCGCACGGCGCACCCTACACTCACCACCAACCACCCGCCACTATTCACTGACCTTACCACGCCACGCCTTTATCTGCCCCCGCCGCGTTTTGTTCTGCAACCGCCGCTCTTTCGCGGCTCTGCCAGGCTTAGTGGCGACGCGCGTCTTGCTCGTCCGTGTCGCCTTCTCGATCAGGGCGCACAGCCGTTCCAGTGCATCCGCGCGGTTTTTTTCCTGGGTGCGGAAGCGCTGGGCCTTGATTACTGCCACACCATCGGAAGATATACGCCGGTCGCGCAGGGCCAGCAGACGCTGCTTGACTTCCTCCGGCAGCGAGGAGGCACGGATATCGAAGCGCAGGTGAATCGCGCTGGCCACCTTGTTGACATTCTGGCCGCCGGCGCCCTGGGCGCGCACCGCGCTCAGCTCCACCTCGGATTCGGATATTTTCAGATCTCTAGAAATTTCAATCATGAAAAAACATCTGGTTATTCGCGAAAAATGTAAGTATGGGATCAGCTACGTTAGAATAAGGCGCTATTTTAACCCGCCGCGCTCGCAAGCAGCACCGAGGAATAGCAGCCATGAAACCTCCCAAAGGGGACAAAAAAGCCCATTTCGACCCCCCGGTATTCTACACGGCCACCGGGGTACTGCTGTTGCTGGTGGCCTACGCGGTGCTATTCGCCGACGACGCCACCGCACGCTTCAAGGCTCTGCAGGCGGGTATCGTGGCCAATATGAGCTGGTACTACGTACTGGTAGTGGCGATCGTCCTGATCAGTGTAGTGACGATCGGTGTATCCAAGTTCGGCGAGATCAGGCTCGGGCCCGAACACGCGAAACCGGATTACGGGTACGGCTCCTGGCTCGCGATGCTGTTTTCCGCCGGTATGGGAATCGGCCTGCTGTTCTTCGGTGTCGCCGAGCCGGTGATGCACTACCTGTCACCCCCCGTGGGTGAGACCGGCACCGTGGCTGCCGCGCGCGAAGCCATGGTGCTCACCTTTTTCCATTGGGGGCTGCACGCCTGGGCCATCTACGCCATCGTCGCACTGATCCTGGCCTATTTCAGCTACCGCCACGATCTGCCGCTCACCCTGCGCTCGGCGCTCTACCCGATGATCGGCGAGCGCATCCACGGCCCCATTGGCCACGCGGTGGATGTCTTTGCCATTGTCGGCACCGTGTGCGGCGTGGCCACTACTCTGGGCTATGGCGTGCTGCAGATCAACGCCGGGCTCAATCATCTGTTCGATATTCCGGTGGGCACGGGGCCGCAGGTGGTTCTGATCGTGATCACCACCATCCTGGCCACCATCTCCGTGGTGATGGGCCTGGACCTGGGCATCAAACGGCTGTCGCAGCTGAATATGGGGCTGGCGATATTCCTGCTGATGATGGTGCTGCTGCTCGGCAGTACTGTGTACCTGCTGCAGACCTTCGTGCAGAACTTCGGCAGTTACCTTTCGGTAATGGTGAGCCGCACCTTCAATCTCTACGCCTACGCACCCACCGACTGGCTGGGGGGCTGGACCATTCTGTATTGGGGCTGGTGGATGTCCTGGTCGCCTTTTGTAGGGCTTTTTATCGCGCGGATCTCCCGCGGGCGTACCATTCGCGAATTTATTGTCGGCGCCATGCTGGTACCCGCTGGGATCACCTTGCTGTGGATGACGGTGTTCGGTAATTCCGCCATTCATATGATTCTGGATGAGGGGCTGACCTCACTGGGCCGGATAGTGAGCGAGAACGAGTCGCTGGCGCTATTCCAGTTCCTGGAACAGTTCCCCATGCCGGGGTTCTTTTCCTTGCTAGCCGTGGTGATGGTGGTGGTCTTCTTTGTCACCTCGGCGGATTCCGGGGCCATGGTGGTGAACATGCTCTCCTCCCACGGACGCGACGATACACCGGTATGGCAGCGCATCTTCTGGTGCGGCCTGATCGGTGTTGTGGCCATCGCCCTGCTGCTGGCCGGCGGGCTGCAGTCCCTGCAGACGGCGGTGATTGCCAGCGCCCTGCCCTTCTCCGTGATACTACTGGTGGCCATATACGGGCTGATCGCGGCTCTGCGCAGGGACACGGCCAAGCGGATTGCACTGAGCGCGCCGGTGGCTCCCGCCAGCCTGGGCAGTCCCGTCTCCTGGCAGCGGCGACTGAAAAACCTGGTGCGCCTGCCCTCGCTGGAGGAAGTTCGCGAGTATATTCGCGAGGTGGGGGAACCGACGCTGCAGGAATTTGCCAGCGAGATGGAGAAAAACGGCTTTTCCGCAACGGTCAGCCGGGTGAATCACTCCGTTTGCCTGGAAGTGCTCCAGAGCGGGGAAATCGATTTCATCTACGGCATACATCCCAAGGCCCACCTGAAGCCCAGCGCTCCCAATCCTGACGCGGAACTGAATGACGAGGTGGACGACGGCTCCCCGGAAAAATATTTCCGCGCGGAAGTGCACCTGCAGGAAGGCGGCCAGGACTACGACGTCATGGGCTGGACCAGGGACCAGTTGCTCACCGATATCCTCGCCCAGTACGAGCGTCATTTGCAGTTTTTGCACACGGTTCGCTGAAAGACATCTGCGGTGTAAGATTGCATTTTTGCAATCTGACAGCCTTATGACCCCGATAAAAACCGAGCGCCTGCGACTGCGCCGCCTTACCGAAGACGACGCGCCGCTGATACTGGCGGTACTGACCGATCCCGACTTCCTGCGCAACGTGGGCGACCGCGGTGTACATAACAATGAAGAGGCCCGCCGCTATATCGCCGACGGCCCCCAGGCCATGTACCACGAGCACGGTTTCGGCCTCTATCTGGTGGAACTTGCGGACGGCACGCCCGTCGGTACCTGCGGCCTGATCAAGCGCGATGGACTGGACGACGTGGATATCGGCTTCGCCTTTCTCCCCCGCTTCCGCGGTCGCGGCTACGCCCGGGAGGCCGCGCGGGCGGTGATGCGGTATGGCCGCGAGGCGTTGGCCTTGAAGCGCATAGTAGCCATTGTCCTACCGGATAACGCGCCCTCTGTACGCCTGCTGGAAAAAATCGGCCTGCGTGTCGAGGGGAAAGTCACATTGCCGGGGGACGACGAAGAGCTGTTGTTGATGGCCTGGGAGGCCGGCAATTCGATGTAATCTCGTAGACCTCATGGATTGCACTGCTTATGAAATAGGCCGCAAGCCATGAGGTCTACAATGAGATCCCAAGCCCATAAAGAGCAAAAAAGGCGAGACACTTTTGAGGGAACCCAAGTGTCTCGCCAAGGACCGTAAGGTGTTTTCAGTCAGGGATCAGTGCGCACTGGCCTCTCCCGCTCCTTTCGGGAAGCGGATGCTCTCCACCATTTCCTGCACATGCGCCGGCGCTTCGCTGGTAACCCTGGCAACCGCAATCGCCACCACGAAGTTGAGCATCATGCCCAGGGTGCCAATTCCCTCAGGGGAAATACCGAACCACCAGTTTTCCGGGCTGTTGGCCGCCGGGTTGATAAACTTGAAGTAAATGATATAGGCCGCGGTAAAGAGAATGCCGGAGAGCATACCCGCGATCGCCCCCTCCTTGTTCATGCGCTTGTAGAAGATGCCCATGATAATCGCCGGGAAGAAGGACGACGCCGCGAGACCAAAGGCGAAGGCGACCACCTGCGCCACAAAGCCCGGTGGATTGATTCCCAGGTATCCCGCCACACAGATGGCCACCGCCGCGGCGATGCGCGCGTAGCCCAGCTCCTGCTTGTCGGTAATATTCGGCATCAAATTCCGTTTCAACAGATCGTGGGAAATCGACGTGGAGATTACCAATAGCAGGCCCGCGGAAGTGGACAGCGCCGCGGCGATACCACCGGCGGCCACCAGCGCGATCACCCAGGCCGGCAGGTTGGCGATTTCCGGGTTGGCCAGCACCATAATGTCGCGGTCGATGGTCATTTCGTTGCGTTCGTCACCGGCGTAGAACATGCGGCCGTCTTCGTTCTTGTCTTCCCAACTGATCAGGCCGGTGCGCTCCCAGTTGTCGATCCAGCCGGGTGCCTCGGCGTGGGGTGTGCCCTCGCCTTCCGGCCCGTTGATGGTGTCGATCATATTCACTCGCGCAAAGGTGGCGATGGCCGGCGCAGTGGTGTACAGCAGGGCGATAAACAGCAGTGCCCAGCCGGCGGATTTGCGCGCGTCGCGCACCTTGGGCACGGTAAAGAAACGCACGATCACATGGGGCAGACCGGCGGTACCCACCATCAGCGCGGCAGTGATAAAGAAGACGTCGATGGTGCTCTTGGTGCCCGAGGTGTACTCGGTAAAACCCAGTTCCGTCGACAGGCCGTCGAGCTTGTCCAGCAGGTAAGTGCCTGAGCCATCGGCCAGTTCAGAGCCGAAGCCGATCTGCGGAATCACGTGGCCGGTCATCATGATGGAGATGAAAATCGCCGGCACCAGGTAGGCGCAAATCAGCACGCAGTACTGAGCCACCTGGGTATAGGTGATGCCCTTCATGCCGCCGAGCACCGCGTAGAAGAATACCACCCCCATGCCGATGATCACCCCGGTGGTGATATCCACCTCCAGGAAGCGGGAGAAGACCACCCCCACACCGCGCATCTGTCCCGCCACATAGGTGAAGCAGACAAATACCGCGCAGATTACCGCCACGGTACGCGCTGTATTCGAATAGTAGCGGTCGCCGATAAACGCGGGCACGGTGAACTTGCCGAATTTGCGCAGGTAGGGCGCCAAGCACAGTGCCAATAGCACATAGCCGCCGGTCCAGCCCATCAGGTAGACGGCACCGTCGTAGCCCATAAAGGAGATCAGTCCGGCCATGGAGATAAACGAGGCCGCGGACATCCAGTCGGCTGCGGTGGCCATGCCATTGGCCACTGGGTGTACACCGCCGCCAGCCACGTAGAAATCGTGGGTAGAGCCTGCGCGGGACCAGATGGCGATACCGATATAGATTACAAAGGTGGCACCGACAATCAAAAAGGTAAGGGTTTGAATATCCATGATGGGCTCCTATTGACCGAATTCTTCTTCGAGTGCTTCCTCGAATTCTTCTTCGTTTTCGTGGTCTTCATGCACGTTGTATTTGCGGTCCAGCGTATTCATCTTGACCACGTAGACCACGATCAACAACAGGAACACATAAATGGAGCCCTGCTGGGCGAACCAGAAGCCCAGCTTGAATCCTCCCAGCTTGATGGCATTGAGCACATCCACCAGTAATATTCCGAAACCGAAGGACACCGCAAACCAGATGCACAGCAGCGTGAGCATCAGGCGCAGGTTCTCCCTCCAGTAGTCTTTGGCGTGTTGTTCGCTTTCGAAACTCATCTTTTTATCTCCGCACTTATTATCAATTTATCGGAATCTTCTCAGGTCGTGAACCCGGCGAAGGCCGGGTCCAGCTCTCCGGAGCATGGATTCCGGCATACGCCGGAATGACGAATGTCAGAAAACATACTTGACGGAAAACTGCAGGCGCCTCAGTTCGCCTTTGTCGTCCGCCAGTATACCACTCACATTCTCCACCTCCTTGTTCGCCAGGATATATTCGCCTCCCAAGGTGATTTTGGGAACCGGCGAATAGAGCAGGTTCAGGTGCATGCTCCGGTAGTCTGAGGCGGTGGTGTCGGACACGGTATCCGGGTTGTCCGCCGTGGAGGCCGACAGCACCAGGTTAGTGCGCAACTGGTCGCTCCAGAAATGTCGCAGTGCAATGAAGCCGCCACTCTGGTCGATCAATTCAATATCACCATCCCCTTCAATAATACCGGACCGAAAACCGTTCAGGCCCATATAGCGCCCCAGGGCATTGCCGGAGCTGAGCATAAAACGGATATCGTCGCGCCCGAACTGGTATTTGCCGGATACGCTGACCGCATAACCGCGCACCGATTCCTCCACGGCATCCTCTTCGTAGGCCAGCTCCCGGCTCATGGAGGCCACCGAGTAGCTGAAGTTACCGAGACTGTTGTTGTAGCGCAACACGATATCCGGCACGCTGTTGTCGTCGTAGGGGTTCTCCGTGCCATTGTACAGGGTGGTAGCCGGGTTCTCCGCGGAAACCTGGATACTACCACCGCCGATTTTGTGGGTGTAGCGCAGCTGCGGCTGGCGCTCGAAAATGGTGCCCGCCGGGCCGACAAAATCCATGCCCTCCGGCAGCGCGCCCACATTGAAAAAAGTGGACCAAGTCTGACCCGCAAGCAAACTTCGGTTCTCGTCGATATGCCAGTCCACATAGGCGTGGCGCAATCGCTGGGAATAAGAGTTGCTGATGCGCTCGTCGCCCTGGCCGCTGGCCATGGCATCGACTTCCAGATGGGTGTTCACGTGGCCGCGGGCCAGGGCCGTGTGGCTCTTGATAAACAGCCGCGAAGACTTGGCGTGGGAGTGGTACTTGGTATCCCCGTCCTCGCCGCCCACCGGAATGGTGGAGGGCACCAGGAAATCCTCGCCGATGCCAGCGGTGGCGGAACTCCCGTCGGAGTAGTCGCTGAACTGGCTGTCGAGCTTGATAAAACCGCCGAACTCGATCTGCGTGCCCTCTTGCGGCTGCTCCGGCTCCGGGTTGTCCACCATCTCCCGGCGCTTTGCCTCTTCGGCCAGCTGTGAAACCTGCGCCTGTAGTTCCTCGATGCGCAGTTGCAGTTCCTCGTTGGTAGCCTGCGCCACTGCCGCCAGCGGGATCATCGCCGATAAAGCCAGGACGCCCGTGGACGGGCGGAACACGGTATTGCTCTCTCTACTGGACATTCCTTCATCCTCCCGAAATTGTTTTTATTCCGGGTGCAGATGTAATCCCTTATTCGCGAGCAGGGCTATTAACCATTGGTCTAAATCGGGAGTAATTTCGACTAATGTCTAATGGCGAAGCGGAACTGATTTCGACTTATGTCTAATACGCACCGTCAGAGCGGAAATGCAGAATGCCGGTAATTATATGACCGAAGAGGCCCCCTGTGTCCCGAGAAACGGTCCATCCAGTCCCCGCGGCCTTGCCGGGCAATCCCTGATGAACGAAGCTGACTATTTCGAACAGTACAGTCATTCTATCAATGACAACGAGGGATTCTGGCGCGAACAGGGTCGGCGGCTGGACTGGATCAGACCCTGCCACCCAAGTGAAAGACGGATTCTTCGCCAAGGACGACCTGCATATCCGTTGCGCGCAATCTATCCTTAGTGTAGGGGCTTCCTTTATACAACATCGGGTAAGGATTACATCCTTTGTAGGGATTAGGGAGTGGATTCTGAATAGCCATAATGAATAGTTCACATAGTTGCTCTCTATTCATCACTTAAGCATATGCTTGCGACCGCCATCACAATACCGTGGCGGATAATTCTATAAAGTTCTGACCTATCCAGTAAAGCAGCCTGTAGAAGCCTTCGAACGTCATCTTTCAATGAGAAATCAGCGAGAGATCCAGCGCAAAACGAATTGCTTTCTGGATTTTTCCGAACTGGATCTTGAGCAGTTTCCAGCAGCAATACTAATTAACAGCTCAAGTTTCGGAGTTATTAATAAACGCCATGAAGACGAAACCGATATGGTCATTCCTCCGAAAGGAGGCATGGAAGAAAATACGTAAAATAAACAAGTCAGCATCATGAGGATGATTCATGAACATTAAAGGAAAAATCGGTAACCTGATCCGCGCAAGCCTGGCTGTATCGCTAATGACAGCCGGTAGTGCAGTTCAGGCTGTCACCGTCGATCTTCTGGTTTTGTACGACGGCTATTCAGCCAATTACTTCAGTAATCAACCTGAAACGGCAATGCAGAACTGGGTGACCCAGATCAACAACGCCTACCAGGACAGCCAGGTTGACGTTCAGTTGCGTCTGGTGGGCGTCATGCCACACGAAGAACCCGGCTCGGACATGGGCGCGGTATTGGAAAATTTGCGTGTCGACGAGGAAGCCAACAACCTGAGAAACCAACTGGGCGCTGATTTCGTCACCCAAATACACCAGCAGGGCAGTTGCGGCATCGCTTATTTCGCCGTTGCTTCCGAGTGGGCCTGGAGCGTAGTGGGACCGGATTGCGGCCCGATGACCATGGCGCATGAGTTGGGACACAACATGGGACTGGCCCATTCACGCCGTCAGGGCGATGAAAGCGGAGCACGGTACCGCTACGGACTGGGGCACGGTGTCGATCAAACGTTCGGTTCCATCATGACTTATTACTGGTTGTTCAACGCGCCGCGCGTGTCAAATTTCTCCAATCCGCGAATAACATGCAACGGTGAGCCCTGCGGAGTTGAAGAAGGCCAGCCGGATGAAGCCGATGCGGCCAAGGCGATCCAGAATGTTCGCGGGGAAATCGCCGAGTTTAGACCCACCAGCATCAGCGGCGGCAACAGCAGTACCTTGCTGAGCAGAGTTGGCAGTAAGTGTATGGATGTTTCTGACCGATCAACTGATAACTACGCGAATATCGTCCAATGGGATTGCTGGGGCGGTGATAATCAACAATTTGAATGGAAGGATCTAGGTAACGGCTATCATCAACTTGTGGCACAACACAGTGGAAAATGTATCCGGGTATCGGATGGCGATGTATACCAGTATGATTGTAACGATAATTACTGGACTGAGATGTTCGAAAGAATAAGTGCAGAAGGCGGGTATTACATCCTGAAAAACCGCGATTCAGGATCATGTCTCCGCGTAGAGAACTCCTCAGACTCTAATGGGGCAAATATTGTACTGGCAAGTTGTGATACCAGCTGGTGGAGCCAGCATTTTTCCTTCGAGTAAGTCAGCCTTGCAGGTGAGCACCGCCGGTGCTCACCTTTTTGCGCATATAGCTCAATGCAGATTTTCTGTATGGCTCGACCTAGTGTGGTGTAAGGTACTAATTGTGTATATCAGAGCCCCCCAAATTGTTCACAGTTAGGCGCAGCTCGCAGGGAATGGTCATTCCATTTTCAAGAGCTGCAACGCAGCTGTGGACCCTCTCTACCAGGTGAAGAGGGGGGGGGCTCCCTTCGGGCGGGCCGCTAAGCAGCCATCTGCGGCGTTGCACTTGCTTGACATAGATGACTATGCCGGCGCAAATGCGCCTTGCATCTGGCCGCTTAGCGGCCCGCTGATATATACAATTAGTACCTTACACCACACTGATGCCAGCCAAACTGCTCAATAGCTTGATAGAGAAGAAAAAATGAGGAAAAAAACGCCGGGGATACTGATTCTAGCCACCACAATAGTGGCGATTGGTTTTTTTGTTTTTCGGGATACGTTCACGCCTTCACTATCCGGGGATGCCTCCAGCCGCTCATCCGCTTTTAAACCGATTCCCTCCGATAAAACAGGCAATACGATGCCCGATGTTGTCGAAAAGGCCGATAACATGCCCGAGGATGAAGACGCAGTGGACGACAACGGTGACGGCGTTGAAGACCTGCAAGCGAGGTATGCCGAAGTTTCAAATAATCCCGATTATCCGCAGTTGGAAGCGCGGCTGGAAGCAATGCAAGAGCGCCAGCCGGGTAGATCGTTTGATCCGGAGAAGGTGGTGGAGACAATGGCCCGAACCGAAGCCTGGGAGCGTGTCGCAACGCATCCCGATGATCTGCCGCTGACTTCTGAACAAAAATTTGACGGCCGTGAATTTATTCACTTTAACCCGTTGCGTATCGAAACGTTGATGCCGGGAGACACACTGAAAATTCCAGTTTGGCAGTTGGGAACGAATTTTGAAATGCGCGTTGATTATGCGGAAACCCATAAAAACGGCAGCGTTACCTGGCACGGGCATCTCGAAAACTACAATGAATCTCATCGCGTAGTCATCACCGTGGGAGAAGGTTTGAGTCTGGCCGGTATTGATACGCCTAACGGGCACTACGTGTTGCAGGCTCACGGCGAATCGGGCTGGATCGCTTCCAGCGAAACGCTTTTTAAACGCAATGAACACGAAACCGATATGGTCACTCCTCCGAAAGGGGGACCGGAAGAAAATCCGTAAAATAAAAAGTCAATATCATGAGGATGGTCTGTCAACGTTAAAAGAAAAATCGGCACATGATCCGCGCAAGCTTGGCTGCGGCGCCAAACAGCCCGCCTGGCGCAGTCACGCTGATCCAGCGGTTTGGCTCGGCAGGCCCCCACCAGAGCCCAGCTCGCCCAACTGGGGCGCATGCCACCGCCCGCCATGTCGGCCGCTTACTAATGCCTAAGTTGCGGAAGCGGAACTGATTTCGACTTATGTCTAATACGCACTACGGGTGCGGAAATGCAGAATGCCGGTAAGTTATAAGACCGAAGAGGCTCCGCTGTGTCCCGAGAAACCGTCCACCCAGTCCCCGCGGCCTACGCCGAACGATCACTGCTGAACGAAGCCGACTATTTCGAGATGTATAGTCGCTCCATCGACGACAGCGAGGGCTTCTGGCGCGAGCAAGGCCGGCGGCTGGACTGGATCAAGCCCTATACCCAGGTGAAGGACGTGTCCTTCGCCAAAGACGACCTGCATATCCGCTGGTACGCCGACGGCACCCTGAACGTCTCCGCCAACTGCCTGGACCGGCACCTGGTCGAACACGGTGACAGCACCGCCATCCTCTGGGTGGGCGACGAGCCCGGGACCTCCCGCGAGATCAGCTACCGGGAACTGCACGCCGACGTGTGCCGCTTCGCCAACGGCCTCAAATCCCTGGGCGTGCGCAAAGGCGATGTGGTGACCATCTACATGCCGATGATTCCCGAGGCGGCGGAGGCCATGCTCGCCTGTGCCCGCATCGGCGCCGTGCATTCGGTGGTTTTCGCAGGCTTTTCCCCGGAGGCGCTGGCCGGACGCATGGACGACGGCAAATCGCGCATCGCAATCACCGCCAACGCCGGAAAGCGCGGTGGCAGATCGGTGGTACTGAAGGAGAATGTGGACAGTGCCGTGGCCCTGTGCCGGGAGACCTCGGTGGACAAAGTAGTGGTGGTCAATTACACCGACGACGAAGTCCCCTGGAATCCCGCCCGCGACTGCGACTACCGCGAACTGGTGGCACAGCAGAGCGACGACTGCGCAGCGGAGGAAATGAGCGCAGAGGACCCGCTGTTTATCCTCTACACCTCCGGCTCAACCGGCAAACCCAAAGGCGTACTGCACACCAGCGGCGGCTACCTCACCTACACCTCCCTCACTCACGAATACGTCTTCGACTACCGACGCGGCGAGCGCTACTGGTGCGCCGCGGATATCGGCTGGGTCACCGGCCACTCCTATATCATCTACGGTCCCCTGGCCAACGGCGCCACCACGGTGATGTACGAGGGCGTGCCCAACTACCCGGACGTGACCCGGGTGGCGCAGATCATCGACGAGCACAAGATCGAAATCCTGTATATCGCCCCCACCGCCATCCGCGCGCTGATGGCCGAGGGCGACAGGCCCACCGCCGGCGCCAGCCTGGAGAGCCTGCGCCTGCTGGGCACCGTGGGCGAGCCCATCAACCCCGAGGCCTGGAACTGGTACCACCGCAGCTTCGGCCGCGGCCGCTGCCCGATCGTGGACACCTGGTGGCAGACGGAGACCGGCGGCGCCATGCTCACCCCCCTGCCCGGCGCCACTGCGCTCAAACCCGGCTCCGCCACTCGCCCCTTCTTCGGCGTGCGGCCGGCGCTGGTGGACAACGAGGGGAACATCCTGGAGGGCGCCGCCGAGGGGAACCTGGTGCTGCTGGACAGCTGGCCCGGACAAATGCGCACGGTGTTCGGCGACCATCAGCGTTTCGTGGATACCTATTTCAGCACCTTCGAGGGCATGTACTTCACCGGCGACGGTGCCCGCCGCGACGCCGACGGCTACTACTGGATCACCGGACGCGTGGACGACGTGCTCAACGTGTCCGGCCACCGCATGGGCACCGCGGAACTCGAGAGCGCCCTGGTGGCCCACGAGGCGGTGGCCGAGGCCGCGGTGGTGGGTTTCCCCCACGAGATCAAGGGCCAGGGCATTTACATCTATGTGACCCTGAACAGCGACCAAGAACCCAGCGAGGAGATGCGCCAGGCCCTGCGCAACTGGCTGCGCAGCGAAATAGGTCCCATCGCCACCCCGGATGTGATCCAGTGGGCGCCGGGCCTGCCCAAGACCCGCTCCGGCAAGATCATGCGGCGCATTCTGCGCAAGATCGCCGCGGACGAGTGCGACCAGTTGGGGGATATCTCCACCCTGGCGGACCCGTCGGTGGTGCAGCAGCTGATCGACGGCCGCGTCGCGCTGGCGCAGACGGCCTAACCCGGGAACGCGGAGCTATTCTTGGAGCGCTGAAGGCTCCAGCTCCGCAGGCTCGGGACTCGGGACCAGGAAAATACTACCCCTGTAGGAGCGGGCCATGCCCGCGATCGATATCACTTCGTAGCTAAGGCCGATCGCGGCCATGGGCCGTTCCTACAGGGAGAAGGAGAACGTACCGGTAGGGAAAAGCCGCTCAGCCGTATTCCAATAGCAATAAACAATAACAAAGTCTCAAGACACCCGCGTACACTACAAAAAGTATAAAATTCGAGCGCGCTGCCCCTGCCCAAGGGGCTATTGATGATGAGGGAGCGATGGCCATGCACTTGTATGCCGAGGATGCGGTACCTAAGTTCATAGTCGCTGACGACCACCCACTGTTCCGCAGCGCCCTGCGCCAGTCCATCACCCAGACTTTTCCCGGTGCCGAACTGTACGAGGCGGAGGATATGCAGAGCCTGCAGCGCTGCGTGGCCGGGCACAGCGATGCCGATCTGTTGTTACTGGACCTGCACATGCCGGGCGCGCGGGGCTTTAGCGGGCTGATTTTTCTCAGCGGCCAGTGTCCGGAGCTGCCGGTGATGGTGGTGTCCGCCAACGAGAAGCCGGAAGTGATGTGTCGAGCGATCGACTACGGCGCCTGTGGTTTCCTGCCCAAGTCGGCGCCGGCGGAGACCATCGCCCGGGCGCTGCAGCAGGTACTGGCGGGAGAGATCTGGTTGCCGGAGGCGGTGGCCGGGCACTGCGGCCGGGAATCCCCGGAGCTGGCGGTGGCCGATGTGGTGGCCTCGCTGACTCCCCAGCAGTTCCGCGTGGCCACCATGCTCGCGGAGGGGCTGCTCAACAAGCAGATCGCCTACGAGATGAACGTCACCGAGGCCACGGTGAAAGCGCACCTCACCGCGCTGTTCCGCAAACTGAGCGTCAGTTCGCGCACCCAGGCGGTACTGGCCCTGGGCAGCCTGGATGTGGAGCCGCCGGGGCAGTTCACCCCGCCGCCACCGAAGCCCTCGCCGGCCCTGGTCTAACCGTTGGGAACTCGCAATGTCGTGCTGTAGGAGCGGCGGGGCGGCCATCCGCCATGCCCGCGATCGGCCTGTGGGTTTAACCACTTCTGATCGCGGGCATGGCCCGCTCCTACAGGGCTCGTCCGCATACTAACCACTCTCCATCACCACCGGCTGCCTCGCCAGCCGTCGCACCAGGTTGCGCAGCGCCGCCGGTTTCACCGGCTTGGACAGGTAGTAGCAGCCCCGCTCCACCGCGGCCTCGCGCACCTGTTCGGAGATGTCCGCGCTGATCAGTATGCCCGGCAGCGGCTGTCGCCAGTGCCGGCCCAACCCCTCCAGGGCGCCGATACCGGTCTCCTCCCGATCCAGGTGGTAATCCACGATCACCAGTTGCGGCGGCTCGCCCCCGGGCCAGACCGCCAGGGCCTCGCCCAGGGAGCGGGCCGCCACCACCCGGCAGCCCCAGCCCGCCAGCAGGCTCTGCATGCCCCGCAGGATCGACTCCTCGTTGTCGATACACAGTACCCGGATTCCCGACAGGTCGCCGCCCGCCGCCAGCGGCTGCGGCCGCGGCCGCGGCGCCACCTCGGCCCGGCCCAGGGGCACGCGGATACCAAACAGGGAACCGCGGCCCGGCGCGGACTGCACGCCGATGGAGTGCTGCAGCAGGTCGGCGCTGCGTTTGGCGATGGCCAGGCCCAGGCCCAACCCCTTGTCTGCGGGCCTCTCCGCGGAGGACAACCGTACAAATTCCTCGAAGATCTGCGCCTGGGCTTCCGGCGCTATGCCCGGACCGGTATCCCACACCTGGATTTCCAGTTCCTCCCCGCGCCGGCGCACCCCCAGCAACACCCGACCGCGAGTGGTGTAGTGCAGCGCGTTGCTGAGGAAATTCTGCAGGATGCGGCGCAACAGGTGGCGGTCGGTGTACACCCAGGCGGCAGTGGGCGCATAGCGCAACAGCAGGCCGCGGCTGGCGGCGATGGCCCGGAACTCCAGGGTAAGGGCGTCGAGCAGTTCCCCCAGCGGAAAGTGCTCACGCCTCGGGGTGAGGTTGCCGGCGTCCAGGCGGCTGATCTCCCGCAGCGCGCTGATCAGTTGCTCCGCCGAGTTGAGCGCGCTGTCCACATGCGCCATATCCTTCAGGGTCTTTTCCCAGGCACAGCTCTCAGCCTTCTGCTGGGCGGAGGCGATAAACAGGCGCGCGGCGTTGATCGGCTGCAGCAGGTCGTGGCTGGTGTGGGCGAGGAAGCGGGTCTTGGCCGCGTGCAGCTCCCGCATCTTCGCCTCCACTTCGGCGCGGCGGCGGTTCTCCGCCTGCAGCGCCTCGTTGCTGCGCAGCAGCTCCGCGGTGCGCTGCTGCACCCGCTCTTCGAGAGTGCGCTTGTTTTCCTCCAGGGCGTCCACCGCAGCGCGGT
This sequence comes from Microbulbifer sp. TB1203, assembly GCF_030997045.1. Lineage (NCBI taxonomy): Bacteria > Pseudomonadati > Pseudomonadota > Gammaproteobacteria > Cellvibrionales > Microbulbiferaceae > Microbulbifer > Microbulbifer sp. TB1203. The sequence goes on along the minus strand of NZ_CP116899.1, from coordinate 20,545 downwards.
AGTCGCTGATATCGGTAAAGGTGGTCACGAAGCCGCCGCCGGGCATGGGCGTGCCGCGCACCTCCACGATGGTGCCGTTGAACAGTCGGCGCTCGAAGCGATGGGCGCTGCCGTGGCGCAGCAGTTCCAGGCGCCGCTCAATCTCCGCCTCGATGTCCACACCTTCGCCATAGAGGCCGCGCTCAGCGTTGTAGCGGTACAGATTCGCCACCGGGCAGCCGATATACAGCAACCGCTCCGGGTAGTCGAACAGCTCCACATAGTGCCGGTTCCAGGCCACCAGGCACAGTTCCGCATCTACCACGCTGATGCCCTGGCCGACGGTCTCCACCGTGGTTTGCAGCAGCTCCTGGCTGAAACGCAGCTTCTGTGAGGTACCGTCCACCAGCCGCGCGATATCCTCCAGGCCAAAGGGCCGGTTGCTGCGCAGCAGGTCCACCACTTGGTGTGCGGTGGCGGACCCGACGATACCCGCCAGAATGCTCTCCGACTCCTGCACTACAAAACGCGGCGCCGCATCGTCCGCCAGCAGACGCTGCTGGCTGCGCCGCTCGAAGCCGCTCCAGATCTCCTCGAGGCGCTCCGGCCCCACGAAGGGCTGCATCAGGCTGCGTAGCTGGCCCACCTGAATGGCGGTCAATTCCAGGTCGGCGCTGCGGTCCAGCTCGGTCAGTTCCACGAAGGCGTCCGCCTGGCGGCGATCGCGGGCCTGCGGGCGGCACACAAGGGACACCGCGGCGAACAACAGCAGGTTGACCAGCAGGCTCCAGAAGACGCCGTGGCTCAGCGGGTCCAGCTCCGACAGGCCGAACAGCTGCTCCGGCCTCAGCCACTGCTGACCGAACAGGCCCTGGGAGAGCAGCAGGTGCTGCGGATACACCGCCGGCAGCACCAGACAGTAGAACCAGAGCCCGTAGCCGGCCACCAGTCCCGCCAGCACCCCCAGGCGGTGGGCGCGGCGCCAGTAGAGGGCGCCGATCAGCGCCGGTGCCAGCTGCGCGGCGGCGGCGAAGGACAGCAGGCCGATAGACGCCAGCGGCGCCACCCCGGTGATCGCTTTATGCATGCCCCAGCTCATCAGCAGCAGCAACAGGATGCTGGCCCGGCGGATCAGGCGCAGGTGGTTGCCTAAGGACGCGGCGGACAGGCGGGTGTAGCGGCTAAGGAACAGCCACAGTGGCGCCACCAGTTCATTGGAAATCATCACCGCCAGGGTCACCGCGGCGACGATCACCATGCCGGTGGCGGCGGAAAAGCCGCCGATGTAGGCGAGCAGGGTCAGCGCGCTGTTGCCGCCGACCATGGGCAGGGTCAGTACCAGGCTGTCCGGTTCCGGCAGCCCGAGGGCCAGCATCGGCTCCCCGACCAGGGCGATGGGCAGGATCAGCAGAGAGAAGAGCCCCAGGTACAAGGGCAACAGCCAGCGCGCGGTGCGCAGGTCGCGCTGGTCCTGAAACTCTACCACCGCCATATGGAACTGCCGCGGCAGGCAGACGATCGCCACCGTGGCCAGCAGGGTCTGGGTTAGGAAATTGGCGTCCGGCACCAGGGGGTCCAATTGCCCGGCGGAAAGCACATCGCCGCCGTCGAGCAGCAGCCCGGCGGCCAGCGCGGCCACCGCGCCAAAAGCGAACAGCTTCACCACCGACTCCAGGGCGATGGCCGCCACCACCCCGCGGTTGCGCTCGCGCCCCTCCAGGTGGCGGGTGCCGAACAGCATGGCGAAGAGCCCCATCAGCAGCGCGGTGGCCAGGGCGGTGTCGAGATCGATAAAACTGCCGGAGCCCGGCCCATCGCCGACCGTGTCCCAGGCCATGGTCACCGCGCGCAGCTGCAGGGCGATATAGGGCAGGCTGCCGACGATCGCCAGCAGGGTCACCAGCGCGGACAGCCCCTGGCTCTTGCCGTAGCGGGAACCGATAAAGTCGGCGATGGACGTGACCTTCTGCCGCTCACTCACCAGCATCAGCTTGCGCAGGAAGCCGCCGCCGAACAGGAACAGCAGCATGGGGCCCAGGTAGATGGGCAGGTAGCTCCAGGTACTGTTGACCGCCTGGCCCACGGCGCCGAAGAAGGTCCAGGAACTGCAGTAAACCGCCAGGGTCAGCGCGTAGACCAGGGGGCGGTAGCGCAGCAGCCAGCTCTTGCGCCGCTCGGCGCGCCAGGCCACCCAAAACAGCACCGCCACGTACAGCAGGGCAAAAACCAACAGGAAGGGTTTGCCGATCATTCGCTCACTCCGCGCGACCTTTTTTGTCTATTTGTCGCTTCTGTGCACTTTATAACTGATTGGGAGTGGGAGAGGCTATTGGCGATTGGTCGATGCGTGGGCTAGGCTCCAACGTAAGTCCCTAGCAGCCCGGAGAGGCCGTCATGATTATTGCAACCGATATGCCGGAAGTGACCCAGTGCGCGGTGACCCAGTGCGCCTACAATGCCGGCGCAGCCTGCCACGCCAGAGCGATCACCGTCGGGGAGGGTGACGAGCCCGACTGCGACACCTTTTTCGGTAATTCCCATCATACCAAGAGTGCTCGTACCGCCGGTGTTGGCGCCTGCAAGATGACCGACTGCGTGCACAACGACGACCTGGAGTGCTCCGCGGATGGCATCAAGGTGGGCCCTTCGATCAACTGCCTGACCTATACCCACTAGTTTGTAGGATGGGCAAAGCGCAGCGTGCCCATCAATGGGGGATGATGGGCACGCTGCGCTTTGCCCATCCTACGCCCCTAACCCTACCGCAGGGCGAACCAGATGTCCGCCCATTGCGTTTTCGTCGTTCCGGCGTAGGCCGGAATCCACGTGCCACTAGACTGGATACCGGCCTGCGCCGGTATGACGAGTCAATGAAAACTTGATTTCAAACAGATATCTATAACGCTCTCGCGTCATTCCTGTGCATACTGGCATGACACGTCAATAAAAGCTTGATCGGAAACAGAGCATCTACAGGTCCGCTTCCGGGTCCTCTCTCTTCGCCGCCTTGTTGCCCTCATCGGGCTCACCCATTTTCCAGTAGCTGCTCGCGTAGACATCGCCGCGGCCGACATCGCGCTCCTTTTTGAAATAGGCGCGCAGGCTGCGCATGGTGTCGAACTCACAGGCGGCCCACACATTGACCCGGCCCGGCTGCCACGGCAGCGCCCTTACCGCATCCGCCAGCACGGTGTTGGGCCTGTCCGGGTGCGGATTGGTCACCCAGTGAAATTCCACACCCGGCGGCGCGTCTATCTCCTGCCTGTCCCCCTCTTCCAGGATCTCGATCACCGCATAGCCCCGGGCGTTCCGCGGCATCCGTTCCAGATTGACGCTGAGCGCCGGCAGCGCGGTCATATCGGCGGCGAGGAAAAACCAGTCGGCCTGCATATCCACCAGCTTCTTCGGGCCCGGGCCGAGCACGGTGATGCGGTCGCCCTCCGCACAGTCCATCGCCCAGGCGGAGGCGGGACCGTTGTCGCCGTGGGCGACGAAGTCCAGGTCCAGCTGCAGAGCTTGTGGGTCGAAAGCGCGGATGGTGTAGGAGCGCAGACGGTTTCTCTTGCCCCTTCTGTCCACTGCCTTCACCCCCATCGGCGCCAGCTCGCTCTCCCCTTGCGGCGGGAACACCAGCTTCACATAGCCGCTCGCCTGGTCTTCGGGAAAGCCCCGCAGATCCTCCCCGCCCAGGGTTATGCGGATCATATTGGGAGTCAGTTGGCGCTTGCGGACAACCGTCAGCAGACGCGGTTGTGGAGTAGCCATGAACAGCTCCTGTACAGCTCCATTTCGCGCCAGTGTACCGACAAATTTTCCCCTCAACTAATCCAGTTTGCCCGCGCCGGACTCAATCTCTTCATAATATTCCCTCAACACCCCGAAGGCCTTTTTCTTGATGCCTTTATCATCGATCAGGCCTTTGCGGTTCCAGCCCTGCTGATAAATCGGATGGTTTCTACGGGGTGAGCGGAAATCCGCCAGTATCCAGGGAGAGAGACCGCTGTAGTTGTCCGGCATCCGCTTGAACATGGCCACCTGTTCTTTGTAAAACCACTCCTGGAACTCTTCGCTCCAGCGGGTTTTCTCGTCGGCATAAAAACCACCTTTGGCTCCGGCCCCGGTTTCGCTGAAGAACAGCGGCTTGTCATAGGCGACTTCCCACTTTGCGGTGCGGCAGTCATCCGGCAGACCGCCGTACCAGCCCAGATATTCATTCACCGATACGATATCGGTAAATTCACCCAACGGATCGTCGATGCGGTTGACCCCTTCGTTGTAGCCGACTTCCAGCGCCGCGGAAATCAGGCGGCTGTCATCGAGGGATCTGGCCTTATCGATCAGTGATTTCATAAAGCTGGTGCGCAGGGGGCTGACTGGTGTCTCGTTGCCGACAGACCAGATGATCACCGAGGCCCGGTTCCTGTCCCGGACGATCATTTCCTCCAGTTGGGTTTTGGCCTTGCCCAGCACCTCATCACTGCCGAAGTCGATAGTCCAGTAGACGGGAATCTCCGACCACACCAGTATTCCCATGGCATCTGCCATACGGGTCATCTGCTCGTTGTGGGGATAGTGAGCGAGGCGCACCATGTTGGCGTTCAGTTCCTTCGCCCAGGTGAGGAGCTGTTCCGCGTCCTCCGTACTGAAGGCCCTCCGCACCTGCTGGGGAATCTCCTCGTGAACACTGATGCCGCGCAGGAATACCTGCTCGCCGTTCAACAGTATCTTTTTGCCGGCGGTCTCGATCTTGCGGAAGCCGATGCTGTCCGTAAGCGTCTCGCCGTTGAAGTCCAGCTTCACCTGGTACAGCTTGGGGCTGCCGGGAGACCAGAGCCCCAGGTCTTCCAGCTCGAATTCGAATTCCAGCCGGCTGCCGCTCACCGGGAAACGGCGCTCGAAGCCGAGTTCCGGGACGGCGATGGTCACGTCGCCCTTGCCGGCCTCCCTGTTCAGGTCGACGCTGCCGGACACCAGAAAGCGGCTGTCCTTCTTGGCCTTGCGGATATCCTGTGCCGGGTCCAACTGCAGGGCATACTGCTGAATAAAATTGTCCGGCGTGACCAGCAGCTTGACGTCCCGGGTGATACCGCCGTAGTTCCACCAGTCGGTATTGACCGTGGGAATTTCCTGCGGGTGGCGTTTGTTGTCCACCTTCACTACGAGGAAATTGTCTTTGGTCTTGAGGACATCCGCGGGGATTTCAAAGTTGAACGGCGTAAAGCCACCCTTGTGCATGCCCAGCTTTTTGCCATTCAAGTAGACATGAGCTTCATAGTTGACCGCGCCGAAGTACAGGAATGCCCTCTCTCCCCTTTTCAGTTCTCGCAGGTCGAAATCCCGCTGGTACCAGATGGTACCTTCGTAGTAGGTGAGCGTATCGCTCTGGGAATTCCAGTCCCCGGGCACTTGAATGGTGTAGGGGTCCCGATAGCCGTGTTCCAGCCGGTCGAGCTTATCCTTCGCCACCGGCCGGTTCCAGTAGGCCTCCCGGTCGCCCTCCCCCCGCTCCTTGTACCGGTAGGTATAGAAGCCGGTTTCGTAGGGATCGACGATATAGTGCCAGGTGCCGTTCAGAGAGATCGACTCCCTGCTGTCGGTGTTGACGATCAATTTTTCCATCGCTGTGGAGTCCAGGGCAATCAGGGTAATTGCAAAGAAACTCAATAATTTTTTAATCATAAGCATCACATTGTTACGAAGATTAGAGGGTCAGAACCCTGGGAACGCCGAGCTCCAGCTCGGCAAGCGGGCCCGTGGCCCGCCCGGGCGAACACAAGGTTCGCCCCTACCAAGTACGCTCGTCATTCCCGCGCCGGTATGACAAGCCTATAAATACCGGATTTTAAACAGAGTATCTACAAATCGCCATTTACCCGATCAAGTCGCTTTTTATTTCAAAGGCGGGATTTCTATCGGTTGAATCGTGCCATCATCATTGTAAGACAGCGGCGCCATGGATACACGCCGCTCCCAGTGGCTGGGCCCCTCGACATGATAGAAAAGATACCACTGGTCTTTGAAGTCGGTAATCGACCCATGAACGTTGAACGAATGGCTATCTATTATCTCTCCCTTGAATTCAAACGGGCCCAACGGGCTCTTGGCGGTGCTGTAAAGCATTCGATTGGCTTCACGCTGTTCGGGTGGCCTGGTGGGATAGCTTGCGTAGTAAATTCCATTGCGTTTGTGAACCCAGAGGCCTTCGTAGAACCCGGTCATATCCAAACGCTGAATTGGCCCATCGCGGGTAATCATGTCTTCTTTTAATTTCACCACGCCCAGCTGCTTAGCGCCGCCGACGTATAGATATGCCTGACCATCGTCGTCTATAAAAACATTGGGATCGATCATATATTCAATTCCCGCCTCATGCTTTTTCACCAAGGGCTCGCCAAGTGCGTCCTTAAATGGTCCGACGGGTGAGTCTCCTACGGCTACGCCAATCTGTCCTCCTGCGGTAAAATAAAAATAGTATTTTCCGTTTCGCTCTATGCAATCCGGCGCCCATGCCTCCTCATCAGCCCAGGCAATGTCTTCGAGGCTGAAAATGACACCATGATCGGTCCATGTCTTCATATCGTCCGTGGAAAAAACATGCCAATCCACCATGCCTTTCCAGTTGCGAGCGCCCTTGGCATCGTGGGACGGATAAACATACAGTTTTTGACCAAATACCCGCGCGGACGGATCAGCGTGGAAATCGGGCAGGATGACCTCCTGGCCGAATGCGGAGGTTGCTGCCAGCAACCCCACTGCAATAACGAGAGGTTTTTTCATGGATTCGAACTCCGTGTACTGTCCAGGTAAGGCTTTAAAACAGGAGCCAATTGTTTGGCGACCTTTGCATGACCCAGAGGGGATGGGTGAACACTCGGACTGCTTTTCTTTACATAGTCTACCGGATTGGCAGTTCCATACCCCTCAAGCCACCCGGTGGTGTCAATATAGTGAACCTTGGCATCACCCGCTGCGATTCTGGCATCTACCGCATTTTTGACTTCAGACTCAAACCAACCGTTAAACAGTCTTAGACCGAATATCTCGGCGTTGGGGTAAATGTGCCTCAGGTATGCCAGGAAATCGATGTAACGACTTTGGAAAAGCGCCGGTTCGATGTCGGTGTAATGATCGTTTGAGCCCAGGTTTACGACAATGGCCGCAGGAGTATAGGTTGAAAAGTCCCAGTTTGACGTTGTTGTGTAATTGGGTGTTTGCAATTTGGAATAGGCGGATTCCATTCCTACAGGATGCGCTCCGTATCCATCCACAAGCGCTATGCCAGGATCTGAAATCTGCGTATGCTCGACACCCAACGAGTCGCCGACCAACCATGCAAATGCAGCGCCATTCCCATAGGCGGTATCCGCACCGGTAGTAATCGAATCACCAATGAACTCGACGATCCTATTGTTGGAACTGGAAGGTGCTACCGTCTTTGCACCCGAATCAAGAACCAAACCGTTAAATGCGATTTCATTTTCATCAAACTGTGCTGCAACCCTTAGCGTATGCGTTCCTGAAGGTAGCCCGTTAGGCGTTAAATCAACAGTCCCATTGACATTGCTGAACAATTTATCAGCGGCATCGTCAATCTTCACAAGAAGTGTCGCTGTTTTGTTTAACTTGATTTGTACATTCGCACCCGTAAACCTGACCTTCAGGTATGCTCCACCCCAATAGCTGTGATAGGAATCCGGATCACTTTTGTCCCAGCGGCCGTAATACTCTATATTGGGGTCAGCAGGCTGTACGGCCGTGAATTGTTCAAATTCTGCTGAATTGTCCAATAGTGGCGCATGTCCAGCCCCACTGCTTGTTTCTGCGGCATAAAGCGCCTTCTCATTAGCACATCCTGATGTACTGATTAACAATGCCGTGACTATGAAGAAGATTGCGTATTTTTTCATTTTCTCAAACCAACTCTTAAGGGCAGCGACCGGCCGCATTGGCGGCCGGGAGGGCATTGAACAGTTTTTTCTTGAGGCGGTTAAAAAATTTACTGCCCTGGGCGATTACCAGTTGAACAAGGTTCCGTCCTGCAGGCGGTTTACCGGCAGGTAGGCGGGCTTGTAGGGGTACTCGGCTGCCAGCTCTTCGTTGATATCCACACCATGACCGGGCTTGTCCCCGGGATACAAGTAGCCATCGGCAAAGTGATAATCGTGCGGGAATACTTCATCGGTTGCTTCAGTGTGCGGCATATATTCCTGGATACCGAAATTGGGCACCCAGGTATCGAAGTGCAGCGCGGCGCCCATGCACACCGGGGACAGGTCCGTGGCTCCGTGACTACCCGTACGCACATGGTAGAGGTCAGCCAGGTTGGCAATACGGCGCAAATGCGAAATGCCGCCCGCGTGAACAACAGTTGTGCGGATATAGTCGATCAGCTGCTCGGTAATCAATTGCTGGCAGTCGTGGATAGAGTTGAAAACCTCTCCGACCGCCAGAGGGGTGGTCGTATGCTGGCGAATCAGGCGGAAACTCTCCTGGTTTTCAGCGGGCACACTGTCTTCCATCCAAAACAGGCGGTAGGGTTCCAGATCTTTGCCTACCCGGGCCGCCTCTATCGGGGTGAGGCGGTGGTGAACGTCGTGGAGCAGGTGGTGCTCGAAACCAAATTTCTCGCGCAACCTGTCGAACAGTTTGGGGACGAACGCCAAGTACTTTTCCGTCGACCACCGGCTCTCGGTAGGCAGGGCGGCATCGGCCGGTTCGTAGTGTCTTCTGTCCTTGCTGTTTTTGCTGACCCCGTAGGTAGACGACAGGCCGGGAATGCCGCTCTGGGCGCGAATCGCCTTGTAACCCAGCTCAATAGAGCGCGCAACCTCATCCACGGTTTCCTCAATATCGCCGCCGTTGGCGTGGCCATAGACCATAACGCCGTCGCGGGACTTTCCCCCGAGCAACTGGTAGAGCGGCAAGCCGGCAATTTTGGCTTTGATATCCCAGAGAGCGGTATCCACCGCCGCAATCGCGGTCATGGTCACCGGCCCCCGACGCCAATAGGCACCGCGATAGAGGTACTGCCAAATATCCTCGATCTGCTGCGGGTCGCGACCGATCAGGCAGGGCACCACGTGATCCTGAAGATAAGACACCACGGCCAGCTCCCGGCCGTTGAGGGTGGCATCACCCAGGCCGTAGACGCCTTCGTCAGTCAGCACCTTCAGCGTCACAAAATTTCTGCCCGGGCAAGTCACAATCACCTTGGCGTCTATGATTTTCATGGTCGGTATCTCTTTGAATTGAACGGCACCAGGATAAGCCGGCTCTCCTTGTAGGATGGGCAGAGGAGCGCGGCGACGTGCCCATCTTCCGCGGCCTTGATGGGCACGCTTCGCTTTGCCCATCCTACAAAAATTGCTGCACTGACTCTTAACTTACTGCTCTTCCTGTTTGAGTTAACTGCCGTAGGGTACGCCGTGCGCACCCTACGACTGATCGCGGCCAACGGCGGATGGCCGCTCCGCCGCTCCTACAGGGAGGGAGTAGTTACCCCTCGGCCGCGATATCGATCACCGCATCCCGCAGGCCCTCGCCCGACACGGTGAGCTTGATCTCGCCCGCCTGACCCGGTTTGGCACGCACGATCGCCAGGCACAGGCCGTTGAAGGCCGCGCGCTCCGCCGAAGCGAAGGACACCATGCTGGTGGGATCGCCATTGTCCGTCGCCACCAATTCACCGGGCCCCTCGACGGTGAAGGTGAGATCGTTGTGCGTCCGGGGTACCACCAGCCCGTCTTCGTCGACCACCTTCACCGTCACGAAGGCCAGGTCGAGGCCGTCGGCCCGAATAACCGGCCGATCCGCTTCGGCTTCGAGCGCGGCCGGTGCGCCGGTAGTGCGCACACTGGCTGTGGCCCATCGTTCGCCCTTCTTGTAGGCCACCACTTTCAACTCACCGGGTTGGTATTTCACATGGTCCCAACGCAAACGGTACTCGTATTCCCCCTTTTTCCTGCGCCCCAGGGATTCGCCGTTCAGGAACAGCTCCGCTTCGTCGCCCGAGGTGAACACGTGCACCGGGGTCACCTCACCGATACGCTCCGGCCAGTTCCAGTGCGGCAGTATGTGCGCCATGGGCAGGTCGGGCCGCCAGTGGGACTGATAGAGGTAGAAGCGATCCTTCTTGAATCCAGCCAGGTCGATGACGCCGAAGTAGGAACTGCGCGAGGAATAGTAGGGCGTGGGCTCGCCCAGGTAGTCCCAGCCGCTCCACACGAAGCCGCCGCCGACATAGGGATGCTTCGCCAGGGAGCCGAAGACCTTGTCGGCGGAGGAGCCGAAGGGCGTGGTGTAGAGTTCGTAGGCGCTCACCTGGCCGGACTGCGGATCGCCGCCGTCGCCGTCCTTGACCGGCGCACTGATTTCCCCGGTGACGGGGAAAAGGTACTCCCCGCGGGAGCTCACGGCGGCCGCGTTTTCGCTGCTGAAGATCAGCTTGTCGGGAAAGGTTTTGTGAAATTCCGGGTACAGCGGCGCGGTGCGTATACCCGGGAGACCGGCGTAGGCCGGCGCGTCGCGGATGCCCTCACCCTGGTAGTTCAGGCTGATGGTGTCCATCACCCCGGGCAGGGGCATATGCGGCTTGGCGTAATTCATGGCCGCGGCCGTCGGCCGGGTGGGGTCCTCTTGTTTGGCGATCTCGTGGAGACGCTGCGCCACGGCCGCCCCGGCCTCATCCGTGTACTGCTCGCCGACTTCGTTGCCGACGCTCCACATAATTACCGAGGGATGATTGCGGTCGCGGCGAATAAAGGCGCGCAGGTCCGGCTCATGCCAATCCGGAAAGATAAGATGGAAATCCAGCGGTGTTTTCTTCCGCTCCCACGCATCGTAGATTTCGTTCACCACCAGAAAGCCCATCCGGTCGGTCAGCTCCAGCAGTTCGGGCGCGGGCGGATTGTGGGCGATGCGAATGGCATTGGCGCCCATCTCGCGCAGCATCTCCAACTGGCGCTCGGCCGCGCGGACATTAAAAGCCGCCCCGAGGGCGCCCAGGTCGTGGTGCTGATTGGCGCCCTGCAGGTAGACGGGCTCGCCGTTGACGAATACCCCCTGCTCCGAATCGAAGCGCAGCTCGCGAATGCCGAAGCGGGTTTCGTAGCGGTCGAGGGTTTGCCCGTTCTGCTCCAGGGTAGTTACGGCCACATAGCGGTGAGGCGTCTGTGTGGGCGGCGGTCCCCAGAGGCGGGGTTTTTCAATGGTAACCGCGCTCTCCAGCTCGGCACTTTCACCGGCGGTCAGCGCAACCTGAAGCGGCTCGAAACGGGCAACCGCCTCCTCGACTTTCCGGCCCTCCGTATCCAGCGCGTATATTTCTGTAGCCGCGGTCACGGCGGCGCCCTTGTCCGAGTCGTTATCGATGGACACCGCCAAATGGACCCTGGCGAAGGCTTCGGACACCTGGGGCGTGGTGACGCGGGTGCCCCACTGGCCAATATGGACGGGATGGGTTTTGGTCAGCCAGACATTGCGGTAGATGCCACCCCCCGGATACCAGCGCGAAGAGTCGGGCGGGTTGTCCACGCGGATGGCCAGTTGGTTCTCGCCACCCGGCACCACGAAGGGCGTGATATCCAGGCGCCAGGACGCGTAGCCATAGGGCCAGCCGCCGACCAGGTGGCCGTTCAGCCACACCATGGCGTAGGACATGGCACCGTCGATATCGAGGAAAATGGATTTGCCGGCATCCGACGCCGGAATATCGAGCTTGTTCCGGTACCAGGCCACCCCGGGGCTCGGCAGGCGGCCCATGCCGCCGCCGACTGCGGCATTCTCGCCGGGCAGGAACGGGCCCTCGATCGCCCAGTCGTGGGGTACACGCACGGTTTCCCAATTGCTGTCGTCAAACCCGGTTTGTACGAACGGGAAATCCCTGCCCGGGTCGCCCGATGGGCGCTGGAACCGTTTGGCGGGGTCTTTGATGAAGTCGTTGGCCGTGGGCAGAATCCAGGGCTTGAGCACCGGCGTGTCCGACTCGACTGCGACCGCCTCTGTGGGTTTGGCGTCGGCGGGCCGGTCGTCCTGGTGCTCTTTCACCTCCGGGCGAACATCGTAGATCAGCCCATCGGCGTCCTCCAGCGACGCGTATTTCATAAAGCGCCAGCCTTGATCGAGCAGAATCCGCTCGCGAACGGACGCTTGCGGCGACCCGGCAAGGTCGCTCGAACCCTCACGGTTGGCCATTTGCTTATCGCAAGCGCATAACAAGGCACCGATACTGAAAAACATTATCGTCCGGACAAAGAGAGTTTTTATCGTCATCTTTTTCGCTCAATCGGAGATTATCGAAATGGATATCGCTTTGAGTATTGATATTTGACACTCACGTTTTTTATTCACGTATTGGGTGTTGAATTTTTCTCTCCCAACTTTCTTTCCCAACTTAACTGGACACACGTGGCTTATTACGTCCTAACCCTAACGGTCACGGTTTATTCTTGTCGGAGATGGCCCGACATAAGACGGCTTCAAGCCTCCAAAATCAATCGTGACTCGGTCAACACTGACAGAGGGATCTGTCCCCCATAGCTTGAATCGGTACTTGCCGGGGGCAAGATCCAGTTCCCCGGTTCCGACCATACGGCTTTCCAGCACATTGTCCTGCCAAGGCTGCGCCCCCGGGTCACCCATATTGAATGTAATCCACCGGGGGGCCTCATCATCAATGCTAATGGCGCATCGCAATTGCCGGGATACATCCAGAGGAAAAGCCGGAACAGCCTCTACGATAATCTCGGCTTTTCCGCCCTCGACGACAACCACTTCATATTCCAGAACGGGGGATTCCTGACGAACCTGCGACAAATCCTCAATGTACCACCCTTGCATCGGCTCCAGCAGCATGGCCGAACCACTTCGCCCCAAACCGGCTACCAAACGCCAGGAGGCCACCCTTCCCCCCTGTTTTTGGCTGTACTGGCTGGCTGGCATGGAAATTGCGCCATTAGTCTCTATGTAGGTGCCAGACGGGGCATTCAATTCTTGATTGAATACTGAGACATCTACACGGTAGCGGTGCTTTCCATCGGTAATTTCTATGTCGCCGTCGATGTCCTGGCCGACAGGTGCCTTATCATAGTTGACGGTTACCCAGATACGCTCCGAGTCATCCCTCAACAACCCCCCGTCATCACTTAGCTCTATCCAGGGAGCACTGGTTTTAGCCGACCATTCCTGCAGATCCTGTCCGCGGTTAAAAATGTCGATAAAACGGCGCTCTTCGGTATAACGATTAAATGCCGGGAGACGATTCTCTTCCGTAAGCACCGAAGACAGCTGTCGGGATTCCTGCACGAATTCCACCCCATACAGTTTTGCCCCGTCCCCGCCGGGATGGATCGTCAGTTTGTTCAAGCCGGGCCGCAACACATAATCTTCGACCTCGAGCTTCTGTATCCGGCCAACTGAACCGTCCACCCTGATCGATTTATGGTCATTGAATGTAACCCACCAGGAATTACTATCCTGATCCGGGTGGTCGACCGACAAATTAAGGGTATGAACCCCTCCGGGCCCTCCCTCAAAATAGAATTCAAAGACGGCTTTTGTCGGGCTGTCCACAACATAGGGAATCGTATCCCACGAGTCCGGGCCGGGAATGGTGCGTTTGCTTCCCTTCCCCGGCCATATCAGAAAGGTACCATCCGAATCATTCCCTGTCGCAAGCTCCCCGGATATGTTGGCCTCCGAAGCGCTTATGGTTACCTTCGATTCCCGGGTTTTGATGTCGGGAAGTGATCCAGCCTGCGGTTTTAACGGTTGCGGTTGCCCCTCAATAGCGACACCAACTCCACCAGCGTGTTTTGTTTCAATGCGAGTCGTAATCGGTTCAAAAAATACCGAGGAGCCTTCCTGGTATCCGGGACGATAATCTACAATATGTTCCCATTTGCCACCGGCAACCTCCTGGTTGTAATGGCGGGTCAATTGTTTAATCCGATCGAATGCCGCAAACGCCGAATCGCTCATCCGGTTCGCTGCCGCCCGGCCCTGCTTGGCGTACTCCCTGCTTTTATAGGCATACAACCACTTCTCGTTCATCGCGGTAGCGCCGGCAATGGGATAGTACACCAGCTGAAAGTATGCATCCGAGGCCTGCTCGGGAAGCTCTTTCGAGATTTTTTCTGCGAGGGTATTCAGATCCTGGTAACTGCGCACCCGCTGCTCGACCTCATCACCGTAATGCCACAGGCTGTACAGAGGGTCGCGAACGGGCGGATACCCGGCCCATTGGGATTCATTGAAGCCCATGAATTCAGGTTTCCGTTCGGTGGCAAGCCGGTAGTACTCCCACATCATGTCGGATATCGCTTTCCCATGTTGTTGGGAAATATCCCGTGAAGCAACCGTCTCAAAAAAGTCCCGCAGGTTATCCGGCGTCCATGAGTCGATATTCCAGGCGAGATCCATAAAAAATTCGGTCTCCCACTCGCGGCGTTTCAAATCCCCCACATTGGCAATCCATATGCGATCCATGTTCTGCAGGCTGGCGCGGGTCATTTCGCGCCAAATCAGCGCAGGCGATGTCGGGGACAGCCAGATATAGGGATGAGGCGCCCCGAGATAGGACAGATGATAATAAACCCCCGCACCGCCGGAGCGGTGTTGCTCAGCTTCATTGGAAAACCGCCGGATATATCCATGGTTATCTTCCGGCCATATGATGGTTATCTCTTCCGGAATCTCCAACCCGTTTTCATAGATTTCGAGCACTTCTTTATAGGGGGTAAACGACTGCGGAACTTCGGACACATCATCATTGATATGCTGTTTGAGCAGTCCCCGCTGATCTGAAATTACCTTTTCGAGCAGACTGACCTTGTCTTCCATGGAGCCGGCGCCCACCATGCCCGTGTCGTGAATGCCTCGCATACCTACCGTGTACATGGAGTTCAGCCCCCGGCTTTCCTTCACACGCTGCTCCCAGTACTCGTAAACGGAGGAGGCATTGGTTTGATAATTGAAATCCCCCTGCGTGTGGTGATCCCATTCTCCCACGTTGTTTCGAAGCATCGGCTCGGCGTGGGACGTTCCGACCACGATTTCCCATTCCCGCGCGGTTTCCGGATTCCCCGGAACCTGGAAAAATGGCACCGTGTTCGGGTGCATCGCCGGCCATAGTATATTGGCTTTCAGGCGCAGCATTAGCTCGAATACTTTGGCATAGGTTTTGGGGCCTATATTGCCAACTGACGGCTCAAACGTCTTGGACGCCCAGGGTTCAAGACCCCATCCTTCATCATTGAGAAAGATCCCCCGATACTTAACCGAAGGAGAGGTGGAAAAGGTGTCCTGGTTGCTTACGGATAAAGAGTTCTTCTTCTCAACCGGCACATCCGCCCACCAGTACCAGGGAGAAACACCCATCTTTTTTGAAAGGTCAAACACTCCGTAAGCCATGCCCCTCGGATCACTGCCCACGATAAACATCGCCTGATCGATGCCCGCAGCAGGCTCGGCTTTAAACATATACCCGTACCTCTCCCATTCTCCTGTGAGGCGAGAGGTGTCGATATATCTGCGAATCATCCCGGACGTGACATCCCCAAGGACAATCGCATTCCCTACCACGTTTTCGAGGCTGGTATATACTTCCGGTTTTCGACCGGTGATCGCCTCTATATCCTGAGCCAGTAAGTGTGCGACTATGGGATTTAAGGTAGAACCCTCGACATCGTAAACAATGGAAACTGTTCTGTTTTGGTCTGCAATGGTAAATTGTTCATCGACTGGTTGGCAGCCGACTATCGGCATCAATAAAAGAAGCCACCCCAACAGGGCGAGCACACTTGCGTTATAACGCATAACATTTACCATCAAGACTATTCTTGTCATTCTCCCCTACCGAAAACAAATATTATTATTTATCATACATTTAAGCAACAAGTAGAACGAGACCTGCAATGACTAAAATCACGGTATTATTCGCCTTCCTGTTTGGGGTAGCGGCTTCGGCGGATGCCCAGGAAACCATTCCCCTGTACTCCGGCGAAATCCCCAACGCCATCGAAGCCCCTGACGAGGAATCCGTCAGGGACCCCTCCGCGAAGCACACCTTCAAATTGAAGGTGTCCCGCCCCACACTATCGGTCTACCTGCCGGACCCGCAACAGGCCAACGGGACCGCGGTCATCATCTGCCCCGGCGGTGGCTACACCGGACTGTCCGTCGTCAAGGAGGGCAGCGAGGTCGCCAGGGCCTTCAACGAAATGGGCGTGGCCGCTTTCGTGCTCAAGTACCGCACCCCGAGCGACCGGTATATGACCGATAAGACCACCGGCCCTTTGCAGGACGCGCAGCAGGCCCTCCGGGTGGTGCGCCGAAACGCGAAAAAATGGCGCGTCGATCCCGGCCGTGTGGGCATCGTCGGCTTTTCCGCCGGCGGCCACCTGGCCTCCACCGCCGGCACCCACTTCGATCGCCCGGTGGTCGCCACCTGGAAGAGGGACAACCTCAGACCCGATTTCATGGTACTGGTTTACCCGGTTATCAGCTTCACCGAGAGGCAGGCACACCCGGGCTCGCGCGCGAACCTGCTGGGGCCCGAGCCGCCCGAAGCACTGATCCGGCGCTACTCCAACGAACTCCAGGTAACGGCCGAAACCCCTTCCACTTTTCTGGTCCACGCCGGCGACGACCGGGCGGTACCAGTCGGAAACAGTATTGCCTTCTACCAGGCTCTGCACGCCCAGGGTGTATCGGCACAGCTCATCGTCTACCCCGAGGGCGGCCACGGCTTCGGCCTGCACAACCCCACCACCCCGGACAGCTGGATCGAGCGTTGCCGGGACTGGCTGGCGAGCCGTGGCCTGCTGACCGCGCAGGACACGTAAAAGGTTGTAGAACGGCAGCATGCAGTGAACATACAGCATGACCATCAAGGGGTTAGAAGTGGTTTCACAACGTAGGGAGCGGATGCTTGGCGGTGGCCACCGGAGCCCAGGAAGCGCAGTATATACGCAGCACTTGAGCATTCCGGGCACCGCCAAGCGATACCTTCTCTCAGAGAAATCCTGAGATTGGGTTTATCAGAACCTCGCATTAATACCTATAAGATAACGCGGTCCGGCATACTCGATTAAGCGCATACGCTCCTCGACATCCGCATAGTGAGAGACCTTTTCATTGGTCACATTTACTGCCGATGCAGATACCGTGATGTTCTCGGTGAGATCATAAGAAGCGCGCAGATCCAGTTGTCCATAGGCGTCAACATGCCTGGGCAGACCTCCATCTTCCCGGCGACTCAGGTAATTGCCGCGCCAGTTGTAAGCAGCGCGGAATTGAAACCCATCCTTGTCGTAGAAGCCGATAATGTTGTAGGTGTCTTCGGCAAACCCTTCGAGTCCTGCCTCCGGTTCCCGGACATTTTCCAATCCAAGCTCTTCTACGGAGTCATCTTTACTGGTGAGGTGAGTGTAGTTCGCCTGGACGCCCAATCCGCTGAGGATTCCCGGGAGGTAATCGAAGTGATGCAAAGCGGCAACTTCGACGCCGGTAATGCTGCCGCCCGACCGGTTTTCCTTTTGCGTAATCGTTTCAACCAGATTCCCGAATCCGGGCACATCCACAGTTGAGTCGACATAGGCTCCATCGACAAAGATATCCGGAGAGTGATCCTGGGTGATGATTGTCGAAATGAAGTTGCTGAGGTCCTTATGGAAGAAGTTTACCGCATAGGCGTCACCATTGTCGCTGTAGTATTCCAGGGACAAGTCGAACTGCTTGGCTTCGTAAGGTTCAAGATAGGGGTTGCCGCCACCGCTGGAGAAGGTTCCCGCGTGGTTGTTGCTGTACCAACGATTAACACCGATATCCTCGATCTTGGGACGACTCATCACTTTGGATGCCGCCGCGCGGGCCACAAAGCCGTTGGCGAAGTCAAGGCTGAAGTTGGCACTGGGCAGGAAGCCGCTGTAGCTGTTGTCGATGGTAACCGCTCGATCTTCGGTAAAGGTCGTGTCTATCAAGGGCTCACCGCTACTATTGACGCCGGCCACCATCGACAGGCGGTCTCTTCTGTGGCCGGTTGACGAAGTGTCGGTTTCCAGGTAGCGCAGACCAAGGTTACCGCGCCATTCGTAGGCCCCAAGCTGACCTTCAAAGTTGAACTGGGTATAAAGCGAGGTTGTTTCTTCAGTGGTTTCTACAGAGGCGTTCTCAATCAACTCCTTTTGTGGCCAGTCATCACCGCGTAGCTCCTGGATTGCAGCGTGGTACGCATCGATATCATCGACCAGGATAAAATCTCTCGGAAAGTTTCCATCCTCTTCCGAAAGGAAGTCACTGACTGAACTCACCGAGAACACGGAATCCGGCATGTCCCGGAAGGTGCCACAGGTATTGTATTGGCGCAGGTTGGGATCGCCCCAGGAAATATCCTTGTTTTTGCAGCCGTCCGGCGCTGCAAAAATATCTTTCGACTTGGTGCGGTCACCGTAAGCTATACCGGCATCGATGGACACCAGAGTGCCCATATCCATATCATAGCTTGCATCAAATTTCAGATCTGTTATTTCATCTTTTAGACGGGAATCCCGGACGTCGTTCCAGTGCGCCCTGGCGTTGGCCGGGTCAGCGTAGTCAACGGTGGTCGCAAACTCCACGACATCACTGTTTAACGTATTGTAGGTAAACTCATTCAGGCCGTCGTCACCATTGATATAGTTCGGCACCATCGAGTGGGAGGCAACGGTTGCATCCGCCTTTGATATGGAAGCATCGAAATTCAGTGACAGCCTTCCGAATTCGGCTTTGCTGTTAAAGCCAATAGCCTTGGTTTCAGATTCGGTGCCGCTCACACTGAAGAAGCCGTCCAACGGGTGGCCGCGCATATCCTCCGCACCCTGAAATTTTTCAGCTGCCAGAATGGTGTTGTTGTCTGAAACCACGACATTCCGCCATCCATTGCGCTGGAGCGGAACCTGCAATCCCTGGCCGAGCGCCACATTCCCGAAGTCGCTGTATAACAAGTCCAACGTGTGGGTAAAGGTCTCGGAAGGAGCCCATTGCAAAGTGACGTTGGCAGCGGTTCTTTCACGCTCTTCCTGGGCGATTCCGAATTGATGGCGACCGGCAAACCGGAGTTGCTCGGGTGTTACGACCTCGCCTTCGGTGTTGACGATGTCACCAGTGACGGCGGTGGCCGGCAGAACGCTCCAGTGGCTGGTGGAGGTGGAATCGATACGGTTTGACGACTCCTGCATGGAAAGGCCCACAAGAACGCCAAAGGTGTCATCTGCAAAGGTATTACTGAAGATGCCGGAATACTGAGGACTGTAGTCGCCGGACAGCGCATTGTGTTTGCTGTTGATCGAACCGGCGATCTTCAATCCCGGATCATCTAAAGGGCGGGCTGTTTTAACATTGACATAGGCGCCAATGCTACCGGCAGGTGTTTTCCCCATGGGGGTTTTGGCAACGTCCGCCCCGGAAATCAACTCTGAAGCGAGTATCTGAAAATCGAAGTCACGCCCTTCTGATGTGGTTGCCAGTGTACGTCCATTGAGCTTTACAACGTTGAAGGCGGGCCCAAACCCCCTTACGGTAATTTTTGACCCCTCCCCGCGGTCGCGGTCAATACTCACGCCGCTTATCCGCTGCAAGGATTCTGCCACGTTTTGATCGGGGAACTTACCGATATCTTCAATGACGATGCTGTCTTGAATGACTGAACTATCTCTCTTCAGTTCAGACGCTGCCTGCAAGCTTTTGCGAATCCCTAGTACCTCCACTTCCTCTACTAATGCAAGCTCCTCTCCCACAACACCGGATGAAATCATCGCCAGGATAGCTGCTGCCAATTTATTTTTATAAAACATGATGGTCATAGCCTCTCTCTATCAATCTTTAAAATTCCAGACATCCAGAGCAGCCTTTCTCCAATGCAAGGGAGACTTGATACTCGCCAACCCATTGAGAACGACGCCGCAGAAAGACGGAAAGTATGTGTAGCCTATGTAATGTTATTTATACTATAAGTACTACAATACGATTGTTGCCAATCCCGACCCTAAAGTCAACAACACTGTGATGCATCCATGCAGGAACGGGCTGCCAACACCCTCCCTCCCAAGATGAATGGTGCAGCACGTGTGGTGTGGTCGTTAAAGGTTTTGCTCTCGAAACAGAGGACGAAAAAGAAATAATGTTGTCGCCGGTAACTATTCAGCAACTTTTATCCCATAACCGCACTAAATCCAGGAAATCCTCCCAACAACATACACCTTCAGCTGTCAATGACGTTGGGGCGATCACCCTGCCAGTGCGGACGTAATGGCATACCTGACTTTGAGTGATATTATCACGCTCATTGAGGATCAGGTTAAAAATTGAACATCATCAAAAGCAGATTTAGCCTGGAGTTCAAGCTGGAGGCAGCGCAGTTAATTGTTGGCCAGGGGAATAACAGTAAGAGCCGCTTGCGAAGCTAGGGGAGTCAGCAAATCTACCATGGAGTCGTGGGTGCGGAGGTTCCGCTCACGTGTTGAAGAAGAGAAAGAAATCCTAAAAAATTCTACCACTCTCTTGATGTCGGACTCGCCGAACGATTGGGAAC